>JAFIGF010000048.1 GCA_020831535.1 Opitutales bacterium | reverse complement strand
CCGTTGACTACGCCCGCCCGCGGCGCCGAGACCGCCTAAAGGCGGGACTCCAACCTTACGCGATACAAACCCCTCCCATAACCATCGCCCTACTCCACTCGTAGCGAAGCGAAGATCACGCCGAAGCCTTGGCGAAGGCGGACACTCCCCCACTCCCGTCTACCGCTGATCCTCGATCCGTAAACGGAAGCTGGAAGAATTAGCCCGGACTTCGGGGACATACATGGCATGACCGAGCACCGGCAGGGCGGTAAAGTGGCCGGGGGTTTCCGCCCGAAGCCTATACCGAATCTCGTGAACACCGTCTCGCAAATGATCAATGAAAAAGGCGGTGTGCTGTTCCCGGAGTTCCATGTGGGTAAAAGTTCTTCGCCCCGTGAAGGTTCCGTCCGCCCGACGGGCCACGGCATAGTTCAACTCCCCGCTTCGCTGTTGTTCCGGCTCAAGCCCGGCAGGTTTTTTGTCCTCAAAAACCAAATACTCAAGATCCACCGGAACTTCGATCAGCAACCTGACTTCGATCCGATCCCCGGCGTGGACGCGATCGCCACTTTCGAGATCGGTCCATTTGGTGATACGCCCTCCATCAAGCCGGGGCACGCTCGTCTCCCGACGGTATTTCCGAGTGACATAAACCTGATTTCCCTGAGCTTCAAGGGGATCCTCACGGGTGAAATATTCCGCCCCAATAGAGGCATAAAGACTTCCCTGACCCCGAACCTGAAAGGTGACCTCATTCTGCCCGAAGGATAGGGAATCGCCGGGCAGCTGAAGGGTTTGATGTCCTAGAGCTTTCTCCCCGCCGAAGAGGAAAGTCTCCTGTTTTTCTCCATTGACCAGCACATCCACCTCCAGATCGCTTTGCCCCTCCTCCTTGATGCGGAGGTAGTCCGTCAAGGCCATTAAAGCGATGGCGGAATCGCGGGTATTGGACCATTGTGCCCCACGCCGTTGCTGGACTAACCAACGCATCGCTTGTTCCGCCCGGGGACTGTCCGGTCGCACCGCAAGATAGGCCCGCAGAGCCCAGGAAGTGGACTCCACTCCGTTACGATTCCAGCGAAGGGTCGGCCCTTCCTCACCCCAGTGAACGGCCCAAACCTCCCCCCGCTCCTCTCCAAGCAATTCCGATCCGGTGCGAACCTCGCGGAGACCGTTTTCAAGTGTAACGAGGAGACGGTTGGCCCGGTCGAGGTATTCGGGATAATCGTCCTGGCGGTGGTGAAAGGTAAGGGTCAGGAGGCTGCGACCATACGAGCGGAGCACATCCCGGTTTTCCCAGAAATACTCCGCATTGGCAGCATCACGCTCGTCCCACTCAGCAAGGGGATCAACCGCAATGGCATAGAGCATAAAAACCGCGAGATCGGGACGGTCCCGGTAGTCGATCAATTGAGAGCGCAACCATTGCTGGGCACGGTCAATAGAGGATCGCTCAACATCAATTCCAGCTTGCGCCCCCACAGCCAAACCCATCGTGGCATAAGCCGTCATCCAAGCGTTGGGTAGGGAATCTTTCCACCAGCCCCAAGCACCGTTGTTGTGCTGCATATCGAGAAGACGATTCACCCCCATGGCGACCATGCTATCGAGTTCCTTCAATGAACGTCTGTAATGCCCGGGTGGACCCTCACTATTCCCTTCGTCAACTCCGCCAAAAACCCGGTTTTCAACAAGGGTGGGATCAAGCTCAAGGTCCTCCAAAGTACGCCGAACAAGCACTGTGGGAATAAACCGACTCAGGGTTTGCTCGGTGCAGCCATAAGGAAACCTGATCAGGTATGGAAGCGCATCAAGGGCCGTGGAAGCCAGCGAAACGGAGAGACGGATATCGAGAGAAGCCCGTTCAGGATGTCTTTGCGGGGGAAGCTCAAAGGACAGGGTCGAATCCGCTTCGCCCTTTTCCGGCAGACGAAGAACGGTGCTATCCCCATGGTATTGAAAAATTCCATACTCCACCACGGGGAAGCTTTTCTCCATTGCATCACTACCCCCGCCAGAGCGAACCTCACCGGTAACGATAACCTTATCACGCGGGTTTTCGGCATGAAACCCACGGTCGATCCGTACCTGCGCTCCCTGAGGTAAAGGATGTTGTTCAAACCCTTCACGGTCAGCCCGAAGTCCTTCGGCTTCGAGGTTCAGTCCCCCACCGAGATCCTCGTCGGTGAGGTTCTGCACTATACCGGAGAGGATAGCATAGTCACCCTCGACCAGAAAGCGTGGCGTTTGCACCCGCATCGCGACAGGAACCGAAGTTGGCACAACGGCTTCATGCCAGCCGACCTCGGGGCCTGTGGTCACGCCCTGAACGAGAATTTCCCATTCGGTGAGATTTTCCGGAAAGGTGAAGGAAACCGTGCCCCGGCCCTCCTGATCAGTGATGACCATGGAAGTCCAATGCGCAGTTGAACGAAAATCCGTGCGCACGCTCGCTGCCTCACCCAGATCTGCCCCTCCAAAGGGGGCGGACAGGGATTCCTCCAGTACGACCTCCGTCGAAGCCGACCGGAAGGAAGAACGGGCCGAAGCAAACGGATCTGCCGGAGCCGAACGATCAGGAGCAAACGGATCTGCCGGAGCTTGCAGGCCTGATCGCCTTCGATCATATAGCTCAAAGTGATAGGGTATCACAAAAAGCTGAAAGGTTTTTTTCTCCGGGAGAAAGTGAATGTTGAAGGTTGCCCCCATTTCTGCGATGCCATATTCAATAATCCTTTCAATAGTCATATTGGTTAGGCTTAAGTGAATATCTCCATCAATATTAAAGTGGTTGACCACTTCGAGGGTGAACTCCGGAAAGGCTTCATGAAACTCGGACGATGCCTCCAATTGCCGGACTATTTCGGAAAGACCTCCTCCCCGCAAATGAACACCCCCGATACGAAGCGTTCTCAGCCGCTCCACCGGATCGTCGGTAAGCTTATCAGCCAAGGATTCGATTTTCTCTCCGGAATTCCTTTCCCGCCAATATTCTTCCACCGGCAGTTCCCCCTGAAGCTCCCGTTTGACCTGAGTGGTTTTGCCTAAATCAAGATAAGCCGGGCCTCGGAGTCTGGGAACTCCGATCCGACTAATAAGACGATTTTTCTCCCCGTAGAAAAATTCCTGAAGATCCTTTTCAATCCGTGGCTGGATCGCCTGAATGGCTTTGTCGGTCACCCCGATAGCAAAATTGCCCTGCACTGGATTGCCCTCATGATCCCGCACCGTGAAGCCGATTTCGCCCTCCTCCCCGGGGCGAAAGGATTCCGGCAATTTATCAAGCGCAACATCCAAAAACAATTCCACTGGCGGGATGATCCACTCAACTTCAGCTTTTTGCACCGTCCGGTCGCGCATTTGCGCCGCCCGTAAATGGATATTGGGTACACTCCCGGGGCCGATGGGAATATCAACGATACGGACATTCCCCTCCATGCGCAAAACCTTGGCATCAATCAAATCGTCTCCGAAGGAAGTAAACAGGACGGTGTTGTTCTGGCGTTGCGGCGCAACCACTACGACCCGTCCGGTATCTCCCTGGCGGAAGGTATCCCGTTCGGAATACAGCCGCAAATTCCCCCGTTCAATAGATAACGAATGCGTTTCCTCCGTGGCCGCAAGAAATGTATGTTCTTTCTGAATACCTCTGCTCTCATCAATCGTTAGAAAACGATAAAGTCCAGCTTCAGTAGGAGTGAAGGCAAAAGTGGCAGAGCCCCCCTCATTGGTGACGAAGGATCCACTGGTGACGGGTTTCCAGCGGTAGCCCTCTTCGATAATGGTAAGATCTTCGGCACCAGGGGCTTTCCTTACTTTTTCAGCCGCCACCTGCCGGGCTATCAGGACCTTTCCCTTGGTCTCCACCGGGCGGTCGTAGGGGTCAAGGGCCTTTATCGTGAGTTCCACTTCAGCACCGGGGCGGTAGACCTCACCATCGGTATGCAAGCCCCAGCGGTAGGGATGTTTCGTAACCCGCACCGATCCCGACGCCTCTATAATGCGCCGGGAGGCATCGGTTACGTTGACCCGGACAACGTATTCCCAATCCTGCACCTGGGAACTTCGGCCCTCAAGGCCCTCCAAGTCTTCTGCGGTATCAAGGTAAATTCGGGCGATTCCGTCTTCCCCGGTGGTCGTTTTCCCTTCGATTACGGGATTCTCCCGCCGGTGGTACCTGCGGGAGTGGTTACGAGCATCGGAACGCAACCAGGCAAAGGATCGATTTGGGGTGTACCCTAGGTGCAGGGGACGGCGGACAATGCTGTAGTCAACTTCAGCTCCGGGGATAGCCCCGCCAGCATAGTATTCAACCTTTACCTCCACCTCCACCTCATCTCCCGCGCTAAACGCTTCGGGCTGACCATCACTCCCGGGGCCCGTTACATCGACGCGAAATTCAGGAGTGCGGAATTCTTCCACCCGCAAAAGATTCGAAGTTGAACGTATCCTGGGAGGGCTCCAGGTTTGTGAACTGGCCCGCCAATAAGGATGGCGAACCCGAACCTTGCCGAGCGCCATGTCCTCCGGAAGAGTGAAGGACGTCTCAGCGACACCATAGGCATCGAGAATCAGTTCCAGCGTTTTAAATTTTTGATTCCGCGCATCCAGCAACTGAAGAATTACTTCCCGGCCTTCCGGGGACGGAGTGAGACCATCTTCCGAAGGTACCCTCTCAGTGTAGCGAAGGTGAACGCTTTCCCCTGGCCGATAGAGGGAACGGTCAGTGGTGAAATGCGGAGTCATGTTGCGGTCCCGGAAATTTGGAAGGGAAGCCCGGGACGTATAAAGAACCGGCCCCTGGTCTGTTTCCGCCCAGATCATTTCCCAACGGGACGTTCGGTCCATGGTCAGGAGACCGTCTTCATCTGTAGATTGCGGTGGGACCTTTTCAACACTGCCAATCCGCTCGCCGCCATTACGATAGGTTCGGTGAGTGAAATAGTGAACCTCCCCAGGTGCGGGCTCTCCAGAATCCATGTGGCAGGTAAAAACCACGCCCCCATCAATGATATCCTGCAAGATGAAGGTGCTATCGGTTACGACAAAATAGGCATCCTCCTGCACCACGGTTTCTTCCCCCATTTGGCCGGTTACGCGCAACCAGTATCCACCGCGCGGAAGAGCCTCCCGGCGCAGAGTCATCGTCGAACTGGCGAAAGGTTCATCCGGTTCCGGCGCATCGGTCCATTGGTCAACCGGATTCTCCTCGAGGAAGACCGGGGCAGGTGTCGTCTCCCCTCGATTCCGATCCGGGAGATGGATCCAGTTCTCTGATCGGGCAAAAGTAGCGGGACCGTCGAGGGCATAGATCGCATAGGAGACTTCTTCCACGTTACGGGCCTGCAAATGAAAGCGAAGAAGAGATTCCGGACGGATCGTTTCCGGGCTCTGCAGCGAAAGACTGGGAAGGGTCAATTCATCGAAACGGGCTTTGATCTCACCATAGTGGGGTAGCTTTCCCTCAAACGTATGGTTTTCCGCAATAGGGCGATACAACTCTACGGCGGCAGCCAAATTCGATTTGGCGTATTGAAATTCCTCATGCCAACGGCCAAAGTTCTCTAAAAACCGTCCGTAAAGCAAAACCGCATAATCGAACCAGCGATCTTCCTCGGTGGTTGCGGCAAGGATTCCCGCAAAAGTTCGAAGGACATCCTGATGCTCGGATGAACTGAGGTTCTGCAGAAAATCCCTTGCGTGGATCCGGTCAGTGAGAATAGCCAGATCAAGGATCATCTGTTGATCCATCTCCTCGGCGAACCTCCGGACCAAACGGAGTTGTTTGCGGTCCCAAGGGAGATAACCTAAATAACGCCCCATGTTTCCCGAACCCTCATGGAGAAAAGAAGCCGGATCGACCAAACGCATTACGAGATCCAATAGCCCTTGGCGGTGTTCGGGTGTATCTTCCAAGCGGGTATAGGCTGTGAAGGCCTTCTGAAAATGAGTACGGTGAGGACCATGGCCACGGTAATGGTAGCGCAGCCGGACCAACCAATGAAATTCTGCCAGTGAACGATGGGCTTCAGCAACCCAGAGGGTCACCTCATCGACTTCAGTCAAATTTCCCAGACTTTCAATATAGGGAACAAAGACTGTGTGATCACTTTGCGTGGTTCCCGCCAGGGCCCGCCAATGCGCATCGGCCCGACGAAAACTCAGTTCCTGCCAACGAAGAGAATCCTCGGATGGATTCTCCTCCGCAAACAAGCGGTCCCAAACCTCAGCCCCCTGCGCATAACGGCTTTCGGCCATATGAGCAAGTGCGTGCTCCTCAGTATCTGCCCGGAGAAAAAAAGAAAAGAACAAAGCCCCATACAGAGCCAAGAAGAAAAAAAGTTTACAAATCATCAGTAACACAGGGTTGGGGCAGGTCGCTTCTCGTCGGACAAACTGGGATGCAAATCCACTAAAAAGATTGTGCTAAAACCGAAAAAGAAACGCAAGATAGTTTCTTTTAAACTGGTTAAATCTATGAAACCGAAACTTGACGCTTTCGAAACTACCGGCAACGCCAAGCGTCAAGTTTTAAGTTCTTCGAACTTAAATTGACTTGACCGACTTCCTTGCATACCTCTGTTCATCTTTCCTATTTTTGAGAGTTGGTTTTGTTCAAACGAAAGAAATTCGGCGAAAACAATCCGGGGAGCGGCGTCTCGAAAGTCAGACTGGGGCGGCGGACTTTGCGCGAAAGGCATTGCTTCGCTTCCTTCAGCAATCCTCCAACGAAAGATTCTGAACCAACAAGCTGGGCTCTGGTAACGGCCGCAAACATCTTTTCCCGTCCACGCCGATCAGCCTCACTTTCCGCCTGCTCGCTGAGCAAACGGGTGATCTCTTCCTGCGCTTCCTGGTCATCAAGGTACCCCTTCCCGTCACGGGGCATCCGCCCCTGCCCCAGCACCAGCATCCGGTAAAATCGCAACACATCGCTGCCCGTATCCTTATCAATCGCATCCACGATATACCCCAAGTCGGTCATCGGCTCTCCCGCCATCACCGATTCCCCATAACCACTGTGCGCATATTTCCCCGGATCATCCACCAGGCCCGCTCGCACCGGATTCAGATCAATATAGGCCGCCACCACCTTCAAGGCATTGGCCCGACCCTCCACCAAGACACTCTTGAACTTCTCACTCCAAAGCGGACCATAACGCCTATACTCACTGTTGTACCAGATACTCACTCGTTGCTTGAAAGTCTTCACAAACTCCGGCAGATTATGCATCCGCTTGTGCAAAGCCTCCCGAAGCTCCTCCGCTTCCTTGCCGCCCTGTTTAAGCGTCCGCTGCACCTGTTCCACCGAATTGGGCGCATAAGTAATTGAGCGGGGCGTTTTGCGCAGGTGATTGTTCTCCCCGTGCAGGTACCAATACCTCTCCACCAACTCCTCATCGGTCAGCTCAACCCCCTCCGCACTGGGCACTTCCACCAGGATATGGAAGTGGTTGGCCATAATACAGTACGTCAAAACCTTGACCCCTGAAAAGGCCGCCACCTGGTGTAACATTTTGGCGAGAACGGCTTTCTCCTTCTCTCCAAAAATCTTTTCTCCGTTTACCGTCCGCGACATCACATGATAAACCGCCGGACAATCCGTAAAATGTAATCTTTTTCGTTGCATACCCCCAGAAAATCAAAAATCCACATACCGTCAATACTTAAGTTCAAGAATCTTAAATTCAAATTGGCGTGGGAGAAGGGAAATTTAGCTTGCCCCGTTTTCCAAGATTCCAAACAATGCCCCCTTTGTTCGAATCCCACCGCCATGAGACTTTCTCTATCTCCCGAAGCCAACCTATCCCCGCAGTATCGTAAAGGAATTTTTTCTTCGCAGAGCAGATGGATTGGTTTATTGGCCCTTTTTCTTTATATTCTCCCCCCCCTGGCCGCCGAGGAGCCCTTGGAAACCGCCCCTCAAGACCCTTATGAAATGGCTTGGGACCGTTTGAGCAAGTTGTTGATCGTTCAGGCCATCGAGCGTTTCGAAGAGGCTATCACCCGCGATGGGGAACGCGCCCGCGAAGCCCATTTGGGTCTTGGCATCGCCCACCTGAACCTCCAACCCAAGAGCCGGACGACGATCCAATCGGCCGAAGAATACTTGCAAAAAGTAAAGGAGGTTGAGGCCAATGACGACTTCGGCATCCGTGCACGATACTATCTCGGGAGGATCGAACAAATCCATCGCTACACCCCGGACTGGGACAAAGCCAAAGACATTTTCAACCGTCTCCACGAGGACCATCCGGATCACCCGATGGGAGAATTGGCCCGGGTACGGTGGGTCACGATGCGTTTATACGAGCCAACCGACCCGGAGACCAAAGCCGAACGCTTTGCCGAAACCGAAGCTTTCCGGGGCAGCTTTGTCAATTCGCGGACGCGCCGCGATTACCACTTGGTCATGGCCAATGCGTACACTCATTTTGACCACGAAAACCCGGAGTCGCAGCAATTGCTTCTGGAGCACTTGATGGCCGCCGTGGAGGCAGGCATCCACAACCGCCAAACGCTCGCCTCCACCTACGTGCGCATTGCCGAAATGGCTCGACACCTGGAAAATTATCCGGTGGCTGATCAATTTTACGGACGCTTCCTCGATAATTTCACCCGGGACAACCGGGTCGATTGGGTCGCGGACCGCCGCATGGAAATTCAAACTTATCTGGAGGATTCTGATGACTCGGGAACGGATTCTTAATACGATCGGCATCGCCCTGTTGGCTTTGTGCTTTATCGTTGCGTTGTATCGCGTCTTTACACGCGAAATGGAGCAGCGCGACCCAGACCGCATTGTTATCAGCTTTGCCCACTGGCAACTGGAATCCGGTATCCGTGAGGCCTTTGATGCCATCGCCGAAAACTACATGGAAAAATACCCCCATGTCACCATCCGGCAAATCCCCATTCCGGAACGGGTTTACCCCACCTGGTTGACTGTTCAACTGGTGGGCCAGCAAGCCCCTGACCTTATCCAATTGGGTGTGGGCAAAGGCCTTACCGAAGATCGCCTGGCCCGTTATTTCGTCCCTTTGACGGAGTATGTCCAACAACCCAATCCCTTTAACGCGGGAACCGACCTGGAGGAGCTTCCCTGGCAAGAAACCTTTATCGATGGGCTCCAGTCGGAACTCACCTTAAACGATCAACTTTTGGAGGTTTACGGGATTCCCAATGCCCTCTTCACTATACGGGTTTTTTATAATAAGGATTTATGGCAGAAAATCCTAGGAGACCGTCCTCCCCCGGAAACGCTGGAGGAATTTATTGCTATCTCCGAGGAAATCCGGGATTACGCCGAACAGACCGGAGAAGATGTCTTCCCCATCGCGGGCTCCCGCTACAACGGTCCACTATTGATGAACAATCTTTTCACCAGCCAGACTCAAAAGCTGATTCTGGAGGAGAATCCTGTCCGCGACTTACGACCCAACGCCAACTATGTCCTGCTGGAAATTCTCCGGGGCAATAAGTCGGTGGGAGATACCCCCTTCCGTGAAGGCTTTGCCCTCCAATCCCTGATCACCCAACACATGCAGCCTGGTTTTCAGCAATTACAGCGGGAAGACGCCAGTTTTCGCTTTGAACGCGGAGGCATGGTTATGATTGTCAGCGGCAGCTGGGACGCCAGCAGCATGCACGCCGAAGCACCATTCCCCCTGGGAGCCTTTCCGATCCCCTTCCCTTCTCAGGAGCATCCGGATTTCGGGGAGAATGTTCTCGGCCCCATTTCGGAACGGGGTATCGGGACCGGAGCTGTTTTTGGAGTTTACCGGGGTACCAAAAACCTGGACCAGACCATTCATTTCCTGCAATACCTGACCTCGAAGGCCTCCGCCGAACTCTTTGGCGAAATCAGTGGATGGCTTCCCGCCGTGGAAGGGGTTTCGGTCCCCGAAATCACCAAGCCCTTCATTCCCCGGATGGGGGGGTATCCAAGCGGGATGGGACTTACCGGCGCCACCGAGCGCTCAAGAGTCGTCGACATCAACCAACACCATCTGGCCGCAGGCAATGTGGATCGTTTTATCAGCGAGTTGGACTCCGTCTATCCCCGGGCCATCGAACGCGATCTCACCCGCATCAGCCGCAACCAACTCTCCAATGTGATGAGAATGGATTGCTCCTTCGGAGGGTACGAGCATCTCTACCGCCATATCCCCGAAGGCCGCCTCCAGGAGCATTTGTACAATAAAATGCTGGAAATCAGTGAAACGCAGATAATCCAGGAAACCAACTCTTACTACCTAGCCCACGAGCTGGAAAGGATCGGTAACTGACCCTCCCCCTCTTCCCGATATGCAAAAACCAATCAGTACAGCAAAGGCCTTGCGCGAATGGCGGCTCTATCTCTTTGTTGCCGTTCCGCTGTTCTTTATTCTGATGTTTCAGTATTTCCCTGCGGCCAGCGCGGTGTATCACAGTTTTTTCGAATGGGACGGGGACGATACCAAGCGTTTTATCGGGCTCGATAATTTCCGCCGGATCCTCGGGGATACCACCCTGTGGAACTCCTTTATCCTCATCGGCATCCTGGTGGTGGCCAATGTGCTGAAGCTCGTCCCGTCTATCTTTATCGCGGTGATGATCCACCGCCTGAAAAGCGACCGGGCCCAATACTGGTATCGCCTCCTGGTAGTCCTCCCGATGATCGTCCCCCAATTGGTGGTATTGTTCATCTGGAAGTTCTTCTTCGACCCCAATCTGGGCCCCTTGAACAAATTCCTCGAAACCACCCGTCTGATCGAGGTGCTGGCTTGGTTTGACTCTACATTTTTTGCTGGCAACACCTTCCGCACTGACGCCCCCATTGCCTGGCTCAGCCAGGAGCAATTGATCGTTCCCGCGCTGATTATCTGGGGTTTCCCCTGGATAGGAGCGGTCGGGGTGCTGATCTATCTGGCCGGACTTCAATCCATCAGCAAGGATGTCTATGAAGCGGCCGACCTCGATGGCGTTTCCGCCTTTCAAAAATTCCTCTACATTGAGCTCCCCTTGATCATGACCCAGGTCCGCCTGACCTTGATTCTCCTGATCATCGGCACCCTCCAAAGTTTCGGTTTACAGCTCCTGCTGCTCGGGGAAGGAGGTGGGGCCGGCGGCCGCGGCATGGTCCCGGGGCTCTGGATGTACAACCAGGCCTTTGTCGCCAATGAGTTTGGCTACGCTTGTGCCATCGGTCTGGTGCTCTTCTTCTTCATCCTGATTTTGACTGTCATCAATAACAAATACGTACGCGTCGACAAATGAGTGCTCCCAATAAAAATCGACCTGCAGGCGCTCCCAAGGTAAAGGATTGGCCGAAACACCTGATCATTCTTCTGGTTCTCGGCGTCGAGCTGCTTCCCCTGTACATGATGCTCCAAATCAGCGGGAAGAACAACCTCATGTTCACCGAGAACCCCTGGCTTCCGGCACGCCTGGGAGAATGGCAGTGGGAGAATTATCTCTTCGCCTTTGAGCTGATCGCCCCGGCAGTGGCCAACTCTATTTTCATCACCGTCTCGACCACTGTTCTGACCCTTTTCGTAGCCCTGTTGGGGGCTTACTTCTTCGCCCGTTACAAGATGCCCTTCAGCAACTTCCTGTGGGCGGTTTTTCTCTTCCTCATGCTGATGCCCGGGGTCGCCAACATTGTCCCGCTCTTCATGTTGATCAAGAGCATGAATCTGTTGAACACTCTCTGGGCCCTGATCATTATCGGCATAAGCGGAGCCCAGGTTTTCAATATCTACATTTTGCGGAATTTCATTGAGGACCTGCCTAAAGACCTGTTCGAGGCAGCGGAGATTGACGGGGCCGGACATTTCAAACAGCTGCTGCATATTGTTATCCCCATGAGTGGCCCAATTATCGGCACCCTGGCCATTTTGTCCTTCCTCACCAGTTGGAATGAGTTCCTCATGCCCTTGATCTTCCTGAAGGATTCCGAACTGTTTCCCATTGGGGTGGCCCTCATCTATCTCGACGGCGAGTACGTCAAACAATGGGGCGCCATCATGGCGACATTCCTGCTCGCCAGTATCCCGCTCATCATCCTTTTCCTCTTCACCATGAAACTGTTTGTGCGCGGCCTCAGTAGCGGCGCCGTGAAAGGCTGAAGCATATGCGTCCCGTTGCCGGTAAAAACCCTTCTCTTTTGGCACCCTCCATTCTTGCCGGAGATCATGGAGATCTCCGCAAAAGCACGCGCGAGGTGGAAAACCTGGGCCTCCGCTGGCTTCACCTGGATATTATGGACGGGCATTTTGTGCCTAATCTCACCTTCGGACCAGCGACGGTGGCCGCGCTGCGAAAAGACAGCCAGCTCTTTTTCGACGTCCACTTGATGCTGGCCAATCCGGATGCTTTTGTCGAACCCTTCGCCGAAGCTGGAGCTGACCTTATCAGCTTCCACATTGAAGCGCCGGTGAACCATCGCAAAGTCCTCCGACAAATTGAAGAGAGAGGATGTCAAAAAGGTCTCGTCATTAACCCCGGCACCGCTCCGGAAAGTATCTATTCTTACCTGGATTCGATTGACCTACTTCTGGTGATGACGGTCCAACCCGGATTCGGCGGCCAATCCTTCAAAGAGGACATGATTCGCAAAATTCGCAAGATCCACCAATGGCGAGTGGACGACAATCACCTTTTCCGCCTGGAAGTCGATGGAGGAATCGATCTGGAGACCGCCAAACTTTGCACAAAAGCCGGTGCCGACACCTTTGTAGCCGGAACCGCCTTCTTCAAATCGCCGGAAAAAGAGAAATTTATCGACACCATCGAGAGCCTCTCCTAAGAATCTAAGTCGATTGTATCGACGAGGGAAACCCTTTCCCTCGGTTACCTAGTTATGTCCGTAGAACAAAACCAAGAAAACAAACCCAAGTATGATATCATAGGCGTCGGCTCTCCCATTGTCGATGCCCTCGCCCAAGTCGGTGAAGACTTCCTCAGCAAGCACCTAACCGGTGCCAAGGGCGGAATGGAGTTAGTCTCCGGAGAGGAGATTGCCCGTTTGGCCGCCGAGGCCGGAACCTCTCTGGTCGAGTCACCTGGTGGATCCGCTGGCAACACTATCTTCGGCTTGGCCCGCCTCGGGATCAGCTCGACCTTTCTGGGGAAAATCGGGAATGACCAAACCGGTCATCTCTTCACTGAAAGTTTCCGCAAAATGGGCGGTGACACCTCCCGGCTGAAGAAAAGCGAGGAACCCACCGGACGCTGCGTTTCTCTCGTGACTCCGGATTCCGAGCGCACCATGCGCACGCACCTTGGCGCCGCGCTGACGCTGAGCCCAGAAGAGATCAGCGAAGAGGATTTCCAAGGTTGTCGGCACGCTCATATTGAAGGCTACCTGCTTTTTAACCGCGATCTGCTTCGCCATGTTCTGGGCTGCGCGAAACGTGCCGGCTGCACCGTTTCCCTCGACCTTGCCTCCTTCGAGGTCGTTCAGGCGGCGGAAGATATCTTACCCGAGATTCTAAAGGAATATGTGGATATCGTCTTCGCCAACGAAGAGGAAGCCGAAGCCTTTTTAGGCAAAGGAAAAAGCTATCCGGATATGGCCAGAGAACTGCACGAATACTGTGAGATCGGAGTGGTCAAAATGGGCAAGGCCGGTTCGGTGGTTGCCTCCCGGGAAGGCGTTGTCGAAATCGAACCCCTGCTGGTCGAAGATGTCGTCGATACCACCGGCGCCGGCGATCTCTGGGCAGCGGGTTTCCTCTATGGCTGGCTGCGCTCCCAGAACCTCGCCGCCTGTGGTGGCAATGGTTCCCGCCTTGGCGCCGAAGTCGTCCGCCGGATGGGAACAATCATCCCTCCCGAACGGTGGGTTGAGCTCTCCCGCGAACTCGCGTAACTCTCTTCCGGCCGAAAAGCCGGTACACCAATTCGCGAATCCCTGCCTTGGCGGCAGGTATTCGTCGTTTCCAAAAACGGGAACCGATTCTAAACCGGCCAGCACCAAAGAAAAGAGCACCGGCTCGCCGTAAAAATTCCTACTCCGCCGAGTCAAAATCCCGAAGAATCAAAATAGCACCGTCCCACTCGACTTTAAGGGACGTGAATGCCTCTGGCGGATTCGAATGTTCAATAGGTACCACCAAGGGAAGAGCTTCGCCCCCGGGGGTGTGAGTTAAAATTACCCGCGCCACTTCATCCTCCAGCAACTCTTCGGCAAAACGGGCCTCCAGAATATAATACCCCTCGTCCAGGCTTTCGGGGTTCGCAAGAAAAAATTCGACTGGAAATTCCGCCGGTTCCGAATCTTCCTGACCGGGCCATTTGGGATCTGAAACCAACTCGTCGGCTTGGTTCAGGAGTAAGTAAAGGGCGCCCAGGAAAATAAAGGCGAGGGCGAGAATCACGACTATGGGCAGCAAGCGGAATTTCATCAGCGTTGGTCTTTCGGTAAAGATTGTTCAGTGAGGGGAAGCGAAGGCCTGACCGGAGCATTCTCGTAAAGCGCCGCTCTTTCCAAATATCCGGCCAAGGCTATCATGGCCGCATTATCTCCACAATATTCCTTACGAGCCACGAAAAAAGGTAGGTTTTGCTCTTCGGAAATCCCCGTCAAAACCGCCCTCAAACGACGATTCTGCGCGACCCCACCACAAAGCCCAAGACTTCGGAACCTGCGATTGCGGCGGATCGCTTGCTTGATGCGCAAAGCCAATCCCTGCACCACCGCTTCTTGATAAGAAGCGCAAAGATGACAAAGATTCTGGCGGACCTCCTCCTCAGTCTGCGCCTCCAGATAATAGCGAAGACTGGTTTTTAGACCGGAAAAGCTGAAGAACATATCCTGTTGGCGGTTTTGGCCGATGGGGAATTTTTGGTAACCCGAATCACCGCACTCCGCCAACTTCTCAATGTGCGGTCCCCCGGGATAGGGCAATCCCAACAATTTGGCTCCTTTGTCAATGGCCTCCCCTGCTGCATCATCACGGGTCTCGGCTAGGATCTCAATCGTGCCAATTGCGGAAATTTCATACAAAAGCGTATTTCCTCCGGACGCCAAAAGACCGAGATGCGGCAAATGCTCATAAAATCGCTCCACAAAATCCGTCGGCGAATGCTCGAAGAAATCCAGAAAGGGTGAATAGGCATGGGCACGAAGATGATTAACGCCATAGGCCGGACAATACCAAGCCGTAGCCAAAGCTTGCGCCATCGCTTTCCCCATCGCCAGACAGGGGGCCAGACCGGGACCTGCCGTATAGAAAATGCTGTGAGGTCTTGTTTCGCCAAGAAACCCTTGGATCAACCCTAGCATAGCTGGCAAATTGTTTAGATGTTCGCGACTGGCTAAATCCGGAACAACTCCCCCGTACTTTTCATGCAAAGCCACTTGACTGCTCATCCAGTGGCCTCGGACCCCCGTGCCCGGATCAAACAAGGCTAAGGCCGAATCATCACAGGAACTCTCAATGCCTAGGATCACTATTCGATCTTGATCGTTTCGCGGGGCTCAGCATCAGTATCCCCGGGGATTGTTTCTTCCGGAGTTTCCACCATCTCCTCCTTTTCTGGGAGCGATTCCACAAATTGACTTTTTTGCTCCTGGACTTCCTCCATCGTCAGGCCCGCAATTCTCATACGGAGGATTTCCAAAGCCGCCTTCAATTGGCGGTCCGGAATCGGTTCAAAATCATACCGCTCTAGAAATTCCTCGGGATTCTTTAAAAGGTCGCGACGGTTTCGCTGCAGGCGTAGTTTACTTTCTTCCTCCACCGAATGAGCCACCTCAACATCAGGAATGATCCCCTTTTCGTGAATGCTGATCCCTGACGGCGTGTAATACAACGAGGTCGTTAGACGCAAGGCATCACCACTGCGCAAAGGCAGGATACTTTGCACCGACCCTTTACCGAAGGAGGTTTCGCCAACAATAAACCCTCGCCCGGAATCTCTCAGGGCACCGGCGACGATCTCGGAGGCACTGGCCGAACCCCCGTTAAGTAAAACGGCGATGGGCATTTCCGGGACGGCCCGACCACGACGGGAACGTAAATTTTGCCGCTTGTCCGGATCCCTTCCCTGGGTAAAAACAATCAATTGGTTTCGGTCGAAGAAAAGATCGGCAACGTCCACCGCCGCCGTTAGCAATCCCCCGGGATTGTTGCGCAAGTCGAGAATCAATCCTTCCAATTCCGTCTCTTCCAGCAACCCCTCCAGAGCCTCTTGCAACTCATCCTTAGTCCGATCACCAAATTGGGTAAGGCGGACATAACCAACATCTCCCTCCAAAATCTCCGCATCAAAAACGCTGTCCACCTGAATAATCGCCCTTTCCAGCGTAAAGGTGAGCCGCTCTTCTGTCGATTGGCGATAGACGGTCAAATCCACCTTTGTTCCCGGCTCCCCTCGAAGAAGGTCAACGATCTGGCGAAGACTAGCTGTTCGCGTATCTTCTTCGTCAACCTGAACAATTCGGTCACCTGCTAAAACACCCGCCTCATCGGCCGGGGTCCCGGCAATCGGGGCGATAACCAGTATCGCCCCATCACGCGCTTCAATTTGAATCCCGACCCCTCCAAATTGTTGCTTCGTTTCAGACTGTAAATCGCTGAAGCGGTCGCGCGAAAGATAATCCGAATGAGAGTCCAGGGAACGGAGCAGGTGCTTGAGAGCCTCCTCGACCATTGTCTCGTACTCGACAGAATCCGGATCAACATAATTTTCCCGAATCAGCCGAAGTACCTGCCCGAATTCATCAAGATTGCGATAAAAATCCGCATCCTCTCCGCCAGCCCGCCTTTGGGATAGCTGGAATGCCCCCAAAACAACATTCGCGGCGAGGAGGATGAGGACAAAAAAGATGGCTTGGCGGTTCATTGATTTCGGGGGGTCAGATTCCATAAGGTGCCTTAAACTAGACCGTTAAACAATGCTAAAATCTCCCGAACCGGCAACCTAATAGAAACGTTAGGAAGATTACTGGGAATAAGTAACCCCCCGGGCCACCAAGGGATTGGTGAGGCGGGTGATTTTCGTGTTGTGATCGGCGAGAACAATGACCCGCGGCTTCCACTGGCGGGCCTCTTCCTCTTTCATCTGCCCAAAGGCCATTATCACCAATAAATCCCCGGCCTGCCCTTGGTGGGCCGCCGCACCGTTGAGCGCAATGGTCAGAGAACCACGGGGAGCCGGAATGGCATACGTTTCCAGGCGGGCCCCGTTGGTAATGTTGCCCACCAGAATCTTTTCATAGGGTAAAAGTCCAATCAGCTCCATCCAATCTTCGTCTATAGCCAAGCTCCCCTCGTAGTCCACAGAGCATTCTGTGACTTCCGCCCGAAGAATTTTCGATCGTAATACCGAAACCAACATATGCTTACACTACTCTTTCTGATGAGATTCTCAATGAGAAACTTTGATTTCCGGATCGCCGAACAGCGAGTTCACCGATCCGGAAAAAGAATTTATATCGTCATCCCCGCATAACCGCCGTCCACGAGTATCTCGGCTCCGGTAATAAAGGAACCGGCACCCTCGGAAGCGAGCAAAAGGGTCGCCCCAATCAATTCACGGGCTTCCCCGAAACGATTCATCGGAGTATGCCCCATGATTTGCTCAATCCGCTCGGGACTCAGCACCTTTTTGTTTTGCTCTGCCGGGAAAAACCCGGGAACGATGGTATTCACCCGAATGCCCTCGGTAGCCCATTCCCGGGCCAGGTTTTTCGACAGGTTGTGAACCGCCGCTTTGGTCATGGAATAGGTGAAAACGCGCGATAGCGGAATCACCCCGGACATTGACCCGACATTGATGATAGAAGCTTTTTCTCCCTGATCCTTGAAATAACGACCAAAAACCTGACAAGCGAGGAAAACCGCCTTGCAGTTCACTTCCATAATGCGCTCATACTCGTCCTCAGGGATATCCAGAAAGGGCGTGGGCGAATTCACGCCGGCACCATTGACCAGGATATCCGCTTTGCCGCTGTGTTCGAGAACGGCCTGCAAAAGCTTTTCCAAGCCTTCCCGGGTGCTCACATCGGCCGCTTGAAACCACGCCTTACCACCCAACTCCTCGATTTTCTCGAGACGGGCCTTGGCTTTTTCCTCGTTGCGACCGACCAGAACGACTTCCGCTCCGGCTCCCGCCAGTCCTTCGGCCATTTGACCGCAAAGTTCACCGGTTCCTCCAATAACCACAGCCACTTTGCCGCTGAGGGAGAATAATTGATCCAAGTATTTCGTTGATGACATAATCGATAAATAACATAGCGCGAGGCACCTGTGTCCAAAGGCAAACCCCGCTTGGGTTAGGGTTGGAAAAATTCAGCGGACCACACGGGCACTTCCACCGCCCATGAGTTTTTCGACCTCGGCACGAGTCACCATGGAGGTGTCACCAGGAGTCGTCATGGCCAGTGCTCCGTGGGCGGCACCGTAATTGACCGCTTTGGCCGGATCACCGGTTTCCATCATACCGAAGATAAAGCCGGAGGCAAAGCTGTCGCCGCCCCCAACCCGGTCGAGGATTTCCAGCTCTTTCCGGTGGATCGCTTCATGGAATTCCCCGTCGTACCAGCAAATAGCTCCCCAGTCATTGATCGTAGCTGTTTTCACTGAGCGAAGGGTCGTTGCCGTGGCCTTGAAATTCGGGAATTCGGCAATGACCTTTTTGATCATATTCTGGAAGCTTTCCACTTCGATATTGGAAAGGTTTTCATCGACCCCTTCCACCTCAAAACCGAGGCACGCGGTGAAATCCTCTTCGTTGCCGATCATCACATCGACCGAACGGGCGATCTCCCGGTTGACTTCCTGAGCCTTCGCCTGCCCCCCGATGGATTTCCACAAAGAGGGTCGATAGTTCAGGTCATAGGAGACAATGGTACCGTGCTTTTGCGCTGCTTTCACCGCTTCCAGCGTAACTTCTGCAGCGGACTCCGAAAGGGCGGCATAAATGCCACCGGTGTGAAACCAGCGTACGCCCTGTTTGCCGAAAATATCCTCCCAGTCGATATCGCCGGGCTTCAACTGGGAAGCGGCGGTCATCCCGCGGTCCGGCACCCCCACGGCGCCGCGAACGCCAAACCCGCGCTCGGTGAAATTCAACCCATTGCGCACCGTCCGCCCCACCCCGTCATAGGGAACCCAGCGGATGAGCGAAGTATCGACTCCGCCCTGCAGAATGAAATCCTCGATAAGGTGCCCCACTTCATTCTCGGCGAAGGCGGTGACCACCCCGGTTCGCAGACCGAAGCAACGGCGAAGACCACGGGCCACATTGTATTCGCCCCCACCTTCCCAGGCCTGAAAGGAACGGGCCGTCCGCACTCTCCCCTCGCCGGGGTCCAAACGGAGCATAATCTCTCCGAGGGAGAGACAGTCATATTTGGTTTCTGCTGCACTCTTGATTTGTAACTTAGCCATAGTTTTTTCTTTTTGGGTTTTGTCTTAAAGTTCGACCGTTTTCAGGGTATTGCGATCCCAGGGTTGTTGCTGGCACTCCTCCGCGATTTCGGCAAAAGCCTCGATCTCGGCATTGGAGAAAAGCAGGCCCCCATGCTTTTCGGTCAGGGCGGCAGCGTCCGCCTCGATCTGTCCGGGCAAGAGGCAGTTTTTGTTCTCTCCCTGCAGAATGTCCTCCAGGACGACCTTGAGATTTTCGGACTGGGTCCGCCCCTGGGCAAAATCCCCGCTCCCCATGGCCTCGGGATGAATCACCTGGAAAAAGAAAGCCGGTGTGTGTTTCTCATCATCGTCCGTCCAGCGACTCCGCAAGGTCGGCTTGGAGCCACCGATCAACCCGCCGACCAGTTCGTTGATGAGGGAAAGCCCATAGCCCTTGTGCGCCCCAAAGGGTAAAAGGGCCACCGCTTTTTCGGGATCCTGCGTTGGGTTCCCATCTGCATCGACCGCCGCATTGGGGGGAAGTTGTTTGCCTTCCCGCCGAAATTGTTGCACCCGCCCCATGGCCACCACCGAGGTCGCCCAATCGATGACAATCGGAAAGCCCACCGCCTCCGTCGTGGGAAAACCCCAGCTGTGCGGATTGGTCCCGAGCGTAGGGACCTTGCCCATAAAAGGAACCACCTCAGTCAAAGCCGCGGTGCAATTGGTGTAGGCAAAATAACCCTTTTTCGCGGCCTCCATCACATAGCCGCCTCCCCAAAGATAATGAAAGGCATTGTCCACACTGACCGTCCCCACACCGTATTCATCCGCCAACCGAATGGCCTCGTCAATGGCCTTGTAGGCAGTGGACTGCCCGAGCTTCTTATTGGCATTCCACACCTTCGCCGCCGGAAACCGCCCGGATTTGTCCTCAATCTCCGCTCCCGGAACACAGCCCCCGGAACCGCTGCCAAAAAGGTGATCCAGATGCAAAGCCTTGATGGCGTTGTGGGTACGAATGCCATGGCAGGACGCAGAGGCACAAAAACGAGCCGCATCGGCAGACTCCTCCGGCGTGAAACCACGCTTCTCGTAAGCCGCTTGCACTAAAGCGTTGTGAAGACCTTCGGGGACAACATAGTAAGTTTCAGGCATAAGAAACCCTTCTAAAGCGCTCTCCCGAAAAAAACAAACTAAATCCACTTTCAGGCCCTAAAAGGAGGGTTTTTGCGGTTTAAGAACTAATGTGAGACTAAGGTGTTTCCGAGGCCTTAGGAGTGTTGCGAGCAGGGAATCCCGCCAAGCGCATATGCGTCAACCTAAGGACTTTGGATGGTTACCGTAATTGATCGGGCTTTCGCCTGTTCTTGGGGAGGTTAATAATAATAAGGAGCAAGTACATTCGTGTCCTTGAGAATGGGAGCGATCGTGCCTATTCGAAAACTCTCCCACCAATCAGGTCGCCTGATCGGCTCCCCAAGGACAGAAATGTCCTTGCTCCTTATAGAAGCGCTTCGCTACGAGAGTTGCGTAGGGATGATCGCAGCGGTTGCCCCCCTCCGTAAGGGCTGAAACGCCCGCCCTATCACTTAGGTTGACGCATATGCGCCAAGCGGGGTCCCTGCTCGCTGTCGAAAAAGGGCGATATTTCCGTTTTCCGATGTATTGCGCACAGGGGCACAAGGCCCCCGTTCGCTGTAGGCCCCCAAGCGGGGACCTCGAGTCCCTGCGCGGAGAGCTTCAAGCCAACGCCGTAAAGCACGCCCCACCCCCTGCGCGGAACACTCCGACCCCGGCGAGTCTCTTACCCTCATATTCCAGCTCCGCTGGTGGCCGCGACTTGTGTGACACTAGGGTGTTTCCGAGGTCTCAGGAGTGTTGCGTTTACCCTTTTTCCTTCATCGCTTCGGCCTCTTCCTTCGCCATATCTTCACGGATCTTCGCCGCCCGGATCAGCCCATAGGCACTGGAACGCCCGAAAACCTTTTGCGAGAGTCCGTCCATCAGCCAATAGACGACGGGAATGACAAATAAACTGAAGACCGTGGCAATGGAAAGGCCTCCCACCACCACCAGACCCAGGGGATTGCGGGTCTCCGCACCAGGGCCACTGGCCAGAGCAATGGGCATAATGCCAAAGACCGTGGAGATCGCGGTCATTAAAATCGGGCGAAAACGTAAACTGGCCCCCTCAAAGGCCGCATCCCAGGCCTTTCGCCCCTGCACTTGCAGTTGGTTGGCAAACTCCACAATCAGGATTCCGTTCTTGGCCACCAACCCAATCAACATAATCAGACCAAAGCGGGAGAAGAGATTATCGGTCATCGGATACCCAAAGAGATTGCTCAGGTAGAGGACCAAAAGTCCCCCGGCCAACGCCAGCACCACCCCGGTAAAAATGGTGAGAGGGTGAATAAAGGACTCGAATTGCGCCGACAAAAGAAGGAAGCAAAAGAGCAGAGCTAGAATAAAAAGGAAAATGGTCGCCCCCTCACTTTCCACAAACTCCCGGGTATTGCCATCGTAGAGCGAATTGACCCCCGGCGGCAGCTCCGCCCTCACCCCTTCCAAAAACGCCACCCCATCTCCGATGGTATAGCCGGGGGCCATGTTGGCGGTTATCACCACCGAACGGAAGCGATTGTAACGGGGGTACTTGTCGGGGACCACGGTCTCCTCCCAGTTGACCAGATTCACCAACTGAATCATCTCCCCATGGGAAGACCGGACATAGACCCGCCCCAGATCCGCCGGAGTCACCCGCTCCTCATCCTCAATTTGGACAAAAACCTCATATTGCTCTTCATTTTTCTTAAAGGTCGTGACTTCCCGGCTTCCCATAAGGGTTTCCAGGGTGCGGGCGATTTCATCGATCCGAACCCCAAGGTCGGCCGCTTTGCTCCGGTCAATGGAAAGATTAAGCTGGGGTTTGTTGGGGATCGGGTCCATCCGTGGGTTTTGAAACAAACCACTTTGCCCCATCTCCCCCATCAGGCCGAACCCGAGACCTACCAGCTGGTCGAAATCGGATCCCTGCAAGACAAACTGGATATCCTCCCCAAAGGAAAGGGGCCGAATCGGAATATTGAACGACAATCCCCCGGTCACCTCCTGGGCATAACGGCCCTGAATTTCTCCACTGATCTCCCGGGTCGATCTTTCGCGTTCATCCCAATCGTCCAGGCCGACAAACATCAACCCCTGGTTGGCCTGCCCGGGCACCCCAAAGCCAACATTGGTGATACTGAAAACCCGATCCACCCCTTCGGTTTCCAGAACAATATCTTCCATCGTCTCGACATAAGTCCGGGTATATTGCGGAGTCGAACCGAGCGGAGCGAAGAAGAAGGAAATAAAGACCCCGCGGTCCTCCTCCGGCACCAATTCGCTCTGCAACTGCGAATAAGACCAGGGCCCGGCCAGCACAGCAAAGAGCAAGGCGACGATAATCACCACCGGCCAAGCATTCATGGCCTTCCTCAGGGCCCAGGAATAGCCATTGTTCATACCCGTAAAAAAAGGTTCCGTTGTTCGGTACAGCCACGCCCCCGCCTTGCCATCTTCCGCCGAACGACTGACTCTAAGAAACCG
The DNA here is from genome assembly GCA_020831535.1 of Opitutales bacterium. Lineage (GTDB taxonomy): Bacteria > Verrucomicrobiota > Verrucomicrobiia > Opitutales > T3Sed10-336 > JAIUMY01. The sequence goes on along the minus strand of JAFIGF010000048.1, from coordinate 21,880 downwards.
GGAACAGAGCATGGGCGTAAGGGTCAGCGCGATAAAACTGGAAAAGGCCACCGCGATGGCCAAGGTAATGCCGAACTCGAAAAACAAGCGCCCGGTGGACCCCTCTTGGAAAGCCACCGGCAAAAACACTGCGATCAGGCTGAGGGTGGTGGCAATAATCGCAAAAGCCACCTGTCGACTTCCTTTCAGTCCGGCCTGGATCGGATCCTCCCCTTCCTCCATCCGCCGGTAAATATTCTCCAGCATGACAATGGCATCATCGATCACCAACCCCACCGCCAGAACCAACGCCAGCAAGGTCAGGATGTTGATCGAAAAGCCGAACAATTGCATCGCCGCGAAAGTCCCGATGAGCGACACCGGCACGGAAATCAAGGGAATCAGCGTCGCCCGAATGGTGCGCAAAAAGAAGAAAATCACCAGAATCACCAACCCAAAGGCAAAAAGGAGGGTTTTATAAACCTCGTTGATGGATTCCTGCACAAAGACACTGGCGTCGTAGGCCAACACCAATTCCACTCCCTCGGGCATCGCCGCCTGCACTTCGGGGAGGCGGTCCCGGACTCCCTGGGCAACCTCCAGCAAATTGGATTGAGACTGCCGCACCACCCCCAGTCCAACCGTCGGATTCCCACGGAAGAAGGTCAGGGTGCGGTAGTCCTCCGTTCCCACTTCCACCCGGGCCACCTCCCCCAGTAAAATCTGCCGCTCGTCCCGTTCGGCTATGACCAGGTTCTCAAACTCCTCCACTTCATTCACATCCCCCATCACTCGCACCGAAAACTCCCGTGCCGCGGATTCAATCCGCCCTCCGGGAATCTCCACGTTTTGCTGCCGCAAAGCCTGTTCCACATCATCCGGGGTGAGATCGTAGGCCGCCAATTGGGTCGCACTCAACCACACTCTCATGGCAAAACGACGTTCCCCTCCGATAATCACATTGGCCACCCCGGACACATTTTGCAGCGTTCGCTTCCCAAACCGATCAGCGAAATCGGTCAGCTCCAAGCGGTTGTACCGATCGGAATTGACGGAGATCCACATGATCGGCGTATTGTCGGATTCCGTCTTCTCCACCGAGGGTTCCCGCGCCTCATCGGGCAGACTGTCCCGGGCCCGCCCCACCCGGTCGCGAACATCATTGGCGGCGTTATCCACATTCCGGCCCAATTCAAACTCAATGGAGATTTGCGAAACTTCCTCCCGACTCTCCGAACTGAGCATCCGAATCCCGTCGATGGTCGAGATTTGTTCTTCCAGGACGTCGGTGATCCGGGATTCCACCACCTCCGCATCGGCACCGGGATAAACCGTATTGACCGAAACAATGGGCGGATCGGTATCGGGGTATTCACGTACCGGGAGGTTTTGAAAGGAAAGAAACCCGATCAAAACAATGAGAATACAAATGACCGTACAAACAACGGGCCGTCGGATGGAGACTTCGGAAATAACCATGGGAAAATCTCCTAAAGCTCGGTGTTCGCCAATTCCCGCGGATCGCGCGGACTTACCTTGTCGCCATCGTTGATTCGCAAAATACCGACGCCCGCCGAAATCACTTTATCTCCGGCGCTCAAATCCCCTTCGGGCATAACCTGCACCGACCCGCGATAGCGCAGGCCGGTCTCCACCGTTACTTGGTGGACGCGGAAAACCTCCTCGTCATCCTCATCCGGACGAACGGCAAAAACAAACTTCACCGGTCCCTCCTGTCCAATCGCCGCCTCGGGAACGACCAGGGCCTCAGGCTCCTCCCGCAGGACCAGTTCCACCGTCACGAACATGCCCGGCTTGAGCCCCTCCGGAGGATCCGTTACAACACCCTTCACCTGACTGGCCCGGGTCCTGCGCTCCAGGGTCGAATCTATAAAACGAACCTCGCCCTCGGGGGTCTCTATATCCAGACCCGTTACGCCGATCCGGGGCAGTTGAAAAGGAGTGCCAATACCGATTTGCGGCAAAAACCTCTCCGGCACCTGAAAATCAACCTCCAATTGGGAACGGTCATCCAAACGGGTAATGATCGTTTCCGGAGTCACATAATCGCCTCGACTGACCCGACGGGTTCCGGTGATCCCGGAAAAAGAGGCCCGTACCTTCGTTTGGTCAATCCGCACTTCAAGAAGAGAAACCTCCGCCTGCAACTGGGTATAGTTCGCCTCGGCAACGTCGAGCTCACTGCGCGGAACCGACCGCTCCTCGAACAAACGCTTGGTTCGCTCCAAAGTTTGCGTAGCCAAATTGAGCCGGGCTTTGGCCTCCTCCCGTTGAGCCTGCAGTTCACGGTCGTCCAAACGCACCATAAGATCCCCCTCCTCAACTTCACTTCCATCGGAAAAGTGGATCTCCCGAATCAGACCGGAGGACTCCGGACGAACCAAAATAGAATCGGCATAAGCCAACGACCCGACCAACCGAACAGTATCCAATAGAGTCTCTTGGGAAACCTCGGAAACTTCCACCGGAGCCCCTTCCTGATCCCCGGGCATTCCGCCCTCCTCGGCCTCTTCCATGGCCCCACAGGCGACCAAGAGCAGAGCAACCGATCCTCCGCCAAACAGCTGTAATATCCGAATGAGTTTAGTAGGCATATAAGAACCAAAACAATCTAACTACCAACTTTTAGCAATGCGAAAGCTGATTTTAACGACTTTACGACAGAAAGTTCCTGCTCGTTCTTAGCTGGACGCGAATTCCTGTTTGAGCGCGCAGACGTCCTCAACAGTGCAGCAGGTACCCCTTTAACGCCCTCCGGTATGCGGCATGGAAAGAGGACGTTCCTGCACCTCCATCGCCCCTTCGCCAAAACCCTCCGGCGGATCCCCATCCATGGGAACCGTGGCAAAAATCGGGAGGATCGGATTCCCTCGCGAATCTTTTTCGTAGTCCACTCCCTCTTGTTCGACCAAAAGCATCGCCTGGTAGTTGCCCACCTGACCATCCCCGAGAAAGATCTCGATGTCGTAATTCTGCCCACTACGCAACTCCAACCAATCTCCCACCGAAGCGGAGTTTCCGGGAAGACCGAAGTTGTAGCGTTGGGAAGGCCGCCAGGAGGTAATTTGATGATCACTCCCAAATCCGTTCTGGGACACCACTTCCCGATCAACAATCACCACCATCCCCGCTTCCGCTTTGGTAATAAAACGGTACTTCCCGCTTTCCGGAGGAGAGAAACGCCCGGTGTAATGAACCGCCCATGTGCCCGGGGAAACCCCATGCTCTTCAGCTTCATAAGCCTCCAGGGCCAGCGTGGAATCTCGCCGGGGGTGAAAAATAAAGGAGGTAAAGAGCGGCTCCGGCACCCGGAAATACTCCTCCAGAACCGATTGATCAAAGTTATTTTCAATATACTCGCGAATCACCGGAAAATGGCGGCGATCCCGCAAGGACGTGGAACTCTCGTCGGCTGTTCTTTTGAAATCGTAATAATATCCCCGCAAAAGAAATTCACTTTCCTCTCGGGATCCGAAACTATTGGCCCAATCACCCCTCGGCATGGCCTGCCGAAAAGCTACCCGATCGGCCGCCGTGGTAGGAATCGTTGGTGTGGGCGGGGTCGGTACCGCTTGGGTGTCGGCGGTGATTTCCGGTAAGGCCACGTCATGCAATGGGTCCACCGTCAAACGGTCCAAATCAATTTCCACCTCCGGTTGCACCTCCGTCACCTCGACTTCCTCCACCACTTCCTGTGGGGCTTCCGCTTCTTCCCCCTGCTCCATCGCCACTTCCATCCCAGGATCACCCTCCTGTACATAGCGGTATACCGTCCACAAGCCCAAAACAATCAAGAGGACAAAATGAACCACCACCGAAATAAGAATTGCCAGAGACAAACGACTGCGGATTTGTTTGTGAGGTTTTGCAGGAGATGGGGTCGTACTCATACTATTTTCGGGGCTCAAAAGAATAACTTGGTAACGAAAAAAGTAGTCTAAATCATTATCATTCTTTGTAAACGCAAAAATCTACACAAAGTTTTTCACTTTAACCCCATACTTGCCCTAAATCCCCGTGCAAGAGGTCCAAAAAGACACTGGCGGTCCAAGTATAGGCCGGGTCGCAAAGAGCTTTTCCCTCCAGGGCATCGTAGTTTTCGGCAAAGCCTTCCCGCCGGCATAAATTCAAGAATCGTTTTTTGATTTCCTCCGCGAGCGTCCTTTCACCACCACGCGCCAGACCATCGATAAGGAGCATAGTCGAGGGAGCCCAAATCGGCCCCCGCCAGTACCCGGAGGAACGGTAGTATTCACTCTCCGGATACTCCGTCGCCAATCCGTGCTCAGTCAGATAACGGCGCAAACGGCCAACCACCTTTTTTCGAATCTCCGCGGGGAGTTCCTCGCCCAAGACCAGAGGCATGGTTTCGATCAGGGTGTCTTCCCGCATCTCCTCCCCTTCCGGCATACGCAAGGCGATAAAACGCTCACCATCCCAAAGATGCTGCAACAATTTGTCCTTCAACGCATCGGCTTCCTGGTTCCACCAAGCCGCATCAACCGGTTCGTTCAGAAGCTCGTGCAAACGCGCCAGTTCCCGGCATTGCAAAATCAGAAAGGGCGGCAGATCCGGTCCCAGTAAGGGAACCCCACGTCGGAAGAACGTACTGTTGTCCCAGCCACTGTCATTGCCATGCAAATAATACGGAAGGCCCCTTGCCTTCCAGAGCCGGTGATTCAACCACCAACGGCACCAGGGGGCCAACCACGCCAGAGTTTCCCGAATACGCGCCTCCGTGAAAAACTCCGGACGCCTCCGGCGCATCCTGGAAACCGCCCATCCGTGAATCGGTGGTTTGCAATGATTAAAGTGCTCGTGCACATCGTTCTGGGCATCAGGGAAAGCCCCGTGTTCATTCTGACGATCCGCCTGCAAAAGCATTTGATCCCAGGCCAGCTGAGGGTGGGACTCGAAGTGGGCCATCGCATTGAAAGCATGGTCCCAACTCCAGACATTGCTCATAAAGACCTTGCTCATCAACATGGCCTCCCGGCGAAAGTGACCATGCGGAGCCACCACCGCCGACCAATTGACATAGGCGGCGCGGTTGCGGGACTCTTCCCAGTCGCTCTCCACCGGGGGAAAGGCCGCGAGAAATTCCTGAAACTCTTTGTCAACTTCCTGGCGCAGATCAGCCCAGGGACGAAAGGCTCGCGGAATCCAGGTGCTGTGATAAAAATCGAAGCCTAACTCAAAATCACCTTCCTTGGGCCCGGCGACCATCTGAATTTTCATAACCGAACTCTCCTCCCCCAGCCAATCGGTTTGCGCCGACAATTCTCCCCGCAGGCCGCTCAGCTGGATTTTGGCCCGATTCGCCCGGGCATTTACCTCCCAGCCCCCATGCGGAGAGGGATACATGGAGGAAAACCCAACCGTGGGAAATTCAAGCCCCAAAGAACATCCCTGCCCGCGAAACCGCAAGGCTTTCAGCCCGTCAAAGACAATTTCCACATAAGCCGCCGACTCCTTTTTCCCAGCCGGATACAGGCGCAAACAATCAACCGTCCAGGCGCTTTCCGGAACGGTTCCGTCAACCGTAATTCCCGCCACCAGGGGATCCCAAAACCGGGTCCCATGACATTGCCGGATAAAAACCCCGTTTCGGTCTTCATGCTGAAAGCTCTTCGCATCCATCCTCCGGATACTCAAATAGCTTCCCCGCCGCGAAAAGGGCTCCACCCGTAAATCCTGCGCCTGCGATACCTTCATCCCGTGAGCTTTTTCCCTGCCGCTTTCAGGGTCAAGCTTGATTCACCCCGAGAACGTCACATCATCTCCGGATATTTCGCTCCTCTCATTACCGTCCGGCACCCGGACTCCCTTTCGCTTTCTCCGATCTCTCCAGCCGCAGCCGACTGCGGGGTTTCCCGCAGAATCACAACAACGACTGTCGCCGTGAGGAAGTTTTGCAGGCCGTCAAAAGAGCTTCCTCAGGGCCGTGGAGCCAGACTCTCCGCCGGGCCCGGGTAATGGCGGTATAGACCAGTGAACGTGTGGACAAGGGGCTTTCCTGCCGGGGCAGAACGACCAGCACCTGTTCATACTCACTCCCCTGCGCCCGATGCACGGTGAGCGCCCAAGCCAAACTAAAGTCTGGCAAGGCCGCTGGGCTCAGGGAGCGCAAACCACCCTCCCCGTCACGAAACCACACTTTCCGATCCCCTTTGGCTGACGACCAAACAATCCCTACCTGTCCATTACGCAAGTTCCGGGTATAGTCATTTCGGTTCACAATAATGGGATAGGCGGCAAAGCCCTTTTGACCGGAAAACTCTGCTTGGATTTTTTCGGAAAAGGCCAGTGCCCCCTCCCGGAAACGACGCTGCGGAAAGAGTAAACAGATTTTATCAACCGCCGCTAAGGCCGCCTCGGGACTTTGCGCAAAGGCGATCTCGCCCAAGGCTCCGCGAATCGCCCCGGGCAAATCCGCGGGCGTTTCCGGACCCTCCTCCGTAGCCGTCCAGCCCAAACCACGTTCGGCCTCGCCCCCAGCCACTTCCTGCCGAAGAGCGGCAATTTCCCGCGTATCCCCATGTTCCAGCATCGAGGCAAGACGGGCAATGTCCGGCTGATCACGGAAACGCCAGGATTTTTGCAGGTGAACCCGGCACCCGGCCAAAGCCTCTCCGGCTTCCGCCCGCGCCACCATCGCCGCAAAAACATTTCCCTGCCCCACACTTTCGAGTTGCAGAGGATCCCCCACGAACACCAGACAGGTCGTCTTCGGCAGGGCCCGGAGCAGAGTGTGCCACATCGGTAAATCCACCATGGAGGCCTCATCCACAACGACCAGATCAAAGGGCAAAGGGTTTTGCGGCCCATAGGGCGACTCCCCCCGGCCCGGATTGTAGCGGATTAGACGGTGAAGCGTTTGCGAACGATCAGCCACCGAAAAGAGCGCCTTTTGCTCGTCCTCTTCCCCACCGACAAGATCCGGGATAGCCTGGTGAAGCGCTTCCCGTAAACGATCAGCGGCTTTTCCGGTGGGCGCCGCTACCGCCATACGCTCAGCGGGACAGACCGCACCGCAAAGCAAGGCCAAAAGCCGCGCCAGGGTATAGGTTTTTCCCGTTCCCGGTCCTCCGGTAAGAAGGGTTAGCTTTCGCCGCAAAACCGACTCGGCCGCCCGCAACTGATCACTAGCCTCTTCCCCGGATTCGGGAAAAATCTCCCGCACTTTGCTTAGCAAAGCCGGATCAGGGTCGACTGAAGTCTTGGCATAGCCGGCCAGAATCTCCCGAATCTCCGCCTCGGCGAGAAAGGTTTTGCGCGCTTGCACCCAAAGACCATCTTCCCGAGGAAGTAAAACCAGCGGCGTCTGCCGGGAATCCTCCGGACCCGCGGCCGCATCCCCCCAATTCTCCGGAGGCCGGGAAAGGCGACACGCCGTACTCCCCTCCGCTTGAGCCTGCAAAAGACTCTCCATCGCCGAAACCGCTTCAGCGGGGAGATTCCAGCGATCTTGCAACCAAAAAATGTCAGGATCCGAGTGAATGAATCAATCCATAAAAAGAGCCACCGACAAGGGCAAGACAGGAAAGTCCAAGACGAAGTCTATTCTGCCCTTTTTGAATTCTTAATTGCTACGCTGTCTCCGACCTTAATTCCCCCTCCTCCCTCTTCTCTCTTTTCAAGAAATTTTTCCCGCCTGTAACCTTTTCCACCATTCAGCCTTTGCCTTGGCCGGAAATTTGCTTGGAAATGCAGGGTAGTGTCGAAAAACCCTCTCAGTTTCCTTCCGCTTCGCCAAGTTCTTCGCCTGGTAATACTTCTTGCGGTATGGGCAACCCTCTGCGCGTGGCCCACTGGAGCCCATGGTCAGAATATCCTGCGGCAAACCATGGACGAGGTCCTCCAGGAAGCCATCGAAGCCTTTCGCGGTAACGATTTCACCGCTGCGGTGGAAGCCTTCGCCCAATTGGAAAGAGATTTTGGCCAACGCGACGAATTTCAGGAACCGGACTTTCTTCGCCGCATCCTCCCACTACAGGGTTTCTCCCTCGGGCAGGCCGGAAACCACGATCAGGCCCGACAGGTTTTCAAGAAGTACCTGAAACTCTTCTCCGACGACCCCAAACCCAACGCCTTCGTTCTCTTCCAATACGCCTCCGTCCTCCGGCAACTGGACCGCAACGAAGCCGCCCTGCAAGCCTTCGGTCAGTATGCCCGCCATTATCCGGAGCGCCTCGAAGGGGCCCTGGCCACCCTTCAGGTCGCCGAATTGCTCTTTACCCTGAACCGCCCCGACGAAGCCATCTCCACCCTTCGCCGCTTCGCCGACTCCGAGGCCCGGCCCGAACTGCGGGAGCAGGCGCGCCTCCAAGCCCTCCACCGTTCCCTTCAACAAGGCCAGACCGAAACCGCCCTCACCATTCTCACCGAAAGCGACTGGGATCTCGAAAACATTCCCGACCTCATCAGCCTCGCCATGGCCGCCCTCCAACTCGGCGAGAAAACCTTGCAAGACGGTAAAAGCGCCCAGGCCCTGACCCTTTTCCTCATGGTCCCCCCGCATGCCATCCTTCAGCGGGAACAGGAAAAACGACTGGCCAAGCTGCGCGAAATCACCGACCCCCCCGCCGCCGGGTTGCCCCCCCAGGCCATCCGCTTTTACGAGACGCTGGAACGGCAAATCGCCAACCAACTCGCCGGTCTCCAGGACGGGGAGGACTACACCGGCCACCTCCAACTCCTGCGGGCCCAAGCCTTTTTGCGGGAAAGCCGCTACCGCGAAGCCTGGCTCCTGCTGGAGGCCATTGCGCTGGAGGAAAACTTTCCCACCGAGCTCCGGGAACAAGGCCACTATCGATGGATCGTTACCGCCAACGCGCTGGAACTTACCGACGAAGCCCTCACCATCGCCCGCAATTTTGTCCAACGCTACCCCGATTCCGAATTGGCCCCCCAGGCCTTTACCCTGATCGCCCAAACCCACGCCGAGGCGCGCCGCTTCGAAGAAGCCAATGAGGTTCTCTCCGATCTGATCGAACTCTTCCCCGATCACCCTTTGGCCCAGCGATGGCTCTTCACCCGGGGCTACCATCTCGTCATGGACGACGACTTCTCCCCCGCCCGCCAAGACTTCCGCCGCGCCCGGGATGAGTTTTCCCAAAGCGCCATCACCGTTTCCTCGGCTTTTTGGCATGCCCTCTCCCTCTTCTTTGACCGCCGCTACGAAGACGCCCTGGAAGAATTCGAAACCATGGCCCGCACCTACCGCAACCACCCCATTTACCCGGAAATCCTGTACCGCCGCGCCGCCACCCACTATGCCATGGAGGACCACGATCAGGCCCTTCGCCTGCTGGACCAATTTCTGTCGCGCTTCGAACGCCACCCCCGGACCTGGGAAGCCCGGGTCCTCGAAGGCGATGTCCGCATGGGGTTGGGCGAACTCAACCGCGCCCTCGCCACCTTCCGCTCCATCCCTCCCGCCGCCGGTTCGGAATTCGTGTACGCCACCTTCCAGATCGGCAAAATCCTCCGGGCCACCGAAGATCTGGAGGAAATGGCCAAGCACTTCGAACACTACCTCACCCGCACCGATGCCCCCCATCGCGCCCGCATCAGCGAAGCCCTCTATTGGACCGGTTGGGCCCTCCTGCGCTTGGAAAAACCGGAGGAAGCCCTCGCCCTCTATATCGCCACCATCTCACTCTACGGAAACGATCGCGAGGCCGGGGAAATCGCCTCCCTCCTCACCGCCCTCGAACGCCTCCACCGCACCCTCCGACAGGAAAATCTCACCCTCCGCGACCAAACCCTCCATACCGCCCTCGCCAAATTCTCGGAGGAAAGCGAACCACCCCTCGCCCTCGTCCGGCAGGCCCGGCACTTACGCGACCAGTTTGTGCGCTCGGAGACTTTTGACGACTGGCTTCGCGAAGCCCGAGCCGAAGCGCGCCAAGAGGAGAACTGGACGTGGTTTGCCCGCCTGAGCGTGGAAAAAGCCAATCGCCTTGCCGCCCAAAACCGCTCCGCCCGCCGCTTGCAAGTGCTTTTCCAAATCTCCGACTTCGCCCCCCTCGATCAACTCGACGCCACCGCCCTCGCCTCCCTCGGCGAAGCCCTCCAGGAGAACGGTTTGCCGGGAGCCCGCGAATGCTTCGAAAAAATCCTTTCCGCCTTCCCCAAGTCCCTCGACCGGGCCGTGGCCTTTTACCATCTCGGCCAGGACGCCTTTCGGCAAGAGGATTACCGCCAAGCCCTCGAATACTTTGAGGATTTTGCCTCCCAAACCCCTTTCCACCCTCTCGCCCACCAAACCTTTGCCGCTCTCGGCGAAACCTACCTCAAGCTGGATCGTCCCCAAGCCGCCATCGCCGAGTTCGAGGAACTTCTCCGCGACCGCGAAGCCCGCGGACGCCCCCACGCCCGGGCCCTTGTCGGTCTGGGACAGGCCCATGAACTTCTCCGCCAACCCAAGGAAGCCATCGCCTATTATCAAAGAGTCTATACCCTCTACCGGGCCCAGGAAAACCTGCTCGTGCCCGCCTACCTCCGCAGCGCGGCCCTCTTTATCGAACTCGGCGACCCCAAGGCCGCCTACCGTACCTACGAGGAATTTATCGAACTGGGGCTCGACTATCCCGAGGCCCTGGCCACCGCCAGGGAAGCGCGGACCCATCTGCTGGAAAAGCACCCCGAACTCACCCGGAAACCTTCCGATAGTCTGTAGGCATGAACCGATTCCTTTCCAGATTTTCGATCCTCGCCCTTCTCCTGACCGGACTTGCCCATCCTCTTCCCCAAGCCTCTGCGGAATCCACCAATTACTACGATTTGCTCCAGGGAGACTACTGGTTTCTCCTCGATAACGGGGATCGTCGGCGCGGACACCTGCTGCGAATCGACGACCAAGGGATCGAGCTGCGCGAGGACCGGGGGATCACCCGCTTCATCGCCCTCGACCGGATCCAACAAATCCATTTTCCCGGGGCGGAAGTCGAGGAAATGGCCGGAGAACTTCTAGCGGCGGAAAACTTCCCCGAAGCCCGGAGCGCCCTGCGGGCCCTCACTCTCCAGCGGGAACTCTTTTTGCCCTGGCTGACCGACGAGCAACTTTGGCCCTTCCGCGAATTCGTTTCCCTGCTGCTGCACCTGGAAGAACCCGACGAGGCCATCGCCACCGTGGAAACCCTTCGCCCCTTTCTCGACGACCCCGCCGAACTCCAGCAACTCGATGAACAAATCCTTCTGGCCCAATTCCAACGCGGCAACCATGAATACGTCCGCGAAGAAGCACTCGAGCACGTGGCCCGCAACGGCCCCTACGCCAACTCCATGCTCGGCTATTACCTCCTCGTTCACCAACACCTCGGCCAACACGAATACGAGGAAGCCCTTTGGCTCGCCCTCCAACCCATTCTCTTCTCCCACCAAATCATTCCCGACTGGTTGCCCGAGATCTACACGCAAGCCCTGCAAGCCGCCCTCGCCATCGAAGACGATTTCCAGGTCCTCACCCTTTTCGTCTAAATGGAAGAACGCGGACTCCAATGGCCGACCGGATCAGCCTACGACGCTCTCCGCGAGCAGGCCCTCGAAAAACTCCGCGCCTGGCAAGCCGAACAAGAAAAACAAGCCGCCCGCAACGAAAGCGAAGAGGAAGAGTCCGTCGAAGAACTCGCCACCGAGAACAACCAATCTCCCGAACAAGACTTGAACCTTCCCCTGGAAACCGTTCGCCGGTTACTGCGCTAAAACTTTTTCCCAAGAACCATGAAAAAATCCATCCTCATCACCCTCACTCTCAGTTTTGGCCTGTTTCCCCTGGCCACCCTTCTTCGGGCTCAGGAAGAAACCGTTGCCCCGGAAACCACCCTCACCCTCTTCGGGCTCATTCAGCAAGGAGGTTGGTTCATGATCCCCCTCGGACTCTGTTCCCTCGCCATGTTCTTTTTAATCTTCTACGCCATTCGCGAAACCCAGAAGACTCGCTTCATTCCCACCGGAATTCTCGAAAGTCTGGGCCTCGCTCTGGAGGAACGCGATCTTCCCAAAGCCGCCGAGATGATCGATCAAAAACCCGCCATTCTCACCCGTAGCCTACGCATCGCCCTTCTCAAGGCTCGCCCCGATCTCGAAGACGCCAACAAAGGCGCCATCGAAACCTCCCTTTCCGAATGCCTGGAACAGGAGGAAAACAACGTCGGCCAGTGGATCAACTACCTCAACGTCGTTGCCACCGTCGCCCCCATGATCGGTCTCCTCGGCACCGTTTCCGGTATGATCCAGGCCTTCCAAACCATCGCCGGCGGCGGCATGGGCCGCCCCGAACTCCTCGCCGGCGATATCGGCGAAGCCCTCGTCACCACCGCCACCGGCCTCATCATCGGCATCCCCGCCATGATCGCCTACTTCGTGCTCCGCAACCGCCTCAACAACCAAATGCTCTCCACCGCCCAGGAAGCCACCACCCTCATCGACCGCCTCGCCGGCGAATTCCCCACCTACGCCGATGAAGAGCCCACCGAAACCTAACACGCCAAAATGATCCCTGGCCGTTGGCCTGAGCTAGAATCCCTCCGGCCGCAATCATCCTTCAGAAGTGTACCTCTTCCTTGGAGGGACGAGTTCCACCTCGTCCGCCGGACTCTTTTTGGTGATTTTTTAATCCAACCTCCTCGCCTTAGTCGTATTCGGCAGGAGCTCCGCGATAAGTGTAGTTGACCTGCCGGAGTTTCTTTTTTCGTTCGCCAGACGGATAGAGATGGTTAGAAATAAAGAGGATTTGTTTCCTTTTGGTCCGTTGACCGACTGATTTCCGTTATGAGTAAAGATGAACCACCCTTCTCTCCTCCTGTTGCACTAACCGTTGCCGGTTCTGATTCCGGAGGCGGGGCGGGGATTCAAATGGACCTCGCGGTTTTCCGGGCACTGAAGCTGCACGGCCTATCGGTCATCACCTGCCTCACCGCGCAAAATCCATCCGCAGTGAATGCCGTCCACCCCTCCCCCTCCGATTTTGTGCGCCAACAACTGGGCACGGTGGACGAGTATTTCACCTTGAGAGCGGTTAAAACCGGGATGCTCTTCAATCGGAAAATCATCCGCGAAGTGGCCAATTTTCTCCGCCAACGGCCGGAACTGCCTGCGGTGATCGATCCGGTGATGGTCGCCAGCAGTGGAGCGGTTTTACTGGAAAAGGAAGCCATTCAAACCCTTCGCGAGGAATTATTGCCTCTGGCCGCTCTGGTCACTCCCAATCTGGATGAGGTGGGCGTTCTTCTCGATGAAACGCCGCAGACCAAAGAGGAAATGGTCGAAGCTGGAGAAACTCTCCGGCAACAGTATTCGGTGCCGTTCCTCCTCAAGGGCGGTCACCTCGAAAGCGAGCAGTTGGTGGATTTGCTTTTTCTGATGGATGGAACGATGCGGGAAATGCCCTCCCAGCGCATCGGTGGATTGGATACTCACGGAAGCGGATGCCTGCTGGCGGCGGCCATCGCCGGATTTCTTGCGCAGGGGAAGCCTTTGCCCGAAGCGGTGGAAAACGGTTTGGCCTTTTTCCGACGGGCGGCCGAACATCCGAAGCAGCTCAACGGCACCGCTTTTTTAAACCCCGCCTGAGGAAAACAACCGATGGATGTACGGCAGAGCAGCAACCGCGCCCCGCTCCTCTGGCTTTTTCTTCCGATTATCTTCGGCTACCTCCTGGCGGAAATCCTCCCCTGGACCCTGCCTCCGTGGGCGGGCCTCAGTCTGGCGGCGCTTTTTTTGTTGGTCGCCGGATGGCATCTTTGGGGACTCAGGCCAACTTGGGTACGGGAGGAAAAGGTTTGGGTCGTAAGCGCGGGGATGGGGGCCATTTTCACGGCCATGGTCTGGCACCAGAGTCAGTCGGCCCCTCCGACCGCTCATTCCGCTGAAACACCGCCCCGACATTTGTCTTTAATCATTCAGATCGAAAGGGTTTTTCAAAGCACCTCCGAGGAGCGCATAACTGGAATGGGAAGGGTCGTCGAAGCGCCGGCTCCGGTGACGCATCTGGAAGGAGAGAAAATCTACTTTTTCGTTTTTCTGGAGGACGACCAACGGGTCGCGGATTTCACCCGCACCACCCGGCTGCGGGGGGCTGGTTTATGGGAGCCCCTTCCCACCGAGACCGAAGGGTTTACGGCCTATTTGGACCGCCAGGGGGTGCAGTCAAAATGGCGGTGGGTTCGGCAAACCGAAATCGTGCGGCCCGCCCTCCCCTTTTTCCGCGAGGCCCGACTGGCGCGGGATTTTGTTCGAGAAACTCTTTGGGAAGGAAGTTCTCATGACCACGCCTGGGGTCGAATCTTCAATGCGATGCTTCTCGGGGAGCGGGTGGTCCTGGGAGAGGAACAGCGGCTGGCCTTCCTGCAAACGGGAACGCTTCATCTCTTCGCCATAAGCGGACTGCATATTGGAATCATCGCCCTCTCCTTGCATTGCTTTTTACGCATTCTCCGCCTCCCACGAATCCCCGAAGTCCTCATCGGATTGAGTATCCTGCTCTTTTATGTGGAACTGACTGGAAGCCCCCCTTCGGCGGTCCGGGCCTTTTTGATGACGGCCTTTTTCTGGGGCGGGCGACTCTTTCGCCAGGGAGGAAACCCGACCGCAGCCTTGGCCAATTCGGGGGTGGTGGTTTTGATCCTGTTTCCCCAGCAACTCTGGAGCGCGGGGTTTCAGCTCTCCTACACCGTGGTGGCGGCCATTCTTCTTTTGGGGATTCCTTTTTGGCAGCAGGCCAAACGAATTAGCCTGAACCATCCCTGGCGACGGAGCTACCCACAACAAGCCAGCGTCTTTGAGCGAATCGCCGACCCGGTCCTGAGTTTATTCGCCATCAGTCTCAGCGCGACCCTGGCCAGTTCGGTTCTGGCGATCCACTACTTTGGGCACTTTTCCCCGGGGGCCGTTTTTCTGAACATGATCCTTGTTCCGCTGGCGACCTTGGTTATGGTGGCGGGTCTTTGTTCGATCAGTCTGGGAACCCTCGGCCTTACCGCAGGCAGCAGCCTATTCAATCATGCGGCCTGGGTGGTGGTCGCTTTCATGGAACAGGCGGTCCGGCTGTTCCTGGCGATTCCGGGATTTTTCTACACCGCCGAATACCGCTGGTCAGGAATGGTGCTTACGGGATGGCTGCTCCTCATTGCCTGCCTGCTTATCATTCCCCGCCGTGAATTATCCACCAACCCGACCCCGTTGCTCTGGCCGTTTGCGGGAATGGGTTTATTTTATTTGCTCGCTCTTAGAATCACCCCGATCTGAGCCCTTTTTCCGACGACAAGACTTTGGCCGTCGGGGTATGAGGGGATTCCAGGAGGTGCTCATAGGGGCCGGCAAAAATGATTTGCCCGCCTTCGCGCCCACCGCCGGGACCTAACTCAATGATCCAATCGGCCAGACGAATAAAGTCCGGGTGATGCTCGATGACAATGATGGTGTTACCCGCCTCGCGCAGGCGGAAGAGAACATCCAAAAGCTTTTGCACATCCTCCCAATGAAGGCCGCTGGTGGGCTCATCCAATAAGTACAGGGTCCGCCCCTGCTGCCTTTTGCTCAGCTCCAGGGAAAGTTTCAAACGCTGAGCCTCGCCGCCGGATAAAGTCGTTGCACTCTGGCCCAACCGCAAATAGCCCAAGCCCACCGCTTCCATGGTAGCGAGCTTTTCTTCAATCCTGGGAATTTTGGCAAACAATTCCCGGGCATCGGAAACCGTCAGGTCCAATACATCAGCGATACTATGTCCCTTGAAACGCACCTCCAAGGTTTCCCGGTTGTAACGCTTTCCCTGACAGGCGGGGCAGGTTCCGTAAGCATCGGCCATAAATTGCAAATCAACTTTGATAATACCGTCGCCCTGACATTTTTCACAACGTCCTCCCTTCACATTAAAGCTAAACCGACTGGGCTTGTATCCACGCACCTTGGACAATGGGCAAGCCGCGAACAAGGCACGCAGAGGATCAAAGACTTTGGTAAAGGTCGCCGGATTGGAACGGGGGGTCCGTCCAATCGGTGTCTGATCGACGCGAACCACGGAATCAAAATTCTCCAGCCCTTTGATGTCCTTCAAGGGGGCAGGAATATCCTTGGCGCGATGCAATTTCATCGCGGCCACTTTGGCGAGAGTATCATTAACGAGGGTGCTTTTGCCCGAACCGCTGACCCCGACGACACAGGTCAACAGGCCCACTGGAAAATCGGCGTCCACTTTCTGTAAATTCCGTCCGCTGGCTCCGGTCACCAAAACCTTCCGGTCGCCGGGAGGCAAGGTCGGCACATTTTTCTCCAGCTTGGCTCTTCCGCTTAAATACTGCCCCGTCGGCGAGTTAGGCTGCGCCTCCAAGCCCTTGGGAGGGCCTTGAAACAGAACCCTTCCTCCCTGGGAGCCAGCTCCTGGACCCATTTCCACCAAATAATCCGAGGCCCGCATGGTTTCTTCGTCATGTTCCACCACGACCACAGTGTTCCCGAGATCACGTAGCAGCTCCAGGGACTGAATGAGCCGTTGGTTGTCGATGGGATGAAGGCCCACAGTGGGTTCATCCAACACATACGTTACCCCGACCAGTCCCATGCCGAGTTGAGTTGCCAACCGAACCCGCTGGCCCTCCCCGCCGCTCAGAGAGTTGTATTCACGAAACAGCGACAGATAGCCCAATCCATTTTCACATAGGAAACGCAAACGCTGCTCTAACGAATGCAAAATCTCATCAAGATGGCGATCCGTCCCCCGGAGCTTGGTCGCCAGCCCTTCCATCCAATCATGTGCCTCCTGAAGAGGCATATCGTAGAAATCCGGCAAAGTCTTCCCTTCAACCCTCACTGCGGCGGGATAAGGCGCCAACCGTCCACCCTGGCAGTCGGGGCAGGTTTCTCCACGTTGATAGGTCATTAAGCGGGCTCGATACCCCTCGCTCTTGGTCTCGGCTGCGGCCTTATCGAGAAGCGCCAAAACGCCCGGGAACAATTGTTCCTGGGGAGGATTCTTGCGTCCCCGTTTAAGCTTTAAATGAAACAGCCGTTTCTGATCCCCATGTAAAAGAAAATGCCGAACCGGCGAGGGCAAATCCTGCCAGGGACAGTTGATATCAAAGGGGACTTGTTCCGCCAATTGCTTGAGCAACGAATTATGGCGGATAATCAATTGCTTACCCCCGATTCGCAGGGGTTTGAGAGCCCCATTGCGGACGGATTTGGCAGGATCGGGCACCACCAGGTCCTCGGCAAAAGTCATTTTGCGCCCCGTCCCCCCACAGGTCGGACAAGCCCCGTCCCGATGATTCCAGGAAAAGAGCCGTGGCTCCAGGGGTGGATACACTTCCCCGCAAATTTCACAGGCCAGGTTCTGCCGCAGAGCGATTTCCTCCTCCTCGGATGATCCGGGACGCTGAATGATCGCCGTAACGCGATCTTCCCCTTCGGCAAAGGCCAACTCCAGTGAATCAGCCATCCGGCTACGCTGGTCAGGGCGTACCACCAAGCGGTCTATCACCAACTCCAGGAGAGCGTTTCCCCGGCCCGGTCGGATCGGTTGTTTTTCATCGAGAGAGATGATTTCGCCGTCCAACCGAATGCGTTGATACCCTTTCTGGCGCAAATGTGGCACCTCATCACGAAGAACGGAACGCTTCGCGGACAGATAGGGAGCGACCAGAACGACTTTGGTTTTTTCCGGCAGGCTGAGCAAACGGTCCACCTGCTGATCTATGGTCTGCCGGACAATCCGCCCACCGTCGACGGGGCAAAAGGCCTCTCCCCGCAGGGTCCAGAGCAAACGCGCATAATCGGCAATCTCGGTCACCGTCCCCACCGTACTGCGGGCATTCCCGCCACTCCCCTTTTGCTCGATGGCGACCACCGGAGACAGCCCATGAATAAAATCGATATCCGGACGCGGCAATTGGGCCAAGAGCTGTCGCGCCCGGGCGGAAAGACTTTCCATATACTTACGATGCCCCTCGGCATAAAGCGTATCGAAGGCCAGGGAGGATTTCCCGGACCCACTAACCCCGGTCAAAACCGTGAGAGAATTCCTCGGGATAAAAACGGAAACGTTTTGCAGATTGTGCTCCCGAGCCCCATGGATGGAAATTCCGTCCGCTTGGTTGGCAACCCGACAACGGGCATGGTCTTTGGGGACCGCCATGACCAAGCGGGTTAGCCTTCCGGAACGTAATCCGGAATCAGCTTCTGTGGGTCGATCAACTCGCCGTCTTTCCAGAGGGTGTCCAAACGGTACTGCTCACGAACCTCGGGAAGAAACAGATGTACAATCACCTCAAAAGCGTCGACGACGTTCCACCCGCTTTCGGTGTCGTTTTCACTGCCAAGGGTACGCACTCCGGCCTCTTTGAGGGAGGATTTCAACTCTTCGGTGAGGGCGCGAAGATGCGGCGCGGAGGTTCCGGTGGCGATGACAAAGTAATCGGTCACCGAGGAAACCTCCTGTACGCGGAGAATTTTCAAATCGCCAGCCTTTTTGTCATCCAGGGCTTGGCAACAAACTTGCAGGGTTTTCCAGGAGTCTTCGTTTTGATGGACCATAAGATGGGCTCGGGAATCAGTGAATAGAGGGCTTTTGGTAAAGAGAATAGTCTTCAAGGTAAGAGCGGATGTTCTCGGGGACAAGGAAATGAAGGGATTTTCTCTCCCGCAAGCGTTCGCGAATCTCGGAAGAACTTAAATTGACATGGTGACCGGGCAGGAGAAACAGACTTCCGGAGTAAGGCAAGGTCTCCTCCGAGAGTTCCGGTTGGCCGGGCCGGGGGAAAACGATAAAGGAGATCTGCTGCAAAAGCTCCTCGATCCGATGCCACTTGGGAAGGGAAAGGGCTTGGTCGGCCCCGATAATCCAAAAGAGTTCGGCGGTGGGCTCTATTGTTTGCCAATGCCGGACCGTCTCAATGGAATAACTGGGACCGGATTGGCGCAGTTCCCAATCACTCACCCGGAGACCAGAACGTCCGGCTATCGCCGTTTCCAGCCAGTGCAAGCGATCCTCACCAGAGGCTATCGGAGAATTTTCCTTGAGGGGCGACCGGGCGGCGGGCAAAAAGACCACTTCATCCAGGGCAAACTTCTCACGGGCATCACAGGCCAACAGGAAATGCCCCCAGTGCGGAGGATCAAAGCTTCCTCCAAAGAGTGCAATCCGGCGTTTCGCCATAAGTAAAGAGCCCCCCCGGCTGAAACAGCCGGGGGAGAATAAAATCAGGCTACCCGCTCAATCACCAAGTTGGTTGGATTGGGGCGCTTGGGCGCCAGGCGGTACGCGTTTTTGAAATACTCCAAAGCATTCTCCAGCTTCGCCTCGTCGTTGTAATGAATCATCATCAGAGGCTCCCCTTGCTTCACTTGATCACCGATCTTCTTGATTTCGTCGATGCCCACGGTGTAGTCAATTTTCTTGGCCCCACTGTCCTTGCCGGCACCCAGGAGACTCACCCCCCGGGCGATCATAGCCGCGTTGATCGAATGGACATACCCTCTCTTGGGAGCGGGCAATTTGCGAACATGCTTGGCCGTAGGGAATTTGTCGGGATTATCAAGGTATTCCGTTTTGCCTCCTTGGGCGGCAATGATTTCCTTGAATTTGTCGAACGCTTTGCCTTCTTTCAGATGGCGTTCGACAGTTTGCTTGGCCGAAAGCGTCGAGCCGGCAACCCCCGCGAGACGCACCACTTCCATGCCAAGCTTCAGCACCAGTTCCTTGAGGTCCTCGGGGCCCTCCCCCTTCAGGAGTTGAATCGTTTCCTTGATTTCCAAACCGGTACCGACGCAGTTGCCCAGCGGCTGATTCATATCAGTAACCAAAGCCACACAGCGGCGTTTCAGGGCACGTCCGACACGGGTCATGGAGCGAGCCAATTGCTTGGCTTGTTCCAAATCGTTGATAAAGGAGCCATTGCCCCATTTGACGTCGATGACCAAGCCCTCGGCCCCTTCGGCCAGCTTCTTACTGAGCACCCCGCCGGTAATCAGCGGGAGACTGGGAATCGTGCCGGTGTTTTGCCGCAGGGCATACAAAATCGCATCCGCTGGGGAAATTTCTTTGTTCTGGGCGGCCAGAGCTCCGTCGAGTTTATCCAACTGCTTGGTGAATTCGTCGATGGAAAGGTTCGTCTTCAGACCGGGAATTGCCCCCGCCTTATCCAGGGTACTGATGATATACTCATCTTCCGGGCCACACATCATGGGTGTAACCACGCCACAGGCAGCACTGAGTCCGAGCATGACCAAGCTGGTCTTGTCGCCTACCCCGCCAGTGGAAAACTTGTCGATCTTGGGCTTAGCCAAATGGGAAAGCTCAATCACCTCGCCGGACATCATCATTTCCTCGGTCAGCGTAGCCGTCTCCTGAGCCGACATCCCCTGAAAGTAGATGGCCATGCAAAGAGAGGACAGTTGGTAGTCTGGAATCTCCTTGTCGAGCATGGAGTCGATTAAGTAACGAATTTCTTCTTGGGTGAACTCTCCACCGTCGCGCTTTTTTTCGATGAGATAAGAATAAGATGGTTTAACAAACCGTCGTGCGGCCAAGGTCTTTTTTTTCATGAGTCTTCAAGGGATGTTTGTAGTACGACAATCAGGCGTAAACCGCTAAGGATAAAACGATTAAGGTTGTCTTGTCGAGAATAAAATTTATTAGATCAGAAAATTCACCTTTTCTCCATGCAGGGAAATCCAATCTGTCGTCTTTACATCAGGAGGGTCGCTCTTCTAAGATAATCCTTTGCCCGATGAACTTCCATCTAACCAACTCATTCCATCAAATCTTTAGTAAAGCGGCCGCCGGGCTTTCGGAATTCGGTGACGATTTCACCCCGGACATTCGCACTGCGGACCCCCGCTTTGGCGATTTTCAGGCGAATGGGGTTCTCCCTTTTGCCAAAAAACAAAAGACCAACCCGCGGGCGCTGGCGGAGAAACTGGTGGGAGCCCTGCGAGAGACCGATCTGGCCGAACAGGGAGTGACCCTGGAAATCGCTGGCCCGGGCTTCATCAACATTCGCCTGAGTCCGAAATTCCTCCTGCAATGGTTGTCGAACTACCAAAATAAAGAAGACCTGAGCCAAGGGGCTTCCGCGCTGTACCGTGGACGCAAAATGGTGGTCGATTTCAGCAGCCCCAATACCGCCAAGCAAATGCATGTCGGCCACATCCGGTCAATGGTCATCGGCGAAAGCATTGCCCGCCTGCTCGACTTCTGTGGGGCCGAGGTTATTCGCGACAACCACCTGGGTGACTGGGGCACTCCCATGGGGAAAGTTCTCCTGGGCTATCGCAAGTACCTGAATCCAGAGGCCTTGGAAAAGGATGCTCTGGAGGAACTGGAACGGCTCTATAAAAAAGTCAACGCCCTCGGCGAGGAGGACCCCTCGGTTCTGGACGAGGCCCGGGCCGAATTGGTTCGCCTGCAAAACAAGGAGCCGGAAAGTTATAAACTTTGGCAGGAAATCATTGCCATCAACGAGAAAGCCCTGGACCGAATCTACAAACTTCTGGACATCCACTTCGACTACCACTTGGGAGAGAGCTTTTATGAGGACAAGCTGGAACCGGTGTACCGGGAATTGCAGGAACTCAACATAGCCGAGGAATCCCAAGGGGCTTTGGTGGTCTTCCACCCCGAGCACCCTCGTTTCAAAACCCAACCTTTCATTATCCGCAAATCCGATGGGGCAAGTAATTACGCAACCACCGATCTCGCCACCGCCCTGTACCGGGTCGAGCAATGGTCTGCGGACGGTCTGGTATACGTTACCGATGGACGGCAACAGGATCATTTCCAACAGCTTTTCCTCACCGTCGAGAAATGGTTTCAAAAAACCCACCGCCCCCCCCCCGGAGGGGGGCGGGGGTGGGTGGGGGCGGGGGGGGGGGGGGGGGG
>JAFIGF010000127.1 GCA_020831535.1 Opitutales bacterium | reverse complement strand
CAGGACTGGTGCATCAGCCGACAACTTTGGTGGGGGCATCGTATTCCGGTTTGGTACAAGAAGGGGGAAGACCGTTCCTTGCCGGAGAACTGGCATGTCGGTAGTGAAGCTCCGGAGGATGAGGAAAACTGGGAGCAAGAGGAAGATGTGCTGGATACCTGGGCATCCTCTTGGCTGTGGCCCTTTGCGACCATGGGATGGCCTGATGAGGACAAGGCGAAGGAAGAAGGGGTGGAATATTTTTACCCGACCTCCGCGCTAGTCACGGGCCCTGATATTATTTTCTTCTGGGTCGCCCGGATGATCATGGCAGGGCTGGAGTTTATGCGGCCCGGGGAGGATCTGGAAAAACGTATCCCTTTCCGGGACGTGTATTTTACCGGAATCATCCGTGATATTCAGGGGCGGAAAATGTCCAAATCTCTGGGGAATTCGCCGGATCCGTTGGACCTTATTGCTACCTATGGGGCCGATGGGTTGCGTTTGGGGATTCTTCTCATTGCTCCACAGGGGCAGGATATTCGTTTTTCCGAGGACCGGGTCGAAACTGGGCGGAATTTTTGCAATAAACTTTGGAATGCGTGTCGTTTCCGGCGGATGCAGGAAGGAGGAGTTGGTCTCGATGGCTCTTCCGTGGAGAAACTCGTTGAGGCGATCGATTCAGAGGCCCTGGACGTGGATGATACCAGCGTTTTGTTACGCTTGGTACAGACGACCGAAGCGGTGGAGAAAGCCTTCAGGCGTTTTGAATTCAATTCGGCCGCGCAGAGTTTATTTGGATTTTTCTGGAGTGAATTTTGTGATTGGTATGTCGAGGTTTCGAAAAGCCGAATGGAAAACCCGGCTGCGCAAAGAACCGTTTTGGCGGTACAGGATTTGGTCTTGCGGCAACTTCTGCAACTTTTGCATCCCTTTGTCCCTTTTATCACCGATGAGTTGTGGCAGGTGATGGGCTATGGTAAACATGGGGCGTATCTTGATACAACCCCATTGGTTAGTGGTTCAGCGCTCCGGGAAAAACTCGCGGCTGGGGGAATCAAGCTGGAAGAAAAAGATCTGCAGCAAACCCAGGATCTTCAGGAATTCGTTACCCGCGCAAGAGCGTTGAAGGCGGAATACCGTTTGGCTTCGCGGAATGATGTGCATCTTTCGCTGGTTTTTGCGGGGGATGAGGCACGGAAAAGCTGGGACGCCCATGGTTCCAAGCTCCTCCGGCTGGTTGGTGCAGAGACTTTGGAAGAGGGCGAGATCAGTAATGCTCCGGCGGCGGTCACTCCGTTGGGCAATCTCTATCTGAATTTGGCCGGATCGCTTGATCTGGAGGCAGAGAAAGAGCGTCTTGGGAAGGAGTTGCAGAAGCTCGATCAGCAAGTTGCCGTGGGGGAGAAGAAACTCGCCAATCCCCGCTTTGTTGAAAAGGCGCCGGAAGCGGTGGTACGCGGAGCCAAAGAACAACTGGACGCAACTCGGGGCAAGCGCGACGAGGTGAAAAAGCTGCTCGAATCCCTGGGTTGAGGGTTTGCCTCAATTTGCAAGAAAGTGGTTAGGTCGTTTCCCGGTGCGGGCCCATCCAACCGAGTTTTTGTCGCAGAACGCTGAAATGGTCGTAATCGGTTCCTTGTAAAAAAGTGATGGCCTCACTCTGGGCAGATAAGGTTAAATCTAAAGTATCCTCAGTAAAGTCCAGAGTTTTGCCGTCACGAAGAAGGAGGGCTTGGCTCCGGCTCTGGGGTGCGGTTTTTACGCGGAGACGACTGCCGGAGGGAAAAATAATGCTTCGATTACTCAAAGTATGTGGGGAAATCGGGGTCATGGAGAAGACCTCGGCGGACGGCTCGATGATCGGTCCGCCGGCCGAAAGGTTGTAGGCCGTGGAGCCGGTGGGGGTGGCAAAGATCAAGCCATCGCTATGGTATTCCGCGACAAAGGTATCGTCGACCCAGACGTCCAGAAGGATCAGGTGCGCATTGCTTTTTTCTTTGATAACGAAATCGTTCAGGGCCAAATGAGTTTCCCCGTTAATCTCGCACCGCAGCATTTGCCGGGGGGCCTTTTGGTACTTCCCGCTGAGGATTCGGCGCAACTCCTTTTCGGCCTCTTCGGCGGCAAAGGTGGTGAGGAAGCCCAGATTTCCCCGATTGAAGCCAATGAACGGGACTTTCCGAAGACTTGCCTGGGGAGCCAGATGGAGAAGAGTGCCGTCGCCGCCGATCACGCAACAGGCATCCATTCCTTCCAGAAAATCCTCGGACACGGGAAAGGCATCGGTGAGGCGAGTGGAGCAACCGAATTCCTTGGCCACCGAGACAAGGCTTTCGGCCAGGCTGGGGGAGCCTTTTTTGGAGCGGTTAACGACGAAAGCAAGGTGGTGGAAATTCATATTTTCTTCAGTAAAAGACATTACGGTCGAGGGTGCGGTAGTTGATGGCTTCGAAGAGGTGATCTTCTCTGAGCTCGGGGTCACCTTCGAGGTCAGCGATGGTGCGGGCGACTTTGAGGACGCGGTCGTAGGCCCGGGCGGAGAGGGAGAGTTCTTCCATGGATTTTTGCAGGAGGTCGGCCATGGCTTTGTCGAGGCGGCAGAACTCGCGGATCTGACGGTGGCTCATACGGGCATTGCAAGCATTTGAGCTTTGGGGCATACGTTGGCGCTGTCTTTCGCGGGCGGCTTCAACGCGTTTTTTGATTTCGGCGGAGGACTCGCCGGGGGCCTCGGAGCGCAGTTCGTCGAAGGTGACGGCGGGGGCTTCGACATGGAGATCAATGCGGTCCAAAAGCGGTCCCGAGATGCGGGAACGGTAGCGTTGAATCTGGGTTGGGGTGCAGCGGCATTCGTGCTTGGGGTCGCCGAGATATCCACAGGGGCAGGGGTTTAGTGCGGCGACCAGCATGAATTGGCAAGGGAGGGTGATTTTGCCGGCACTGCGGGAAATAGTGACTTCGCCGTCTTCGAGGGGTTGGCGGAGCACTTCCAGAGCAGAACGCTTGAATTCGGGGAGTTCGTCGAGAAACAAAACCCCGTGGTGGGCGAGGGAAACCTCGCCGGGACCCGGGACGGAACCGCCGCCGAGCAACCCGACATCGCTGATGGTGTGGTGAGGGGCGCGATGGGGGCGTTGGAGAAACGGGAGGGAGCCGTGGACGGTATGGCCGGCGGCCGAGTAAATTCGCAGGAGTTCGAGGAACTCGTCGACTTTGGGCTCTGGCATAACGGTGGGAATGCGCTTGGCAATCATGGATTTGCCGGAGCCCGGGGGGCCTACCATGAGAAGGTTGTGCCCACCGCTCACGGCGATTTCGACCGCGCGGCGAACATTGGCCTGTCCTTTAATTTCGCTAAAATCGATTCCCTGTCCGGCGGATTTGGGGGCTTTCAGGTCGATGGAAGGTGCCTCGGGGGGAGGGATGCGTTCATCGAGAAAGAGTTGGGCGTGCTGAAGGGAGCGTACGCCGATGATTGAAAGGCCATCCACCAAGGCGGCTTCGGCGGCGGAATCGAAAGGAAGAATAATGCCTTTTTTGCCCATCTGCTTGGCGAGACTGGCCATGGCCAGGGCTCCGCGGATGGGGCGAACCTCGCCGGAGAGTCCCAGTTCGCCGGCGACGACGTAATCGGGCAGGAGGCTGGGCGACATTTGCTTGGTGGCGGCTAAGAGACCGAGAGCGATGGGGAGGTCGTAGATGGGGCCTTCTTTGCGGATATCGCCTGGGGCGAGGTTGATGGTGGTGCGATAATGGGGGAGTTTATATTGGGAATTTCCGAGTGCGGAAACCACCCGGTCATCGGATTCCTTGACGGCGGCGTCGGGCAGGCCGACCAAAACGAGTTTGGGTTCACCTCTTTCCTCGGTATTGACTTCCACTTGCACAGGAACCGCATCGATGCCTTGAAGGGCCGCAGATTGGATAGTCGCCAGCATAACAACTCAAGGCAAACCGAATCAGGAAGGTTCGCCAATGCAAAAATTTAGGGGTGATTAAAATAATACCACCCGTACCGGAGGGGATAATTTATTGACAGACAAATTACCAGGTAATTTTAAGGGGGTTGGTGTCAAGTTTCTCGGGGAGGCTTTGGGGTTTAGCGGTAATGGAAGGTGATGGTGGTTTCCCAGGTGTCCCCATGGAGGGTTATCATTTGCTCGGGCCAGGAACCGTAGGGGGCGCGGGAGCGGATGGCATCCTGAATGATGAGGGTGCCGATGGTGCCGCGGGTGGTGCTTTCGAGAACTTCCATCTCCTCAATCTGACCTTCCTGGTCGATGCGAAAACGTACCCGGACCTTGGAGCCGGATTCTCCGGTGAGGTTCATGTCCCAGGCGGTGCGGTGCCATTCGCGGACGATGGCCTCTTTCATGCGGTCAAGGTAGTGCCCGAAAGCTGATTCACGGGCTTCGACGGCGGCCCGTCCGATGTTGGGGGCTTGGCTTTGGTCTTGTCCGGTAACGAGGGGCATGCCGTGTTGAACTTGCCGGCGGGGGCGGGGCTCGGGTCTTTGGGTTCGTTGTCCGCTGGTGTCGGCTTCGGCTGAATCGGCTTCGGTCTCCGGTTGATCGCGGGAGGGGATTTCCCGGAAAGGGTCGCGAGCGGTAATGCGGATTTCGGAGGGAATGTCGCGCAGATCCTCGCCGTCGTCCTCAGGCAGGGCAATTCCGTCACCTTCCTGATCTTCAGGGGTGCGGTCGGGGTCGG
>JAFIGF010000035.1 GCA_020831535.1 Opitutales bacterium | reverse complement strand
CCCCTTTGGCCCAATGGGCCCATGCCCAGTCTTACCCCCAAAGACGGTGTTACCGGAGAACTCGTCAACATCGGCTCCGGTCGCTGGAGCGATCTCAATGGAAAAGACCTGCGCGGCAATATTGCCGTCATGTCCTTTCGTGGAGGGAACAATTTCGAACGGGCTTTCTACCTGGGGGCCCGCGCTATCCTCATTGTCGAAGACAACAATGTTGACATGGAAAACGCTGAACGACTGTTCCGCCACACCCCTCTTCCCTACCCACGCTTCTATCTACCCCGGGCCGAGGGACAGGCGTTATTAGAGCGAATCGACAACTCAGCCGAACCCATCGAGGCGACCCTGACAGGGGGGCAAGTCATTGAAAACCGTCCTATCGAATCACTTTTTGCATACCTCCCCCCCGATGAGGAAAGAGTTCTGGAAATTCAAGAGGATACTCACCTCCAACTGATTGCCAACCAATTCGGAGTCTCCACCCGCGACTTACTGCGGGCAAATAATACAACATCTCCGGCCGTCAACGAGGGCGACGAAATTATCATCCCGGGACGCACCGATACCTTTACCGTTCCGGCAGGAGATCTCATAAGTCGCCTGGCCAATCGCTACGGCATGACCCCTGATAATTTCCGTGAGGCCAATGATTGGGAGGAAGGGCACGTTTTGCAGACAGGAGACTCCTTTATCGTTTCCAACCGCGAAGAACCCTTTGTCATCACCGTCAATATCGATACCGTCTCGGTAGTTCCCGACCTGCCCCACGGAGCTCATCAAGCGAAGAACATCGCTTTTGCCCTCAAGGCTATGGAGCATTTGGCCACCAGCGACAACACCTGGCGGCGCCGGGGCATTTTATTTGCCTTCATGGACGGCGACACCCAAGGCGGAATTGCCAGCCGAAAACTGGCTGAGCACTACCAACTCCACCACAATCGTCTGCGTACCGCCCACGGCGACGATCTGGCAG
Source organism: Opitutales bacterium (assembly GCA_020831535.1). Classification (GTDB taxonomy): domain Bacteria; phylum Verrucomicrobiota; class Verrucomicrobiia; order Opitutales; family T3Sed10-336; genus JAIUMY01. The sequence goes on along the minus strand of JAFIGF010000035.1, from coordinate 7,790 downwards.
CGGAAATCGAAAATTATGAGGGCGCCATGGCCTTCTTCGATCCGGATCGATCCATCCAGGATATGGACCGGGAATACGCCATGTGGTTTGCCAATAATTGGATCGTTCCCCGTTTGGAGGACGTCCGTATAAGCATCGGAGAAAAACGGGTTGCCCTCATTAACGAATTGTTGGATTTACCCGACCCGGATCCGGGACCAGGGGAAATCCGCCACCCGGACCTTGAGGGAATGTCTTCCGCGGAAATTGAAGAACTCCGCGAACAAAGGCGCGCCTTTGAACAGCAACGGGCGTATCAGGAAAAACGCCGGGATCGCTTGCAGGAACTGCGTTTGCAAACGATTGAACAACGTCGTCTGAGTTTCCAGGACCGTCTGGAAAGTTTCCACGATATCATTACGGAGAATCCGGACACCAATTTCCCGGACCGCGTGGCGGATGCGATGAAGGGCGAATCCTTTGCCGCCCTTTTCGGGGAAACGGACATGACCTTTGAATCCCTTGAAGAACGTTTTCTCATTGAAATGGAGGACGAGAAGGATGCCCAGGCCTACCTGTTGAATAACTTGGATTTGGTCGAAAAACTCCATGCCATCCTGCATCCCACCAATGAGGAAGAACCCCGTTTGGGATGGTTTCTGGACTTGTCCAGCGACAGCCGTACCATCGGGTTTCCCGCTTTGGATAGTTCCGATTTCCGAGGCCGATTGCCCGGCGACGGAGCCAACCACGGACGGGATTTAGAAAACTCCTACCAATACGCCCTGTCCCTCGGTCATATTCGGGCGGGGTGGGAAGAACAATGGAGCTTTTACCGCCGGGAAGATTCCCTGGATTTCCCCGTGCTGCCCGCACGCCTCGCTCCCATTTACGGAGATTTTTGGGCCGCTCTCCGGGTCGGTGTCCTCCCTGTGGGCAATTTCAATGACCGCCTGTCCCGTTTGGATACCCCACGCGATACATTGGAAAATATCAATTTTGAGAATTTTTCCATCGTTACGCGGAATGCCCTTTTCCTGATGCAGCTAGGGGCGGAAAGCCCCTCCGACTCCAATGGTCCCTCCCGCATGAGCCGCCCGCGCTTCACCCGCATTGGTGGGCAAACGGTGGAGGCCAGCATCCGCTCCGCCCTTGACGCCGAGGACCCAGTCGGAGGAACGATCGTCCATTACCCGGGCATCCGTACCCAGGAACAGCGCAATAATCACAACACCAACGCCTATCGTGGGGCCCGTAGAAGTTTTCAGCGGCTTAGTATGCTCAACGGACGATACCGCATCCCCTTGGAAAATATCGGTTTCTCCGGCATGATGAACCATGTTTATGCCTATCAATTGAATCGGGATCGGGCCATTTTCGACAAAGTGGCCACCCAAGGTCTTTTGGGCGCGGCCACCGAGGCGCAGACCCCTGCTTTCCAAATGATTGAAGGCCGCGAGGCAGAGAAAAGAATAATTCTGGTCGATGTCGCCCCCTTGGTTTTCTTTGCCGGCAGCGAGCCTCATGACTATCAGATTTTAGGATCCCCCAACCACGACCTTCGCGTTCTCGATGCGGTCACCCGGGGTAATCCACGGGAATACGCGCTGGAAAACCCGGTACGCCATTTCGCCGAAATCGAAACGCTCGGCAATATCATCTACATGAACGAGGGGGCCAGAGCTTCCATCCTCTATCAACGAACGGGGCAGAATTTATTCATGCTGGTGGGTCGTTTGACCGAAGATGAACGCTTTGGAGGCACCCGTCGGGGGGAAGGCATCCGCATCGGACCAACTGAGGACGGAGAGGAAAACACATTCTATCCCTTTACTGCGATACGGGTCGCCGAACAAATGCTAGACTTGGCCATTGACCGCCAAGACACCTATGCGGACTTCGGTATTCGATCCCAAGCCATCGCCCAAGCCATCGCCCGAAGTCAAGAGAAGCTGAACGAGGCCTACGCCTTTTACGAAGAAAAAGAATGGCAAAAGGCCGAAGGCGCTGCCCGTGAATCCTGGGGTATGCTGGTCAAGTTTTACCCCCGGATCCTCGGCTTGGGCCGCGAGGCGGTCTTCTCCGTCATCATGATCATGGCGATCCTGCTGCCAGCTTCCTATTTCCTCGAAAAACTTCTCATTGGCAGCAAAGCCATTATCGCCCAGATTTTTGGCACCAGTACCCTCTTTTCCCTGGGAACGGTCTTTCTCTGGCTGTTTCATCCCGCCTTCTCCATCGCCGTATCGCCGTTTATTGTCGTCATATCCTTCACCATGATATTGATGTCGATCATTGTGCTGACCATTTGTTATCAGCGCTTTGAGACGCTGGTGCGTCGGGCCCGAATTGCCGGCGGTGAGGTGGAAGGCGAGGAAATCAGCTTGGTGAGTTCTTTGGGCACGGCCCTTTCCATGGGGGTTTCCAACTTGAAAAAACGCCCGTCCCGAACCTTCCTCACCTCGCTCACGGTCACCGTTCTCACCTTTTCCATTGTCGCCTTTGTCTCGGTCACCGGAGAGGAAACCGTTTCCGAACGTTCCGTCTCCCTCGACCACAATGTCGAAGGCCGTACCGTTGAAGCCCTAGAACCTGCCTTTGAGGGCATGCTCTTCCGGAATTTCAACTGGCAAACGCTCACCTCCTCTTTCGTCGACGCCGTCGAAACGGAATTCGGTTCCCATCTGCCTACCACCACCCGCGCTTGGTACATTGAACGGGAAGGTGGCAATAATGCCGCTGTCGAGGGTGCCAACCAAGTCGAGATTCGTCTGGACGATCGCCAGCATATTTCCACTGGCATCATGGCCTTCGAACCCAATGAAACGGAATTCAGCGGCCTGCACCAAGCCGTCTCGAAAGAGGAATGGTTCCGTCCGGCAAATTGGGAAGAAGGCATCGCCCCGGATCGTCACGTCATCATTCTTCCCGATAACGCAGCTATTCGTCTGGGAATTAGTGAGGAGGATATTTTTGACGAAGACGGGCAACGCCGCCCCATCGAAGAATTGCCCTCCGTCATCATGCAAAACCAGCAATGGTCGGTCATTGGCATCCTTGATGTGGAAAAAGCCAATCGTATCCGCGATGTGAACGGCCGCAGCCTTTCCATGGTGGACTACGTCCGTTCCAATATGACCGGCAACGCTCCCGGCGAACTGATTAACGAGGATCCGGTTTCCTACCACTTTGACTGGGAACGCCTCGTCATAGTGCCCATGGCCGCGCGCACTGATGTCAACGCCCGTCTGCGTTCAGTGGTGGTACAGTTTATTGAAGATACTGACGTGGAACAGATTTACCAAGATGTCGCCCTCCGCTTGAACCGACCCTTCTTTTCTCACCACGATGGCGATTTGAGTTTCATTACCACCCGTACCCAACGCGACATCGGGGGCATCGCCAAAATCATTGTCCCCATCATCCTCTGCGTCCTCATTGTTCTCAATACCATGATGGGCACCGTGGACGAACGCAGGGGAGAGGTTGGCATGTTGGGAGCAGTCGGTCTCTCACCGAAACAGATTTCCTTCCTGCTGCTCTCGGAATCGGCGGTGTACTCGGTCATCGGCATTCTCTTCGGGATGTTTATCGGCCTCCTCTTTGCCAATAGTATACCCTTCTTTAACGAAGTCTTAGGCGTCGCCTTCCTCAGCGAATTGTCCTTCAATTTCACTTCGGTCGTTTCCATGGGCCTAGCCCTGGGAACCGGGGTGATTGTAATGGTCGCCACCTTGATCCCCGCGAAAAGAGCCGCCACTTTGGCCGCCCCGAGCGGCATGTCGAACTGGGAATTGCCCGAACCCGCTGAAGACAAGAACATCTACTTCGAGTTACCCTTCACTCTGACCCGGGGCAATGCGGTCGGAATGTCCGCCTTCTTCCGGCAGTTTCTGTTCAATCATACCGATGCCAGTTCGGAAGACTTCACCTGCCGCGATATTCGTCTGGAAAATCGGTTGACCGAGGCAGGTGCCCCCGCCCTGCGCATTGAATCCTCGATGTGGCTGAGCCCTTACGACCTTGACGTGGCCCAGCACTTTATCATGGATATCGTTCCCACCAAGAACCCCGGGGTTTATGCGGTGGAATTGATTCTGGAGCGCACGTCGGGTGCCGAGGATGCCTGGATCCGGATCAATTACCGCTTTTTGAACAATGTCCGACACCAATTCCTGCTTTGGCGGAACCTTTCCCCTGAAGAGCGCAACAACTTCATCAAACGCGGTGCTGAACTGCTGCAAGACGACTGATTTAGACCACCATGGCTGACCAATCTCCACCTCCTGAAGCTCCCAAAAAGAAAGGGATCGAGAACGAAGAGTTCTTTGATGCCAAGTTCTCCATTGAGGCCATCCAGAATGAGCCGTATGAGGACGGCTTCACCTGGCGGACGGTCGTCGGGGCCTTCTTCATTTCCTTTGTCATGCTCCCCGGGCTGATCTTCATGGGGTTGATGATTGGCTACGACATGGGAACCGCCGCCGAGTGGGTAACCATTATCCTCTTCGTGGAAGTCGCCCGACGCTCCTTCCTGACCTTGCGCAAGCAGGAGCTGTATATGTTAAAATATACCGCTGGTCAGCTCACCCACATGGCGGGGGGGATATCAATTGGCGGAGGCATTTTCGGAATGTTGGTCTATTTCCGCTACCTGCGAAACTCCGATGCCTTCCACACCTTCGGCATTGCCCACCAAGTCCCGGATTGGGTCGCGCCTTATGGGGATGCCGCCTACAATGTTTTCACCCACCCGGTCTGGTATCCGGCGATCATTGTCACCATCGCCTCCATGACTCTCTCCAAGCTCACCCAGTTGAGTTTGGGCTTCCTGGCCTACAAAGCCACCGCCGATGTGGAGAAACTTCCCTTCCCGCTCGCGCCGATTGCCGCGGAAGGGGCCATCGCCCTGGCCGAAACCAGTCAGGACAAAAACAAACGGGGCTACCGCCAATACTGCTTCTCCCTGGGGGCGATCATCGGAGCGGTTTTTGGGATCATTTACGTCGGGGTGCCCACCTTGAGTAATGCCTTCCTCGACCAGACTTTGACCATTATTCCGATCCCCTTCCTGGATTTAACGACCACCATGGAGCGGTATCTGCCGACGGCCCCCATCGGGATTACCCTAAATTTGGGGCTGGTCTTCTTTGGCTTTGTTCTCCCCTGGCGGGTCTGTATGGGGATGGTCGCCAGTACCTTTCTGTTCCAGCTAATCCTGAATCCTTTTGTCTTCTATCCACTCGGCTGGCTCCCCACCTGGACCCCCGGCAAATCGGCCATTCAAACGAACGTTTCCAACGCCCTCGACCTCTACCTCTCCATGGGGATCGGGATCGCCTTTGCTATTCTCTGCGTCGGCCTGTATGGCATGGGCAAATCCTGGATGAAGTATCGAAACAATAAGGAACAAGATGAGGATGGTTTCGATATCAAGGCCTTCTGGCGACAGGACAAACCCCGTGGAGATGTTAAAACCTGGCTGGCCATCGGTGTCTATTGCGTGATTTCCTTTATATACATCATTTTTTGTAACTACCTCGTCAACGGCAACCTCCCTCCCGATGTGGATCCCTTCCCCATTTACTGGTTGGTTCTCTTTGCCTACGTCTGGACCCCGATGAACACCTACATCAATGCCCGGATGTCCGGTATTGCCGGTCAGCACGCCGGGATTCCCTTCGTCACCGAAGGTGCCATCTTCGCCTCCGGACACCGCGGCGTGGCCATCTGGTTCGCCCCACTGCCTATTGCCAACTACGGTAAGTTTGCCGACGAGCTCCGGGAAACCCAGCTGACCCGGACAAAGTTCACCTCGATTCTCAAGGCGGAGCTTTTGGCCTTCCCCTTATTGATCATCGCCTCCTTTATCTTCTGGAGCTACATCGTGACCCTTGGCGATATTCCCTCTGACCGCTATCCCTATGTGGAGCAATTCTGGCCGCAATTTGCCACCATGCAAGGCGTCTGGGCCTCTTCCATGCAGGAAGGGCAAACCCTGCTCTTTCAATCGCTGAAACTGGAAGTTATTATTACCAGCTTCATCGGGTCGCTCGGGCTCTTCGGGGGGTTCAGCGCAGCGGGACTTAGCCACCAATATATCTACGGAGGCATTACCACCGTCACTCAATTGCCCCACATGGCGATCATGATTTTTGTCGGTGCTCTCCTCGGTCGCTTCTTCTTCATGCGGAAGTTCGGCAAGGAACGCTGGACCAATTACACCCCTATTCTCGCAGTCGGCTTCGCCGCCGGAATGGGTCTCACGGGGATGCTCAGCATCGCCATTAACTTCCTCTGGGCCTCCATCGGGGCCTCCTTCTAAGACTCCTAATTTCCCTTTTTACCCATGGCCCACAAAGAATGGCATATTGATCGTCTGAAGATGAAACCCGGCCTGGTTTGGCAAATGGCCGTGAACAGCCTGAAAGTCCGGATCAGCCGGACCACGCTTACTCTCCTCACCATCGCCACCTCCAGCGCCTTCCTCATCTACTTGCTCACCCTCCCCCGGTCCGATGATCTGGCCGATCAACAAACATGGTATCTGATGCTCGGCCTTTCCGTTTTGGTGAGTGCCGCCGGGGTCTTGAATACCATGCTCATGTCGGTCAGTCAGCGCTACCGCGAAATCGGCACCATGAAATGCCTCGGCGCACTCGATAAGTTTGTCCTTTTTACCGTGATGGTCGAATCGGCCATCCTCGGCTTTGTCGGTGCGGTCATCGGAGTCCTTGTCGGGCTGACTATATCCATATTGCTCGGCCTGCTGGAATACGGCTTTAGCCTCTTTCAATACCTCCAATTCGACTGGATTCTGCTGAAAATCCTGGCCGCCTTCGCGCTGGGGATCTTTTTAACCACCTTCGGCTCTTCCATCCCTGCGGTCATCGCTTCCCGCATGCCGCCGATGGACGCCATGAGAGGAGAAAAATAATGAGTTCCTTGCATACCAAGACCATTCCCGCCTCGGACATGCCCGACCGCCCCGCCTTCAATTGGCTGGAGGATACGGGCGAAGATGCTGACCTCACCGTCATGACCCGGGACGTGACGAAAATCTACCAAATGGGGGAAGAAAAAATCCATGCCCTCGGCGGGGTCAACATTAAGATCGCCACTGGCGAATACATCTCCATCATGGGGCCCTCCGGTTCCGGGAAAACCACTTTATTCAACGTCATTGGCGGGCTGATCAAACCCACCAGCGGGAATGTCTTTATTGATGAGATCGATGTCGCCCAGTTGGATGCCAACGAGCTGGCCTGGTTGCGTTGCCGGAAGATCGGCTACATTTTCCAAAGCTACAACATCGTCAAGGTTCTGACCGCCTTGGAAAACGTAACCCTGCCCATGCTCTTTGCCGGCGTCCCGCCCGACGAGGCTCAGGATCGCGCCGTTTACATTCTCGGACGGGTCGGTCTGGGTGACCGGGTCCTACATACTCCCAAGGAACTTTCGGGCGGGCAACAACAGCGTGTGGCCATTGCCCGGGCCTTTGCCAACAAACCCTCCATCATTCTCGCCGATGAACCCACCGCCAATTTGGACCTGAAAACCGGCGAGTAAATCATCGAACTGATGCGCGAAATGAACCAGGAGGAAGGCGTGACCGTGGTCTGCTCCCCCCACGACCATAAAATGCTCAACATCTCCGACCGCATCGCCTGGATGCAGGACGGCCTTCTCAAGAAAATCGCCAAACGGGATGAGGTGGATATTGAAATCTCCCAATTGGCGGAAAAATAACCGCTCTTTTGACTGCTTGGCTTGATCCGTCTTCCCTTTCCTGGCCGATACTCTTCCTACTG
>JAFIGF010000029.1 GCA_020831535.1 Opitutales bacterium | reverse complement strand
ATATGCGCTCAGCGGGAAAGCATCTTTATGACAGGACGCTTGCCTTCACGCCAAACCGGAACCCTTGCTTCCTACTTCGCCAAGACTTCGAAGGACAAAGAAACCAGCGGGCTACTCTACCTCCGACTTTTCGGATCATGGGAACACAGCAGGATTTCCTTTCTTAACTCCTAATTGCTTCGCCGTCTTCGACCTTAACTCTTAACTTCCAGCGGCCACGCCCTGAGCCCTATGCGAACAAACCGAGGATCCATTGTTGGGCCAACAGCAAGACCCAGCTAAAAAACAAAACCGGCACCGCCCAGAGATGAAACTGCCACACCAACCCGGGTTGCCAGGCCAGGCGCAAGGCGATCAGGTTGGCCAGTGAGCCTATGGCAAGGCCAAATCCGCCCAGATTGACCCCCCAACCGAGACGTTGCCAATCGGATGAAAACGGTTCCAGAAAGATCGCCGCGGGCACGTTGGAAATGATCTGTGATAAAAGAATTCCGGCGGTCACCTCTCCCCCCGGTAAGTTCAAAAGCGATTCCGCAAAAGATTGCATGGGGGAAAAACTGGTTAGCATTCCGATGTTGAGAAACATCAGCACAAACAAAAGCAGCAAAGCCCAGTCAATTTCCTTAAGACGGCTTTTTTGCCAGAACCCATAAACGATCAAAACCACCAACACCGCGGGCCAGCCATATCCGAGTTCGAGCGCCACCAGGAAAACCGGATACAGCATCAAGGTGGGCCAGAAAAGAGCTTGGTTGACCGCCTCCGAACGGTCCGGCAGATTTTCCAGGACGAGGGGCCGTCCCGAAAAGGCCAGAAAAAGACCCGCCCCAAGGACCACCAGCATCGGTACCGCCAGGGGAAGCATGCCCCAAGCATAAGCCGTAAAGCTCACCTCACTGGTCTGCCAGAGAAATATATTCTGAGGATTGCCGATGGGGCTCAAGGCGGAACCCGCATTGACCGCCAGCGCCTGAAAAACCACCAGCCGACCCAACGGAAGACGGGCGATCCGCGCAAGTGTCAACGAAAGAGGGATAACCAAAAACAAGGCGACATCATTGGTAATGACCGCCGCCAGAACGGCGGCCAGCAAACAAAGAGCGATGACGATTTGTTGCTCGCTGCGCATCCGGCGCAAAAGTTGTCGGGCCGCATAATTCGCCCCCCCGCTCCAGTAAATGGCGGAACTGAGAACCATCAATCCGGTCAGCGTTGCAATGGTATCCCAGTGAATCAGGAATGGCAAATCACCGATCGGCATCGCCGTCCCGAACCACAGAAGAGGGAAGAGGAGGAGCAAGAAAAAGAGTAACCGCTCCCGCCGTATCCAATCCATCAAGCCTTGCCCAAACCTCCTTAGCATATACTGGAAAAAGGTGAGCAAAGGACCCACCTTTGGCAATTCCGATTTACCGCAAAGAACGGTTTTAAGAACCCTTTAGGCGCAACCAAACCACCTCCTCGGCCCCAACCGGACGGCTCGGATAGGTTTCCTGCGGGACAAAGGACGCCAAAAGCTCAAAATCATTACCCAACAAAGCGTCCGTTTCCTCCCGGCTGATCGGATGTGGTGGACCCTCCCCGGTATAATCACTCACCTCTCGGAAAAACACGGCCCAATAATATCCTCCGGGTTTAAGGGCCGCACGAACCGACTGGAAATAAACCTCTCGCTTCTCCGGAGGCAAGGCACAGAGGCAGGTGTGTTCAAAAACCCAATCATAGGCCGCCCGATGCGTGGCCTTCAGATCCAAAAAGTCTCCGACCTCATAGCGCTCCGATCCCACCTGCGGAAAAGCCCCGGCCTTGCGAATCGCTCCCGGAGCGATGTCCATCCCCACGACCTCGGCCCCTTGGGCGGCCAGCGCCCGCACATCGTGTCCGGTGCCACAACCAGGCACCAAAACCCGTCCCGAGACCCGGTGCTGGCGTAAAAATTCCTCCAAGGGCGGAGCCGCATAGCCCTTGTCCCAAGGGGTATCCTCTTCCGCGTACGCCTTTTCCCAGTCTCTGGACATGATCCTTCCTTCATAACCTCCCCCACCCGGAAAAGCCAGCGTTCCTTAACGATTCGCGGCAAAATAAAATTCCCGGATGCGGGGAAAAAGTGAACCTGATTTCCGAACGTTGGTCTCTTTTAAAATGGCCCCAGAGACCAAGGACACTTTTCAGATAAGCAGTCTTCTTCCCATCGGAGGGGCATGTATTCTTTTAGGGATCATTCTCTCCGCAACGATCATCGGACTGCCCATTGGGCTACCGATGCTCATAGTGGGGTTCATTCTCGCCCCCATCGGGTTGCTGGCCAAATCCCGGCAAAAATCATCGTTTCCGGGAAACGGGGAACCGTCCGGTTAAGGAAACAGCCAGGATGGCTGTGCTATCTCAGAAGCCATCAATCGGGCAAAAAGTAGCCCGCAGCTTTAGCATGGGTTCTCCCGACGCACCCGGTCTGACAAGACGCATCAAGATGCTTGCCTAAGAAGCGAACTACTTAGGATACCGATGGGCCAAACCATCAATCATCTTGGGCCCTCAGGTCGAAGGCGTAGATTCCGTCTCCTCCACGAACAATGAGACGTCCGTCCACAATGGCATCACTCAATTGCGTGCTGTGATAGCCCCGGGATGTCATGATGGGAATGTCCCAATAATCGCTGGTGCGGCGAAAATCATCATCCGCATCAATCCAGCGATAATTGTTCCGGTCAAACATAACCCGGTCCCCCACCCCTACGACGAAGCTCATGCTGCCAAGAGGACCAAGGTCGCTGAGATAGGTGTACTGGCCGGTTTCCAGGTTGACTCGATATAAGTGGTCATGCTCGGAACCTTCCTGGCCAAAGGCATAGGCATTTCCATCGTGCGCCATCAAAAGTCGGCGACCTGTCTTGTCCTGTTTTTTCTCCAACGTCCACAGACGCTCTGGACGGTCAGAGTGGATACGGAATCCGGCGAGATGATAGTCCTCTCCGTTTTCAGCTTCCACGATCACCGTGAGAATGTCCCCTTCGACGGGCAGCGGATAGGCCCGGGGGATACGGGCGACTTCTTTTTCCCAAAGCACTTCCCCTTCGGCAACGGTCACCGCACTCAGGGTATTGCCATTGTGAACAATCACCACTGGCTCGCTATGCCCCTGCCACAGGGAGGGAGTGTTCTGAGTGGCGATAACCCCTTCGACTCGCCAGCGTTTTTCCCCGGTTTCGGTGTCGATGGCCACCAAGTCTCCACCAAAGTTAGAGCCCACCAGCAAACCATCCACAACGATGCGGGTACCGGCATTAAAGCCGCCTGAGTGAGGACGTGAGTTTTCCCGCAGGGACTCCTCACGGGTGCGTTGCCGCCCTTCGTAAAACCCCGGCATGGTGGATTCCCACAGCACTTCCCCGCTATCGGCATCCATCGCCCACAAATAACCGCCGGATCCCGCCGCAAAGACTTTGCCCTCACCCACCGAAGCCGTCGATCCGGGAGCATCTTTCCAGGTATTGTAATAATTCAGACCGGTTTGCTCAAAGCGCTGCTTCCATAACGTCGCCCCGGTTTCCAAATCAATGCAAACCACCACATCGTCGGCGAGAATTCTCCAAGACTCCTCAAACTGTCGGCCATAACCCTCGGCTACACTTAAAGCCGTGGAAGCCTCACCGGAGGGTTCATAATAGTGAAGGTAAACTTTGCCATCGTACACCACTGGCGATCCCGCACCACCACCGGGTCCGCCCCGCATGTTCCGCCCCAAATTGCTGGTGCCATAGCGCTGAATCTGCGAACGGGCCGGTGGAGTGCGTTCACTCTTCCACAGCATTCGGGCCTGAGAGAAATCATCGATCAGCGGGGTGTCGGTATCCGCCGCACTCATCGAGTGCTTAGGACCATGCCAGGTTGGCCAGTCCACTTCCGGCGCCGGATTGGCAGTACGCAGCTCAGCAGTGTCCACCTGTCTCCCGGTGACCGCCCCCTCACTGGAAAACGTTCGGTCAAAGCGAGAAATATAGGTGCCGGTCGAATGACCATCCTCGATTCGCACATCGAAATCGAACCCATGTTCTTTATGACCCCATTCGTCTGGGTAACTGCGGGGGGTCGGGTCGATCAGCAAGGTGCCCTGAAGACGATCATCCTCCAGGTGAACTTCAGCATTGAGCATCCGGGTGGGAAAATCCATCCCGCCTCCACGATAAATCGGCTCCACAGTGGCCCCCGCCAGTTGACCGTCTTTCATTTGAATTACCGCGGTAAAGTCCATATCCACCCCCTGCGATGGCTTGAAGGTGATGCGATGAATGGCGTTCGCCGGATCCCTCGTGGCCCCGTTGGCCAACTCGGCCGTTCCGGTGATACTGTGTCCGACTTCACGGGTGCCATGATACCCATGGGGTCGCTCATGGTACACCGAGATCTGGCCCTGCACCAGATGGTTCTTTACATCACCCTCAAAGGTGAGTTGGTATTCACCGCTCCACGGATAACTTGCTTCAACATCAATGGTCATTTCACCCGTAATACGCTCGCCATCGAAAGAAGCCTCCACTTCGATATCATCGACCAAACGCCAGTGCTCAGAGGAACGGGGGAAGGCATCGACCGAGATAACTTCATCACCCTTGAGGACAAGATCGACCAGAACAACCCTTTGCGCCGTGGCCGAAGGGCCGCGCAATACCTGTCCCATATCAAGTTCAAAGCGAACCGGCTCATCGGCGCTGATGGCCGCCTCAAGGGCTCCCTCCGCAGGGCCGGACCACTCATCGCCGGAACGCAGAAAACGCAGCTGATCCATCGTTACGACCGGAGTGTCATGGTCCAGCGTATCATCCGTAAAAATGTAGTAGCCGCTCCCATACGTATGTCCAATTTCAAGTCCATATTGGGCTTGGTATTCACCACTAACCCGATAGTCCCCATCAACAACAGCATCGATCTCAATGACATAGAACCGGTTATTCCGACGACCACGGACGAACGTAACATCCACCAAAGCGGTAATCGCCCCCTCGTGCAGGGAAAGTTCCGACACATCGATATGGCTGGAAACGGGCTCACCGTCAACTTCGATCCAACCCTGCAGAAAGCCGCCATCCTGATAATTCAGATGAAGCGTCATATCCTTGTTATCAATATCCGATAGATTCAATTCAAAGCGCTGAAAGTCATCAGGCTGAGCGCCAGCACCCGCCGGCAGAAACAACAAAGCAAAAGAAAGCACGCCAAAAAAAACCGGAAATTTCATCGTAGCGAAGAAATTTGAGTTCTTCCCCGAGATAGAAGCAATTGAAGGATTAAGCATTATTATGGAGCTGAAGTTAAGAGGAGTTTCAAGAAAGCAAAGACTGCCATTGCATAGAGACCTGCACTCTCTTGCCAAGTTCAGGTAAGGAGCGACGGATTTGCGTCAAAGAACCTACAAAAACCGCCCCACCCCAACGCGCGGCCGCTCTAGCGGCTGCGCGGAACACCTCGAGCCCTCAACTCTCCCCGCATATTCGAGCTCCGCTGGTGGCCGTGCTGACCTCCTATATCCCTCGGCAAATTCAAAACCGTTCCCGCCAGACGCAACCAATCCACCTCCTCGGCCCCAACCGGCACCAAAACCCGTCCCAAGACCGGTGCTGGCGTAAAAATTCCTCCAATAGAGCCTCCGCATAGCCTTTGTCCCAAGGGGTACCCTCTTTCGCGGAAGCCTTTTACTTGTCATTGACGTGTATCCGTGTTTCCTTGATAAAATAGATGCTTATCTTGCTCGGTTTTCAAAGTGGAGAGATTCATCTTTAACTATATTCCCTCATTGAATCCTTTCTCTGCGACGCTAACCTTCATTTCTACATTTGATCTTACAAGCCTCATCGCATCGCAAAAACACGCTCTCTCCTATGCCAATAAAGTCATTCCTTGCCCAAAGCGTCGGTTCCGTCGCTTGTCTCGCTATTGCCCTAAGTACTGTCGCCGTCCAGGCCGACCCCGGACCCTTGGATCCGACCCCCGGGTACGATATTTATTTCAACGCTTCTTCGGAAAATAATTCCAGCGAAGAATGGGAAAATTTGGCCTCGGAAAATGTCGGCCTCGAACTTGATAAGTCCACAAACAGCGAGGTCGAACACCTTTCAATTTCCTCCGCAGAGACTGACACTGAAATCTCAGCGGCCTTCAAATTCCCCGGAGGATTTACCGGGAATGAGGGAGGCGCAGAATTGGTGGAAAGTGGCACCTCCAATCGCCTTTCTTTTCAGGATGAAGGTTGGCAGAATCAACCGGTGACCTTTGAAATCTGGTTCAAACCCCACGACCTGTATCCCGGTCCGGAAAACGGACAAATCCTCTTTGAAACCGGTGGCGGCACGGGAATGGGATTTTTTATCAATAACAACGAACTCCAATTCCGCAAAAAACCCGGTAGTGGTGGCGTGGTGACTTACAACCTTGCCGAGGATCCTCTGGATCTCCTCCTTGGACCCGCCACAGAGGAATTCATGCAAGCGGTATTTACATTCAATAATTCCACTGGTGATATGCAGCTCTTTATCAACGGGGTTCTCGCCAGTAGTGGAACCGGCGGATCGGGCTCTTGGAGCGGCGGAGACAATGCCGCCTTCGGCACCCGGGGCGGAACCGGTGTTGGCAGTTTTGGCGGCGGCGATTCCCAACCGGAATCGTTTGCCGGTGAGATCGCGGTTATTCGGGCTTACAAAGACCGAATTCTTAATCCCGATGAGGTTGCGGTGAACTTCAAAACCTTCGTCATTGATGAAACCCCACCCGAAATCACCTCTTTCAATCCGGCGAACAACGACACTGGGATTTATCCCGGCATCGACCCTCTCGAAGCAACCTTCACTGAAAGTATTGAACTTACCGGTGAAGGGAGTGTTACCTTGAAAAATCTGAACGATACCTCCGGATCCTCGGATGTGACGTTCGATTTGCCCGATGCGGCGGTAACGACGGACGGAAACCAGTCTTTGCTCATCAGTCCGCCACAGAATCTTCCTTTCGAGGCCAATATCGCCGTGCTCATCAGCGATGATGCCGTCCGGGATCTGCCCGGCAATTTGTTTGCAGGCATTTCCGATGAATCAATCTGGAACTTCACCACGGCCGAGGAAAATACCTCCCCACCCGTCATCACTGCACAGACCCCGGAGACCGGACAAACCGGGGTTGGCATTGGCACTACGATCACCGCCACTTTCGATCAAAATATTCTGGCCGGCAGTGGCGATATTGTTCTCAAGAACCTGAATGAGGAGACGTCTTCCCTGAATATCCCCATCACCGATACGGATCAAATC
Organism: Opitutales bacterium; assembly: GCA_020831535.1. Lineage (GTDB taxonomy): Bacteria > Verrucomicrobiota > Verrucomicrobiia > Opitutales > T3Sed10-336 > JAIUMY01. The sequence goes on along the minus strand of JAFIGF010000029.1, from coordinate 11,854 downwards.
TCCATTGACGAGAATGTGCTCAGCATCACCCCGGAAACGTTGCCGGAAGGGGGCGATTCCTATGCCATCCTGATTCCGGAAACCGCCCTGCGGAACTTCAGCGACGTCGCTTTCGCCGGGATCACCTCCGATGAGGAATGGACCTTCAGCACCTCCAATCTCGCCGGGCAACTGGGCGTTCTGGATATGCAAGCCAATGGGAATATCAATCCCGATACCGAACAACCATGGCAAGTTGGTGACCGCTACCGCCTGGTCTTTATTTCCAGTGAACGGGTTGATCCAACGGATTCCAACACCTATGGCGATCTAGACGATATCAATACCTGGAATGGAATGATTCAGAATTTTGCCGATAATGCAACGGGACACGATCTCACTTCCGTCACTTGGAGCATTATTGGATCCACCGTGGAAGTGGATGCCCGTGACAATACCGCTACCAATCCCCAGGTGCATGGGGATGGACATCCGATTATGCTGATCGACGGGGCCAGCATTCTCGCCGGCGACTACCACGAACTCTGGGGTGGCCCCGACAACGGATTACGCAATAGTATCAACTTCACCGAAAACCAGGGGGAAACGATCGACGAAGCCTCCGGGGGCACAACGCCCTATACCGGGACCACAACCGAGGGAACCGCAGTGGAATCATTTCTGGTTCTGCGTGATGTCTCAGAATCGGAACTCGAACGGATTCAACAAGGAAAGTCCGATTCACCTTTGGGTTGGGTTGATGCTTCCAATGATGGCAGCCAATTAGCCAGCCAAGGGGAGAATTCCATTTACGGGATGTCCGAACCCCTCTTTGTCTATGATTTGGAGGACGACACCCCTCCGGAGTTGATCGCTTTTACCGACAACGTGGAAGGTGGACCCATCCCATATCCGGATGTTGATACGGTGGTTTATACCGTGACTTTCAATGAACCCATGCTGCCAAACAGCCTCGCCGCAGGTGATTTTAGCAATGCGGGCAGCGCCGGTATCAGCATGGATTCGATCATCCAGCAGGACGATCCCTCCGTGTTTCTGATCACCGTCACCCTGACCAGTGCCGGAACACTGCAATTGCAGATTAACGCAGAAGCAGAGATGACCGATCTCGCCGGCAACCCACTGGACACGACTGAAGCCATCCTCGATGACAGCGTTATCCAAGTAGTGGATGAAGACGCCACGGCCTTCGAGCAGTGGACCCTGAACTTTTCCGGTTTCACAGATCCCGATCCCTCCCTTGACTTCGACGGCGGGGGCCTCGCCACCGCTCTGGAGTGGGCACTAGGCGGCGATCCGACCGATCCCTCAGACGATACCTCCATCCGGCCAACCATTGATAACACCAGCGACCCGGACGGAAAGCTGCTCTTTACCTATCGACGGAGTATTGAGGCCCATGAAGACCCCGGCACCACGATCCAGGTGGAATATGGTAGTGATTTGGTTGGATGGACAGTCGCCACCCATGAAGGGGATCTACCGGAAGACATCACCACAAGCGTGGAAACGGATGGATTTGGCGAAGGTATCGATAAAGTGACCGTTGCCTTCCCCGCCGATCTCGCTGAAGATGATCGTCTCTTTGTTCGCCTGAACGTTGAAGTGGAAAACGAGCCATCGGATTGATTTCCCGTTTCGGGGGCGATAAAAACCGCTCCCATACCTTGCGGAGGTTGCCGATGCTTTCCGCTCAACGGGATGCCATGCACACTGCGTCTGTTCCCGCCTACCAGCAGAAAAACTGTTTTCCCGAAAGGCAAAACACCGCCAGGATGGCTGTGCTACCTCAGAATTCATCAACCGAGGCAAGTAGCCCGCAGCTTTAGCAAGGGTTCCCCTCGACGCACCCGATCTGACAAGACGCATCCAAATGCTTGCTAAAGCTGCGCACTACCTCGCTGCCCCCGAACGATCCCCGGAAACTCATTCGTCCCCACCAATCGAAACCTTTAGTCTTCCTGGTCACGAAGATCGAAGGCGTAGATGCCATTGGCTCTGCGGAGCATGAGGCGGCCATCAACCATCCGCATCGGTCAATTGGGTGGAGACCCTACCGATCTTACTCCTTGAGCTCTAAAACGAGTTTGCCGTCGCCCAAGGCAAAGACAACCTTATGTCCATCGGTGACTTCTCCTTTGATCAGAGCGCGTGCCAGGGTGGTCTCAATTTGTTTTTGCAAGAACCGTTTCAGCGGACGGGCTCCGTAGATCGGATCGTAGCCTTTTTCGCCAACCCATTGCGCAGCCTCCGAGGTGAGTTCGACTGAAATCCGGCGGTCCTCCAATCGGCGGTTCAGATCGGCAACCAGCAAGTGAACAATCTGCCCGATCTCTTCCATGGTCAAAGGTTTGAAGAGAATGATATCATCGACCCGATTCAAGAACTCCGGTCGAAAACCAGCACGCAGATCGGCGAATACAGATTCCCGCACACTTTCGGGAATAGTCCCGTCCATCACCCCTTCAGTCAAGTGGCGACTGCCGATATTGGAAGTCATAATGACCACCGTATTTTTGAAATCGATCAGCCGACCCTGAGAATCCGTGATGCGGCCATCGTCAAGAACCTGTAGCAAAATATTAAATACATCAGGATGAGCTTTTTCGACCTCGTCGAAAAGGATCACTGAGTATGGTTTACGCCGCACGGCCTCCGAGAGTTGGCCACCTTCTTCGTAACCCACATATCCTGGCGGGGCTCCGACCAAACGGGCGACGGCATGCTTTTCCATATACTCGCTCATATCGATGCGAATGAGGTTTTCCTCGGCATCGAAAAGCGAGGCGGCAAGGGTCTTGGCCAATTCGGTTTTTCCCACCCCGGTGGGTCCAAGGAAGATGAAACTCCCAATCGGGCGACGAGGATCCTTGATTCCGGAACGAGCCCGCAGAATGGACTCGGAGACCGCCGTAACCGGTTCGTCCTGGCCAACGACTCGCTCGTGTAACACATCTTCCATGCGGAGAAGCTTTTCTTTTTCTCCTTCTAACAGACGGCTGACCGGAATGCCGGTCCAACGACCAACAATTTCCGCGATTTCCTCTTGGCTTACTTCCTCCTTGAGCAAACTGGTCGTTTTTTCCTTCGACTCGGCATCCGCCAATTCTTTTTCCTTTTGCGGTAAAACTCCGTGCCGTAGTTCGGCCAGTTTGTTTAGGTCGTAGGCGCGCTCCGCCTGTTGCATCTGGAGCTTGATTTGGTCAATCTCCTCGCGAATTTTCTGTCCTTTTTGCAGTTCCTCTTTTTCCGCTTCCCATTGGCGGCGCAAAGCCTCGGTTTTCTCCTTGGCATCCGCCAATTCCTTACGCAGGTCCTCCAACCGTAGTTTACTCGCATCATCTTTTTCCTGCTTCAGGGCGGCCTCTTCAATTTCGAGTTGCATCTGACGACGGGTCAGTTCATCCAACTCCGTGGGCATGCTGTCGATTTCCGTACGGATCATCGCACAGGCCTCATCGACCAGGTCAATAGCCTTGTCGGGCAGAAAGCGGTCGGTGATATAGCGGTTGGACAACGTCGCCGCATTGACCAGGGCGTTGTCCTGGATTCGCACTCCATGATGAAGCTCAAACCGCTCCCGTAAGCCTCGGAGAATGGAAATGGTATCTTCCACCGTAGGTTGGTCGACCATCACGGTTTGGAAACGGCGTTCCAGCGCCGCATCCTTTTCGATGTGTTTGCGGTATTCGTCCAGAGTGGTGGCCCCGATGCAGTGTAATTCTCCCCGTGCCAGCATGGGTTTGAGCATATTGCCCGCATCAATGGCCCCCTCGGCCTTGCCCGCGCCGACGATCGTGTGAAGCTCATCAATGAAAAGAATGATTTGGCCATCGCTCTCCTTGATCTCTTTCAGCACGGCTTTCAACCGCTCCTCAAATTCTCCCCGGTACTTGGCACCCGCCAGGAGAGACCCCATATCCAAAGCGAAAATAGTGCGATCTTTCAGGCCTTCCGGTACATCACCGCGAACGATCCGATGCGCCAACCCCTCGACAATAGCGGTTTTTCCAACCCCTGGTTCTCCCATAAGAACGGGATTGTTTTTTGTTTTCCGGGAGAGAATTCGAATGACTCGGCGAATCTCGCTGTCCCGGCCGATAACCGGATCCACTTTGCCTTTCTTTACCTGCTCGACAAGATCAATGCCGTACTTTTCCAAGGCCTCAAAAGTACCCTCCGGATTATCCGTCGTCACCCGTTGATTGCCGCGAATCCGGGTAATCGCCTCGCGCACCTTCTTCGGGTCAAGAGCAAAGCTCTTGAGCAAATTTGCCAAGGCGGTGGGGCGAGCCACTTCCGTCAAGCCAAGGAACAAGTGCTCGACACTGACAAAATCATCCTTCATCGACTTCGCCAAGCCCTCTGCTTTGGTCAATGCATCATTGACCGCCTGGGTCACGTAAATTTTCGAGGTGTCCACACTGCCGGATACCTTGGGCAAACGCTCCAGTTCACGCTCATTAGCGAGTTGCAAAGCATTGGGGGTGATCTCCATTTTGCGCAGCAAAGACGGAATCAAGCCCTGTTCTTGTTCCAACAAAGCTTGAAGCAAATGAAGCGTATCGACTTCATTATGGGAACGCCGACGAGCCTGTTGCTGAGCCTCGTTAAGCGCTTCGCGGGATTTTTCGGTTAGCTTTTGTAAATTCATAATAACATAGATTTACGTATTCTTATGCATATTGCATTCCATCTGCTCAAAATGTCACTCATCTCTCCTTATACACTACAAATGAAGACTTTACAGAATTCATTTCAAAATGGGAGTTTTTATAAATGGGCCAATGTGACACAGTGGGACGGTAGGCCGCTGATTCGGTGAGTCAGGCGGCTGGTTGTTCTCCTCTTTTCAGCATAGCCGTAAACCGGAGTCCTGAAATTAGTTTTTTTATTGCCAATATTCCTCCTCATTATTACATTTTATGTAATTGATCCCCCTTCTTTTTCCATGAGCGCGATACCACACATTCCAAGTGCTGAGAATAAAGATCTCCCCTACCCATTGCCGGTTTTTTGTAAAATGGAAAAAGAGGCCAAGTATTTAGTGGATTTGGTTCGAAAATCTCTTTTTCACCGTAATTTTTCACCGGTTCAAAGGCTTTTGGTGGATAAAGCCGAAGAAAAATTCCTTTCCTTACCAGAAAGGATCCGGGACTTTGCTTCAAAAGACTGCCGAAGTAGCCAAAAGGCGTATCTACAGGATTTGCGGCACTTCCTGTTTGAACTCTCTCATTTGCTGCGCTTATTGCACCTTCACAAGATCCTTTCAGACCAGCGAAACGAGAAGACCTCTCATTGCCTTTTGAATTTTTCCCGGATCGTTCTCCAGTCCGAAATGCTATACTGAAATCAGTAAATTGCAGAGCTGGTAGTCCGTGGTTTTACCAAGAGGGATAATCCCCATCCACCTTCCGACCTCCGCTTTCCGAACGCCTTCATCAGGCCTTTCGGCTTTTAAGAAAGCCGATAGCCGAAACCATCAACACGATGAGCCCCCCGGCAACAAAGGGAAAACCCACCCACTCCGCCAGGGAAACGCGACGTCCGATTGCGGCGGTTATACCAAAAATCAAAGCAAGCCCTACTCCCACTTGAATGATCCCCAATCCAAAACCTGAGAGGAACCTGGGATCCCGTCGCCACGCTTGGATCACGCTGATAACGGTCATCACCAAGTTGATGATCCAGAGCAACCCCATGACTGCGAAAAGAAGCCACCGCGGATCAATCGCCTTGAGCGCAAAAAAGATAAAAACGAGCAGAAACAGCCCAATAACAATACGGATTTCGGACACCTTTTCTATCTAAGCTCCACTACGACGAAAGGCAATCCCGCAAGGTCTTTTGCAAACGGGGAAGAGTTTGCGAAAGAGAAATCTCCAAGGGCTCATCCGGAGGATTCAGGCCATAAAATTGAATCTGCCCCTCCTTCGCCAAAGGATGTTTGCGCACCCCCTCCATCACTTTACCCGCCAAAACTTTAACCGGAGTTTCCTTGGCCATAGCCATGCGGGCAAGCGCACCGGGCCCCTTTCCACTGTAAAACCCCTCATCCACACACCCTTCCCCGGTGATCACAAGGTCGGCCCAATCCGTCAATCTCTCCCATTCCTGCCAAGCCGCCACCAATTCCGCCCCGGAAACCCGGCGCAGGGAAAGGAAATTTCCCAGACCCCAGGAGATGCCTCCGGCCGCCCCGCTTCCCGGCCCCTCCCGGTATTTCGGAGTCCGCCCGGAAAGGACCTCCACCAGCTCAGCCATCTTGAGGCAGACCGTTTCCATCCGGACCAACCCCTCCTCGGTGACCAGCCCTTTTTGCGGCCCAAACCCGCGGATCGCCCCGCGCGGACCAAACAAAGGATTGTCCACATCACAGGCCGCCACCACCGGAGGCCTTTTTTCCTTTGTTTTCCATTGCAAGGCTCCCTCCGGCAAAGGCCAGTTTTTGGGAAAAACCCACTGGGGACAACGGTCCGCAACAGAAACATCTCCCGCCCTTAAACCAAGCGCCCCGAGCGCCCCAATACCCAAATCATTGGTCGCACTTCCGCCCAATCCCAAAACAATCAGCTCCACCTCCCGTGAGGCCTCCGCCAACAACTGCCCAACGCCAAATGTGGTCGTGGCAAAAGGATCCCGTTGTTCCGCCGAAACTTGCTCCAAACCGGCCGCTTGGGCCATTTCAACGAGGGCCACCCTTCTTGGAGGCTTCCCCCTGAAAAGAAAATCCCGGGCCCCGGAGGGTATTTGTTCGCCCTCGACCACCCCCCACGCCGCATCCTGAATCTCCCCGCATGGGCCGGTCACCGGCGAGCGGCGAATGACCCCATCAATGGATTGGGTCAACAAAGTCGCGAAGCCTTCCCCGCCATCGGTCAATGGCAACATCCGGACATCCGGTGAAAGCCCTTCTTCAGCTAATGTTGAAGCCCCCGCGCGGCAAAGCTCAGCAGCCCCGGCAGCGTCTTTGAATTTATCAAATGCCAGCAGAATCTTCATCCTTCCCATAAAGCACCTTTCACGCCCGCTTTGTCCACTGGAAAAGAGCCCTCCTTTCCCGACACCAGGAAAGGCGAATGGACTTTTGTGTAGCCCGCAGCTTTAGCAAGGGTTGGGGAGGGATGATCGCAACCGGAGGGTGCGGGCGGTTGACCCCCTAACAGCTTGATCGGTCAATAGTCCCATAGCACCAACGGCCCGGGTCAATCTAGCGCCCCATCCCCAAAGGCTGAAAGCCCGAACCATCTCTACAGTTGAGACCTATGGGCGGGATCGGAAAAACCAAGGGGTCCATCGGAACAAACCTTCCTTTGACTCCCCTCGCCTTTTCCGTAAGACTGAACCGATGGCCGAACTGGGACGCGTAAACGTATTGAAGATCATTGAGAAGACCGATCATGGTCTTCTCCTCGACAGCGGCGACGGGGAACCTCTTCTGCTGCCGCAAAGATATGTAACCGACGATATGGAATTCGAAAAATTCCTTCGGGTCTTTGTGTACAAGGATTCCGAGGATCGACCAGTGGCCACCACCGAGAGGCCCTTGCTGCAAGTCGGCGAGGCGGGTGTTTTGCAGGTGACCGGAAACCACCCGCGGGCCGGCTTCTTCCTCGATTGGGGACTGAGCAAAGACCTGCTCCTGCCGTACCGAGAACAAACCTCCCCTTCCCCCGAAATCGGGGAACCTGTTGTGGTCGCCGTTTACCTCGACCCCAAGAGCGAACGCATCGCGGCCTCCATGCGTATCCAACGGCACCTCAGCGATGAACACCCCCCTTTTTCACCAAAGAACGAAGTCCAGGTCGTTGTTGCCCGGGAAACCGACTTGGGCTATGCCGCCATTGTCGAAAAGCGTTATTCCGGCCTCTTTTACGCCTCCGAACTCAACGCCCCGCTGGAAATCGGCCAAACCTTCACCGCACAAGTCAAAACCGTTCGCCCGGACGGAAAGATCGATCTCCTGCGGGACGCCTCGGGCTATGGCCGGGTCGATGCCGTAACCCAACGCATCTTGCAGGAACTGGAAGCCCGCGACGGCTTTCTTCCCTTTCACGACAAAAGCCCTCCGGAAGCCATTCGCGAGACCTTCGACACCAGCAAAAAAGCTTTCAAACAAGCCGTGGGGCGCCTTCTTCGCGAAAAACGCGTGGAGATGACCCCGGAGGGACTGCGGGACACAAACCGCAGGAAAGCTTAGGATATCCCGAATGGAGAGGTTGCGAGAGGAACGCCTTTCCTGTTGCCTGCGCCCACCTTTGCTCAGAGCGACCCTCAGGAACGCACCACCGTTTCGGACTTCTCCCCAAACCTTCGGGTAACCTTACTCCCGGACCACCCCTTGGGGAGAACTCCCCCGACCTTAAGGCCCTCCAGGGTGGCCTCCACGCCAAGCAATTTCTCGACGATGGTTAAAACCGCCCACGGCACCGTACCAGTCCCAAGGGCCCCACTGGTGCGACCGAAATGCGGGGAATTCCGATCCCCAAACCAGGCATTGTGCTGCCAGATGGGAGGCTGCCCGCAGTCTTCACAAGGATTCTCCGGATGTTCAGGGATCACTCTTTTCAAAATATCCAAAGCGCCATCGACCTCCCCGATTTCAGCCAGTGCCGCGGCCCAGAAAGCGGCCGCGTGACAATAAACCGAGCCGTTCTCGGTGCTCCCGGGAACTTTCAAACTCAAACGCCCGACCTGCGGATCCCAACCGGTAAACATGGGATCAATCAGTACCGGCCCATATGGCGTCATCAAACGGGTATCCACAGTTTTTCGAATCAAGGAAATTTGCTCCCCGGTCGCGATGCCCGAGAGAATGCCCCACGATTGCGCATTGAGCCAAACCCGATCATCCTTCTGGTCACCAAAGCGCTGGCCCTCATCGTCAATCGCATAGGCAAAGCGATCTTCCGCCCACAACTGTTCCTGCACCGTCCGGGCCAACTCCACATACAGTTCCTGACAACGCCGGGCAAGGGATTCGTTCCTTACCATCATGGCCACCGACTCCAGCAGGCGGGCCCCATAGGCCAAGGCCATGGTGGCCCAACCACTGCCCCCTTTGCCCAGACGTCCCGGCCCGTTCAAAGGATCGGTCCAGTCACCATCGTGCATACGTACCAAACCATGATCCCCACGATCCGCCGCACTTTCCTCCAAGGCCGCCGAGAGATGATCAAGCAAGCTGGCCTCACCCCCATCACCCCAGGGGATAGTCCTTTCCAACAACGCCGGATCACCGGATTGGCGGACCGCCACGCACTGACAAATCAAAAGCCAGATACTTCCATCGTTATGCCGGTAAGTGGCCAGGGGATGGTTTGGGTTTTCCCCGGGACGAGTGTTCCAAACCTTAAGATGGCCATCCTTGGTTTGCGCCGCCGTTACCGTATCCAGAAAGGGTCGCGCTTGAGGCTCGTCAAACAAGCTGTATCCCATCGAATCCTGCAATTCATTGCGCCAAGGGGTCGTGATCCCATTGCGCCAAAGACGGGACATCCAAACGATTTCTTTTTTCGCCCAACGATTCACATAACGATTGATCTGCGGGTCGGGAGTCTCAATCCAAAGGCGTTTCTCGGTTTCCGCCCACTCTTCCACCCGTTCAGCCAGGGCGTTTTCAATCGCCTGGTCATCCTTCAGCGAAGCACAGGCCTCAGCGGCCTGATCAAGGGAAACCGCTGCTCCGGCAATAAAATGAAACGCTCTCGTTTCCCCTCCAGCCAAGGTCATTTCGTTTTTCGTCGCGGCACAGGAAGGAACGAGTACCGCTTCCCGGGAAGGTAAGCCGTGACGAACTCCATCCGGAGCCTCCGCCGGAGTCGCCGCACCAAAATAATCAGGATCGGAAACCGCCCAGGAATCAGGATCAGTCAACGGACGCAGATACAGATAATTGGCCAACTTGGAAAGGGGTTCATACTCATCCCAACCCGCATGATGGGGAAAATCATGACGCCACAAGAGCCTTCGCCCGGCATCCCAATGACTCCGCGAGCCCATAAACCCCGCCGTCGGTTGGAACAAACAATGGGTCAGGGCCAGCACGAGCGGGCGGGTTCCATGATTGATCAAAGTCACCGTCCAGATCTCATGCTGCCCCTGGCGGGGAAGAAAGCCCCGCCACTGAACTTCCAAATCCCCGAGACGGGATTCGATACGGGTCCACATGGGCGCATGACGACAGCACCAGGACGCCTCGGGATGTCGCTGCGGCCAACCGGAGGGCGACCAACACTGCCCGTCGGCAAAACGTATCCAACATTCCCGCCGTCCGCGCCCCCAAGCATTTATGCGAGGCTCACGGGACCAACTCTGCCCCTGTCCGTACGGATCAAGCTTTAGCTGCGCCTGATCATTGAAAAGATAATTCCACCACCCTTTGCCCAAGCGGTGGTCGTTAATCAACAAATTCCCCTCGGAATCCCATTCGTATGGAGCTTTTTGGTTTGTCATTTTCCTCTTCAAGCTAAACGGACCCAGCGGTAAAGGAAATAAAAAGTTGGAAAATCTTAAATTCAGCCACAAAAAAACCGCCAGTCGAAATGACTGGCGGTTTGAAAGTGGCGGGATAGACGAGACTCGAACTCGCGACCTCCTGCGTGACAGGCAGGCGCTCTAACCAACTGAGCTACTACCCCGTGGTAGGGAAGAGTTCAGTTTTCTAAATTCGAGGTCTTGAGTCAAGAAGGTTTCTGAAAATTTTTGCTTTTCGGGGCAGTTTTTTTGCCGGTGGGAGCTTGGGCCTCCGGCAAAAGGTCTTTTCGCCAGAAAATCATGGTCTTGGGGCTCTCTTTTCCCTCATCGAGGTCCTTCCAGGTGAAGGTGGTGCGGAGCCGGGGGTCCTGGACAAAGCCGACTTTTTCCCAGAAGGGGTGCAGGGTTTGGTATCCGGGGGGCCGACGGGGATGGTCAGGGGGCCGCTCGACGGCACAAAAACTGACCATGGTAAAACGCCCCAGGCGGCGGGCATGGCTTTCGCGATACTGGAAAAAAGCTTTGCCAATCCCCTGCCCCCGATAGTCTTTTTCCAATACCGACTCGCCAAAATAAAAGACGTTTTCGGGGTCGATCCCCTGCCCGGCAAATACCCGGGTATGCTCCGGACCTTCGGCGACGAAGGGCACGCCGGTACTGGCCCCGACAATGCGGTCTTCGGAGAAGGCGAGCACGCAGTAGCTTTCGGGATGCTGGAAATATGTCTCGAGATACCTCTCCTCGTACTCCATAGCCCCTTCGTAGAGATACGGAAATTCACGGAAAACGGTGATCCGTAAACGGGCGAGATCACTAAAGTAGCGGGCCACTTCGGGCCCGCTGACTTCATGATAATGGATAGATTTCACGGGAAATCCGCCCGCCAGGAGCCCTACGAGGAGACTTCCTCGGTGGGACTTTTTTGCTCGAAGGTGAGATGGTCCCCTTCGCGGTCAACCACAATCGGTTCCCCGGTTTTGACATCACCCCGGAGGATGGCCTCGGCCAAGGGGTCTTCGAGGTGGCGTTCCACTGCCCGGCGAAGGGGGCGAGCCCCGTATTTCTGATCAAAGCCTTTCTCGATAAGCAGCTCTTTGGCAGCTTTTTCAAAACTGAGAAAAATTTCCCGGTCTTTCAGCCGTTTGCTGACTTCCCCGATCTCCAGGTCAACAATTTTGAAGAGATCTTCTTTCTCCAAACTGCGGAAAACCACCATTTCACTGATCCGGTTGATAAATTCCGGCTTAAAAACCCGCTTGGTTTCCTCGGAAATCTTTTCTTTGATTTTCTCGAAGTCATCTATTCCCGTAGTGGGCGCTCCAAAACCAAGAGAGGTCTGTTTTTGAATGAGATTCGCACCGACGTTGGAGGTCATGAT
>JAFIGF010000009.1 GCA_020831535.1 Opitutales bacterium | reverse complement strand
CCTAAAGGAAGCCAAAGAAGAAGCTATCAGTCTCCACAAAGGAGAAACTTGCTGACTGGAGAGCCGGATGCGGGAGATCCGCACGTCCGGTTCGGAGGGAGGGGTGCCGAAGAAACTCGGCATCCCTACCCCTATCTTATGATTGTCCTTTCTCTGCGAACAGCTGCGGATCTGGTGGGGTGGGCTTGGGACCAGACGAGCTTCCAGGGGCCGTTTTTGTGGGTATATTTGCCGAGATGAGACTTATCTTCGGGGAAATTGTGTTGGCTGAGGCGTCGTTGGAGATCGTCGGTGTGGCCGATGTAGAAATGTCCTTTGGGGGATTCTGGAGGATGTAGACTTGGTAGGTCATGGTCCGCACGTATTCGCAGGTTTATTGGGCATAAAAAAACCCTTTGGGATTCCAAAGGGTTTGAAAAGTGGCTGCCCGAGTAGGATTCGAACCTACGACCAAGTGATTAACAGTCACCTGCTCTACCACTGAGCTATCGGGCAGAAAGGGTTTATAGAAGAGATTATTTTTCGTGCTGTCAATGATTCCTTGGGAAATTTTTCTTTTTTTGTCGAAAAGAATGATTGCCTTTCTCTTGGTGTTTGGTACGTTTAATCTTTTTTTTCGTCAAGAGAACCTCCATTTCTGAAGAAACCTTTGTGTCTATGAACAATCTAAAAATCAATGCTAGCCCCCGTTCTGAAATGGGCCGTCGCTCTTCCCGCCGTTTGCGCGGAGAAGGTCATATTCCTGCGGTCGTGTATGGGAAAAAAGAAGAGGAGCCCCGTTCCCTGCAAATCAAGACCTCGGACTTCCGCGGGATATTGAATGCCACCAAAGGGGCTGCGGCTCTGATTGAGTTGCAGGAAGGTGATCGCAAGACCCTGACCGTAGTTCAGGAAATTCAGCATCATCCGGTTAAAGACCTTATTTTACACGTTGATTTCCATGAGGTTTCCGCGAAAGAAGAGATGGAAACTCAAGTTGTTGTCCATATCAACGGAGAGGCTTTTGGTGTGAAAAATGAGGGTGGCGTCATGGAAACGGTCCTGCATGAGTTGACCATTCGCTGTCTGCCAAAGGATCTTCCGGAGTTTATTGAGGTTGATGTTTCCGATCTGAAAATCGGAGGAGCCATTCATATCAAAGATCTCCCGGAAATTCCCGGAGTCACTTTGATGGGTGACGACGACCAGGTTATTGTCTCTTGTAGTGAGCCGAGAATTTCGGCAGAAGCTACTGAAGAGGCAGAGGAAGAGTCGGCCGAGAAGCCGACGGAGGAAGAGGCTTCTTCCGAAAAGCCGGAAAGTGATTGACGCTTGCGTTTTACTTTCCTGATTGGCATTCGCGCCAATCGTTGTTCTTTTACAGTCATGTCTATTCGTGTCATTGTCGGTCTGGGAAATCCGGGCCGAGAGTACGAAAATACCCGCCATAACATTGGCTTTTCTCTCGTTGATCATTTGGCAAAGCAGTGGCAGGTGGTTTGGGAAAACAAAGCCAAATTTTATTGTCAAGTCGGCAAAGCGACTGATCCGGTCTCTGGAAAGGCCTGTTTTTTGGTAAAACCCTGGAAGTTTATGAATCGCAGTGGCGAAGCACTTCAGCCATTCTTGGACTATTATCGAATGCCCGCCGCCGAAATGGTTGTTGCCTATGACGAAATTCAACTTGAACTCGGGCAAATCAAAGTTTCTGTTCGCGGGAGTTCCGGAGGACACAATGGGGTAGAGGACCTTTTGCGACAAGTCGGGTTAGATTTTATCAGGCTCCGTCTAGGAATTGGTCCAAAGACTCCCAAAGAGATAGACATGAAGGATTTTGTTCTCGGTACGTTTTCGGCCGAGGAAAAAAAAGTCCTCGAAACGCATCTTCCGATGATGGAAGACGCTTTGCTTAGTGTGGTCCGTGACGGGCCCGACAAAGCGATGAATCAATTCAATCGAAAACCCAAAAATTCCCGGCCTAAAGAGGCCAAGCAAACCAAAAACAATGAGCCAAAAGAAAAACTACCGTTCGACCTTCATTCTCGACACCCGCGGCCAGGAACAGCCGGTGGAGGCGATGATTGAGGATCTCAGCAAAGAAATCACTGCTCTTGAAGGAGAAGTGACCGAAGTGAATAATCGCGGGGAGAAGGAATTCGCCCGTACTCCTGACAAAAGATTTACCAAGGGAGTCTATGTGGAAATTTCCTTCAAGGCTCCGGCCTTGAAGCCTAACGCCTTGGTAGAACGCACCCGACTCAATCCTGCGGTTAATCGGGTAATGACTCAATGCCTTGACTGATAACGTTTTGACTCTTGTTTTTGCCTCTCCTTAAAGAGGGCATTGACATTTGGGCGGTTCGGGCGCTGAATGATTATTTTTCGCAACCAACCTATTTTCTCTAACCATGGCCTCCTTCAATAAAGTTATCCTTTTAGGCAATCTCACGCGTGATCCCGAGCTTCGGGTAACTCCCGGCGGGTTATCCATCTGTAAAATGGGTTTAGCGGTCAACCGAACCTTTAAAGACCGGGATGGTAACAAGCGTGAGGATACGACCTTTGTGGATGTAGAAGCTTTTGGTCAGCAAGCGGAGGTTTTGTCCAAATATATGGCGAAAGGGCGTCCGCTTTTCATGGAGGGCCGCCTGAAGTTCGATACTTGGGAAAATGCCGAGGGGGAAAAGCGGAGCAAGCTCGGCGTTGTTTTGGAGAGTTTCCAATTTATCGGAGGCCGTGGGGATGATGACCAAAGTTCTGGTGGATCCCGTGGGGGAGGATACAATCAGGAAGACTCCCGTTCTTCCGCACCCCCATCCCGTCAACCGTCGCGCCAGCAACAGGCTCCTCGCGAAGATACCGAGGATGATGTTCCTTTTTGATTTAAATCCAATCTATTGTTTACCAGAAACTATTGTTAATTATGGCATCTACACAAGTTCTACTCATTAAACCGGTCGCCAAACTCGGCGGCGAGGGCGAAGAAGTCAAAGTACGCGCAGGATATGCCCGCAACTTTTTATTTCCTCAAAAAATCGCTATTCCGGTAACCAAAGCCAACCGCAAGCAAATTGAAGCTCTCAATGCAGCCCGTGAACGGCGCGAAGCCCAAGAGCTTGAAGAAGCGCGTCAAGTGGCCGAAAAAATCGGCTCGGCCCGGGTGGCTTTGGCGATGAAGACCGGTGAGGGTGGCAAGATGTTCGGTGCAGTTACAGCCGTACATCTGCAAGAAAAGTTGAAGGAAGCAGGTTTGGAGGTTGATCGCAAAGCGATTCAGTTGTCACAACCAATCAAGGAGCTTGGTTCGCACACGGTGGAGGTTAAGTTGCACCCTGAGGTTTCGGCTGAATTGTCTTTCGACATCGTTTCGGAAAACGCCATTGTTGAAAACGAGGAAGCCTAAGGCGGTTTTATCTTCTCATTGACTATGGCGGTTCAAGGTCAGGACAAGCCGCCCGCAGCAAAGGGGGATTTTCGCGAGGGCGAAAAATCCTCATCTTTAAATCTGCAAGGGAAGGTTCCCCCTCATAGCCTTGAGGCCGAGGAGGGACTTCTAGCCTGCTGCATACTCGATGGTGCCCAGGTCCTCGGACGTTGTGTGGAAAATGGTATTCGCCCCGAAGCGTTCTACCATCCCTTTCATCAGATCGTCTTCACTGCTTTATTGACCTTGTATGGGAAAAAAGGTCATATTGATGAAATTCTGTTGGGGGAAGAGCTTCAACAAATGGGGGAGTTCGAGAAAATCGGAGGATTTCCTTTTCTCAACAACTTGACGAATCGGGTGGAAACGCCGGCTTTTGCGGAGCAGTATATTGCGATAGTTCGGGAAAAGTATCTGCTCAGGTCTTTGATTCGCACCTCTACGAAAACCATTGACGGTTGTTTTTCATTCCAAGGGGAGTTGGCCGAGTTTCTGGGGCAAGTGGAGTCGGAGATTTTTCAAATCAGTGAACAGGGGGTCGTTGATCGGTCGCAGCACATCAAAGAGTCGGTGCGGGATGCGTATGCGCTGATTCAAAAAATCCTCGAGAGGAAAGGGGAGATGGATGGGATTCCCAGTGGTTTTAAGGATTTGGACAAATTGACGAATGGGTTTCATCCTTCGGAAATGATTGTTTTGGCGGCCCGGCCTTCGATGGGAAAAACGAGTTTGGCCATGAATATGGCTGAATCGGCGATTTTGCCGCGTCCCCGTCGGGAAGATCGCCCGCCGATTCCGACCCTGATTTTCAGTTTGGAAATGAGCAGCGAGCAGCTTGCTATGCGGATGCTTTGTGGTTTGGCACGCGTGAGTATGATCCGGTTGCGGGATGGCATCAGTTCGGCGGAAGAAAAGCAGCAGCTTTTGAGTGCGGCCGATGAGTTGAGCAAGGCACCGCTATGGATTGATGACACGGGGCATATGAATATTCTGGAGCTGCGGGCCAAGGCTCGGCGGCATAAAATGCAGAATGATATAGGGATGGTGATTATTGACTACCTGCAACTGATCAATGGTCTCAATTCGGCGGCGGGCCGGGAACAACAGATTTCTGAGATCTCCCGTGGAATAAAGGCCATGGCGAAGGAGATCAACGTACCGGTTATCGTTTTAAGTCAGTTGAACCGTGAATCGGAGAAGGAACGCCGTCAGCCCCGCCTTTCGGACCTTCGAGAATCGGGTTCGATTGAACAAGATGCCGATGTCGTTTTACTGCTTGCGCGACCCAAAGATGCCGGGGACGAACATGCAGTGGCTGCCAATGAAGCAGATTTAATCATTGCCAAACAGCGTAATGGTCCGGTAGGGGATTGTCGCTTAACTTTTATCAGAGAGATTACCCGTTTTGAAAACCATATCCCACAATCCTGAATTAAATATTCTTCACAGCTTTTCCAAAGGCTCGCTACAATGGTTCCTGTGCCTTATGGGGGCTTGTGTACTTTTTCTGTCCCCGTTGACTCTGGTTCATGGGCAGGAGCGCACCATTAATGAGTTGAAGATTGAATTCGTGGAATTGGAAAATGTCAGCAAACAGGTCGTGCTGGCAAATATGCAGACCCGAGCAGGAGCGGTTTTTGATGAAGGGGTCATTGATCAGGACATACGCTCCCTTTATCGGACGAATCTTTTCGAGTACATAGAGGTAAGACGGAATTTCGTCTCGGATACGGAAGTTGATCTCACATTCAGCATACGTCCCAAGTATCGGGTTGGCCAAATTCTTTTCACCGGGAATGATCGAATTTCCGACAGACGGCTAAGGCGGGAGATTCAAAGTAGTCCCGGGAGAGCACTGGATGAGAGGCAGGCGCGTTTGGATGCGCAAAAAATCTTCGAACTATACCAGCAACGCCGTTACCCGGAAGTGCAGGTCGATTTTGAAATCGAAAAAGACCCTTCACGCGGGATAGGCAATATTGTTTTTGAGATCGATGAAGGTCCAAGGGTTCGGGTTTCACGGATTGATTTCGAGGGCACTGAACACTTTTCTGATCGCCAGTTGCGCCGGGTAATGCAGACCAAGCGTTGGCATCCCTTAGCGTTCTTAACCGGAGCCGGGCGTTTTAAGGATGATGATTTTGAGGACGATCTCATGCGCTTACGCATGTTTCATCGTGAAGCTGGATTTCTGGATGTGGAGCTCGATGAGGAGGAAGTGGATTTCGATTTCCCCCGCTTGTCCCGGTTACATATTACTATTCCGATCAAAGAGGGGCGTCGCTACCAAGTTGGTGAGGTCCGTATCACGGGGAATGAAAGATTTTCTACCGAAGAGTTAATGGAGACCTTGAGTTTACACCCGGGGGATTATTTCCAGCCGTCCGAGATGAGTGCGGACCGGGAGAGACTTTACGACTATTACGGGCAGTTTGGTTATCTTGACACCATGGTACGTCCGAACCGGATTCCCAACGTGGAAACAGGGAACATTGATATTCATTATGAAATCCGGGAAGCTGATAAGGTGCATGTCGAGTCGGTCGTCATCGAAGGCAACACCAAGACCAAGTCTAAGGTAATCATCCGTGAGTTGGGACTTCGTCCGGGGGATGTTTTTGATACAACGCGTATGAAAGCGAGTGAACGCCGCTTGCAAAATACCCGGTTTTTTGAGGAAGTTTCGGTCCGTCCGGAGGCTACTGGGGTGGAGGGCCGCAGGGACTTGGCGATCAATGTTCGGGAGGCGCGGACGGGAAATCTGACCTTTGGGCTCGGTTTCAGTTCTTTGGAGAGAGCGGTAATCTTTGGGGAGGTCACCCAATCCAATTTTGATCTTTTCAATCCCCGCGGCGGCTTCCAGGGAGCGGGTCAAAAGATGAGAATCCGGCTTGAGTTGGGAACCCGTTCCAATCAAGCGGTCATCGCTTTCGAAGAACCCTGGCTTTTTGACCGGCAACTTGCTTTTGGATTCCAGCTTTACCGGCAGGAAAGTGATTTCTTCACCAGCAGTTTTCGCGAACTCCGAACAGGTGCCGAGGTCTATTTACGGAAACGTTTGATTGAATTAATTGAAGGCCGATTATCCTACACCTTTGAAGTGGTGGAAATCTCCGACACCGATGCCAGTACGCCGGCAACGATACGAGCGGAGGAGGGGTCGAGGACTGTCAGCAAAACGCAGTTCACGCTTCTGCGGGACACCCGTGACTCGCTTCTGATACCGACTCGGGGAAATCGATTTGAGCTGATTTCCACGCTTGCGGGAGGGCCTTTGGGCGCGGACACCAATTACTATTCCTTTGAGGCCCGGGGAGCGCAATTCTGGCCGGTTACCGAGGCCGGAAACAGTGTTTTATCGGTGATCGCCCGGACCGGGGTTATCGATAATTTCGGGAGCAGTGACAGTGTGCCTTTCTTTGACCGGTTTTTTCTTGGAGGTCCGAGGACCATGCGAGGGTTTCAATTCCGGGAAGTCGGTCCCAAAGAGGATGGCGATCCTATTGGAGGTAGTACCTACGGTTATTTTAGTGCGGAATATAGTTTTGAAATAGTGGAACCTCTGCGCTTTGCGGTTTTCTATGATGCTGGGTTTGTCAATCAGGACTTTGCCGATTTCAATACTTCCAACTTCAACGATAATTATGGTTTTGGATTACGCATCTTCGTCATGGGGGCACCAATTATGCTAGATTATGGTATTCCGATAACCACTGATGAAGAAAATGACACTGGAGGCCAATTCCATTTTTCTTTCGGCACCCGCTTTTAACACCCAATAATCGAATCTCTTATGAAATATACCAAAACCATCTCTCTTGTTTTTCTGCTCTCGCTTTTTGCCTGGGCCTCAAGCGCATCCGCCAACGATGTGCCCCTGCGCATCGCGACGGTAAATATGAATTATCTCTATGAGAATTATGAGGTAACGAAAAACGCTATGCGTTCTTTCCAGTCGACCGAGGAACGTTCCCGGGAGCGTATGCAGGAGATCATGGATAATTTGCGACAGTTGGAAGGGCGGGCTCAAGAACTCAGCGAGCGCATGGAGAACGTCGCTCTTTCGGAGTCGGCTCGCGAGCAGGCCCGTGAAGAGCTCACCCAGGTGATGCAGGAAGGCCAGCAGAAGCAACAGGATATGCAAGCGGTCCAGAGAGATCTGCAAGGTTTGCAGATGAGGGTTCGGGAGCACCGTCAGCTGATGATGGAGGACATTAAGGACGTTGTCATGGAAATCGTTGAAGAGAGAGAGATTACTCTGGTATTTGATCTTTCAGGCCCGACGGCATTGGGAATTCCTCCAGTTATCCACAGCGATCCTTCCTTTGATATCACCGAAGATGTCGAAGCGATTCTGAACGAAATGCCCTGAATTAGATTTTTTCCGTGTCTTCTCGAAAAAGTCCTGTTACAAAAGCAGGACTTTTTTCATGAATTTTCCGCTATCCTTCCCCCAGATTCTAGAGCTTGTCGAACCCATTGAGGTTATCGGTGAGGGCACTCCGGAAATCCAACGAATTGCCTCTTTGGAGGATGCTGATGGAGGTTCCCTAACCTTCGTAACGGGTCGCCGTTATTTTTCTGCGCTCAAAGGCTGTTCTGCGGCTGTGGTTTTGGTGCCACCCGACTGTTCTCATCATCCGCTGGAAGGGCAGGTTTTTGTAAAAGTAAAAAAACCATCCATGGCGCTGACAACGATTTGTGCCCGCTTGGAATTTCTCCAACGGGTTGTCCGCAAACCCGGAATACATCCCAGCGCCATCATCGCGGAAACCGCGCAGATCGAAGCTGCGGCGACAATTGGGCCTTTGTGTGTGATAGAGGAGAATGCCGTCATTGGCCCCGAGGTCATTCTTGAGGCGGGAGTGTTTGTGGGGAGGGGCGTGCAGATTGGCGGGCAAACCCGGATCTATCCGCGGGTGTCCCTCCTGAGTGAAACAAAAGTCGGTTCACGGTGCCTCATTCATTCCGGGGTCGTTGTGGGGGCAGATGGATTCGGCTATGAGTCAACTCCCCAAGGCCCCTTGAAAATTCCCCAGATAGGGAAAGTCGTTATTGGAGACGATGTCGAAATCGGGGCCAACAGCACCATTGACCGGGCTCGATTCGGGGAAACGGTTATTGGCTCCCTGACGAAGATCGATAATCTCGTCCAAATTGGGCACAATGTAAAAATCGGGCAGGCTTGTATTTTGTGTGCGCAAGTGGGGATTGGTGGTACGACGACCATTGAGGACGGAGTCATGATCGGAGGGCAAGCAGGATTTGCGGGTCATTTGACGGTTCGAGAAGGGGCAAAAATTGGCGCGCAAAGTGGAATTATGGAAGAAATTCCGGCTGGGCAGACAGTTGGTGGGAGTCCATCGATGCCGCAGCTTCTCAACCACAAAATACATGTTTTGAGTAAACAATTGCCTTCTCTGTTCAAGCGGGTGAAAACATTGGAAGAACAAATCCTGGAGGAAGCGCAAAACTGACCCGGTCAGGCAAACAGATGAACAATCGTATAATTTATGAAACTTGGTGAACTGAAAATTTTCTCGGGAACCTCTAACCGCCCTTTGGCCGATGAGATTTGCAAATTTATCGGGGTCCCTTTGGGGGAGGCGACGGTGACAGCATTCCCCGACGGGGAAACTTTTGTGAAAATCAATGAGAATATCCGGGGGCAGGATGTTTTTATCATACAGTCCACCTGTCCTCCGGCGAACCATCACCTGATGGAGCTGTTGATTATGATCGATGCGGCGCGGCGTGCCAGTGCGCAACGAATTACCGCAGTCTTACCCTTTTACGGGTATGCCCGGCAGGACCGAAAGGATCAGCCCCGGGTCCCTATTACGGCCAAGTTGATTGCCAATTTATTAACTGCTGCGGGGGCCAACCGAGTTCTGACGATGGATCTCCATGCGCAGCAGATCCAGGGGTTTTTCGATATTCCGGTGGACCATCTTTACGCCTCGCCGGTGTTTTTCGAGTATCTGCGGAATTTTCAAGGGAGCAAAAATGTTGTGGTTTCGCCCGATTTGGGTGGGGTCAAGATGGCGGCCGCCTATGCTGATACGTTGAAAAGTGGGCTTGGTTTTATCGCCAAACGGCGAACCAGTGCAACCACGGTGGAGGCCATTAGCATGGTAGGAGAAGTCGATGGTGCGGAGGTTTTATTGGTGGACGATATGACGGAAACGGCGGGCACTCTGACCTCGGCGGCGCGCCTTTGCAAGGAGCACGGTGCAGTCCGGGTCCGGGCGGCGGTCAGCCATGCGATTCTGAATGACATGGCTTACCAACGTTTGGAGGAAGGAGTTTTGGATGAGTTGATTACCACCAATTCGGTTCCCCTGAAGACGAGGGGGTTTCCCATTAAAGTGCTGAGTATTGCGGAACTTTTGGGCGAGGCTATCGTCCGAATAAACAGGAACGAAAGTGTAACCAGTTTATTCCGGATCAAAGGCTTTTGATTTTATGGTGTTTATCCGACTTTAAAAAAGCCCGGGGAGCTGGCGATTTTCCGAATCAACTCTATTCTGAATTATGTATATAGCCCCGCAATCTCTCTCCTCTTGGTATCTTTGCGTACTTCTTGTTTTTTCGATCAATTTGGCCGCAACCGAAGAGGAAAGCAGTCCTCTGGGGGGCAGTGCTGAAGAGGGGACTCGCGGGGAAGTCCAGATCAACCTCGATGATCGGGAGATTGATCGCTCCGGTGGAGCGCCTGTTTTAACCAGCTACGCGGATGCCCTGGATCCGGTGCGGGCGGCGGTGGTCAGTGTTTTTTCGACCAAAGTGGTGGGGCACCGTGCCACTGATTTTCCCCGTCGGGGAATGCCGGAGGTAGATCCTTTGCCGGACGAGTTCTGGGGAGGTCCGGAGCGTCGGCGTCATCGCAGGGAACGGGAGGTAGAAGGTCTGGGTTCCGGAGTCATCATGTCTTCTGATGGTTACATTATGACCAATCATCACGTCATTGACCAAGCGGACGAAATCAGAGTGGCCCTTACCAACCGGGACGAATATGATGCGGTTTTGGTGGGCGCAGACCCTCGCACCGATGTGGCTATTCTGAAAATTGAGGCGGAAAACCTGCCTTATGCGACGATTGCCGATAGTGATAAAATCCGGGTGGGAGATATTGTGTTTGCGGTGGGGAATCCTCTTGGGGTCGGACAAACGGTGACCATGGGGATCGTCAGCGCTACCGGGCGGTCGCAAATGGGAATTCTCGGTGAGGAGGGCTTGGAGAATTTTATTCAGACGGATGCAGCGATCAACCGGGGGAACTCCGGGGGAGCCTTGGTGGATGCCTATGGTCGTGTCGTGGGCATCAATACTGCCATTATTTCGGGAACGGGGGGGAGTATCGGTATCGGCTTTGCGATTCCGGTGAATATGGCCTCAAATGTGATGCAGAGTCTGGTCGGTTCGGGTCGAGTGGTGAGAGGGTCCCTGGGGGTCCAATTACAGCTGGACCGGGAATTCACCGCCGAGATGCGGGAAAACTTTGGAGTTCCGGTCAACCGTGGTGCCTTGGTGCGAAATGTGCGTCGCGGTTTGGCGGCGGATGAGGCGGGGATGCGTTCCGGGGATGTCATCATGGAAGTTGATGGAGAACCCATTTATGATACCCGCACTCTGCAAGTCCTGATTGCCCAGCTTCGCCCGGGAGAGGAAGTTTCGATTGTGGTAATCCGGGATGGCGAGGAACAAGAGCTTACGGTTGTCCTCGGGGATATGGAAAGAGCGGAAGAAGAGGAGGAAGAATTTGCTAAAAAGGAAAATGAGCTTTTGCCGGGGATTCAGACGAAACCTCTGACCGGTGAGTTGCGGGAAAAGTACGATATTGAGTCCCGCCTGGAAGGCATGGTCGTCACAGAAGTTCGGGAGGGCTCACCGCATGCGGAGGATTTTCGTGAAGGTACGGTCATAATTGAAATCAACCAACGGACGGTATCCTCCCTGGAGGAAGCTCAGGAAGCCCTTCGAGGGGGGCGCAATATGTTCTTATACAATTTCGAGGGGAGTCACCGTTATAAATCCCTTCGCCTCAATCGGTAGGGTAATTTCTTCGGGCGGGCGTCCGAGGAAAGCCCCGGTTACCCGGGATTGCGTTCCTGGATTGGTCCCCGCCAGGTGAAAGCGTGGCAGAGGGCGGCTCCGGCCGCATCCGCTTCATCGCTGGCGAGATCCGCCCCGTGCTGCAGGATGCCGCGGACGGTTTTTATCATTTGTTGCTTACTTGCCCGACCCACTCCCACGACCGCTTGCTTTATGCGCAGGGGGGCGTATTGATAGATATCTACCGAGGCGAGGGTTAAGGCGGTTAGGAGGGCTCCGCGGACGGCTCCCATAGTCATTGCCGTTTGGTAGTTTTGCACATAGATCGTTTCCTCCAGCGCGGCGGTGCGGATTTCATGGATTTCGATTTTTTCGCTTATCTTTTGGAAGATGTGGGCCAGGCATTGTGCCTGTGTGAGTTTGGTACTGTTTGTGAGGGTTTCACTGTGTAGTAGGAGAGGAGGGCGCCCCGGTATATACTCGATGATGGCCACCCCGGTTCCCCGAAGGCTGGGATCAATGCCCATGATCGTTCCCCGGAAAGATTGTCCCTGATTGCCGAGAAGCAAAGTCTTGGCGGAAGGCGCATCTTTTCCCTCGAGATGAGCTTTCCAAAGACTGCGGGAGGATGCACGGGCCATAAAGGAAGAATGGGCGGGGGGATTCCGGTGGTCAAGCGCGTCCTGTGGGCGCTGGCGGTACGGCTCCGCGAAAGGAGGCCTTGTTGATCAAGGCGAGGGCTCGTCCGGAAACCACGATGCTGGAGACGACCATCAGCAAAGCGGCGACCACCGGGTGAAGAACTCCACCGGCGGCCAGCCCCATTCCGAAGAGATTATAGAGGGTCGCAAACTGCAAATTGCGGCGAACGCCCTGCCGGATGATGCGGGTCATGACAATACTCTCGGGAATAGTTGCGAGGCGATTTCCCGGAAGAACTGCTGAAGCAGTTGATTGGGTCAGGTCGGCGCTGTGGCCCATGGCAATCCCGCCATCACTTACGGCCAGGGCGGGGGCATCATTGGCGCCATCGCCGACGAAGAGAACGATCTCCCCCCGGGCTTTCCATTGTTCAATGAGATGAACTTTATCCTGTGGTTTCAAGCCCCGGTGAAAGTCGATTCCGGCCAAGCTTTTGGGGAACTTTGAGGACGCGTCTCCGGTTAAAACCGAGACCTCAACCCCGAGATGTTTGAGTTCTTCGAGAACCTCTTCCTGGCCTTGGCGGAACCGTTCTTCCAGAGTGATTTCCCCGACTCTCTGGTCGTTGAAAAGCAGGTGGACCTTGCGTAAGTCCCGGGAGGCATCGTCATCGCGATTCTGGAGGAGGGAGAGGGTTCGTTGTTTTTTCAGCGGCTCGTTCAGGTGCCCCACTAAGCCTTGTCCAGGAAGTTCTTGAACGGTTGTCCATGAGACTCCCGGACCATGCGGGAGATCCTTGGCGATAGCTTGGGCTACCGGGTGGAGGGAGCGGGAGGCCAGGTCGGGAATGGCACTCTCCAGCCAGGAGCGGTTTTCCGGGGAAAGGTCTTCCCGGAGAGAGAAATCCAGAACCCGGAGGCGTTCCTCGGAGAGGGTCCCGGTTTTGTCAAAAACGATGCGGTTGGCTTTGGCCAGATTATCGAGAAAATCCCCTGTTCGCGAAACCAAACCTTTTCGGGCCAAGCCGACGAGGGTGCCCCATACGGCAATAGGGGTTGCCAAACCCAGGGCACAGGGGCAGGCCACCAGCAGAACGGCCATGGCGTTAAACAGTCCAATGGTCCAGCCGGCATACCAGGTCCAGCCGACCAGGGTGGCAACGTGCACAACCACCACAATAGGCAAAAAATACTGCATCAAACGGTCGGCCTGCTCCTGTAGTGCGCTGGGCTTCAAGGTTGCCTTGCGAATCGTTTCCAAGACCCGGTCCACTTCCCTCTGGCCGGCGGGGCGATCAACGCAAACGACAAAATTACCATCCAAAGAGTGGCTACCCGCCCAAATTCGGTCGCCGGGTTTCTTCCATACCGGAAAAGTTTCCCCGGTAATCATCGTCTCCGTGACCTGACCTTCGCCTTTTTCGACAAAACCATCCATGGTGGCCGCTTCTCCGGAGCGGATACGGACGAGATCCCCGGCGGCCAGAGATTCGACTGCCACATCCTTCTCCGTTGTCCCTTCGATTTTCCGGGCTTTGGTAAAACTTTGGGCGGTGGAACCGGCGGCGCGGAGGGCTTTTTCGCGTGATCGGGCACCGAGGGCCTTGCCGACGGTATAGATGGCCAATACGAGAGCGACGACTTCGTAATAAACCGCTCCGGTTCCGGTAATGGAGGCGATGAGAGAAGCAACCAGAGCGCCGCCGGCACTCAGGGTAAACAGCATCTCCACGGTAACCTTCCGGGCTTTCAGGCCGTTCCAGGTTTCTCGGAGCAAGGGGGGCGCCAGGAGAACAATGGCAATGGCGGCGGCGAGAAAGAGCAGAGAGTGGACAATGGGGTAGGCCCAGCCCTCGGGGGTGTCCAAATTAACCGCTAATCCGAAAACCATGGATTGGCCGGTGAGTACCAAGGCAATCCCGGTTCGCAACCAGGTTCCGTGCATATTGGGCGCGTCTACTTCGACCCCGGGACCCGCGGTGGGCTGGGAAGTAAGGGAAGTTGGGTGTTGCGATGATTCGGCGGCCGCCATGGGTATTACCAATACCTTGTTGCGGTTCCTCCGGCAAGCCGATGGTGAGGGAAAGTATCAGGTCGTCGATGAAAAAAGACCTGTCGCCTGAACAAAAAAGACCTGGAAAATCACCGAGTGGAACAGTCAGATGTTTCCAAAATTTGCAAAAACTCCTGGGGTGAAAAAGGCTTGGACAGAAAGTTATACCCTTTTTCCGAAATACCGGGCTCGGTCATGCTTTGGCTATAGCCACTGGTGATGGTAATTTCCGCCTCGGGAAGGGTTTCTTTGATTTCATCCGCTAACTGAATCCCGTTGGTCGCTCCCGGGAGGGTATAGTCGATGAGGATATCAGTGATTTCGTCCCCGGCATTCTGGACTGCTTCCCGAGCTTCTTCGGGACTGGCGGCCATGATATAGGGGAAGTCGAATCTCTCGAGGATCGCCGACAGCAATTCCCTGATATCAGGGTCATCGTCAACGAGTAAAATTTTTCGTAAATCGGTCATTAGGGGTATTTGATTTCGCAATTAGATATTAAGGAAAGGGTTTATTGTAAAAATACGCATAAATAACGCAAGTCTGTTTTCTTCCCTTCTTTTTTTCAACAACCCGGACGGTAGGGAAGTTGTCCTTGATTTCGGCTCGGAGTGGTCTATTGCTATACAGTAGAAAGTTACAATGCGGTTGCGTACGGATAGGATTCCCATAAGGGAGAAAGGGGCAGATGAAGGAAAAATTCCCAAGGTGCGTGCGGGGGTGGCGAAGGTGAGAACGGCTAAGCGGTCAAATACCCGGGGCAAACCGAGGGTTTGGGCCTTGGGTTTGGGGCTAATCTTGTTTTTTCTGGGAACGGGACTTTTTATTTTCTGGGATTGGGGTTTGTCGTGGTGGGATGAGTTTCGGGCCGAGCCAATTCCGCCCGAGGCCATTTTGCCCGGCGAGGATTTTGTCGTGGAGATGACTGGAGCGGAGGATTTGAAGATGATTTGGATTGAACCGGGGGCCTTTACGATGGGGAGTCCGGTGGACGAGCAGGGGCGTTGGAGCGATGAAGGGCCGCAGACTCGGGTGCGGATTACCCGGGGGTTCTGGATCGGCAAATATCCCGTCACACAAGAACAATGGGAGGCAGTCATGGGAAGTAATCCCAGCCGTTTTGAGGAAAGTGGGGCGAATGCGCCGGTTGATTATGTTTCCTGGGAAGAGGCGATGCGTTTTTCTCGTATTCTGACGAATAGGTATCAAGCCGTCGAACGCTTACCGCTTGACTATGTTTTTACTTTGCCCACTGAAGCCCAATGGGAATATGCCTGCCGGGCGGGAACCCAGACCCGCTTCAATACCGGTGACAACATCATGGATTTGGAACGGGCGGGTTGGTATCGTTCAAACAGTCGTGGAAGGACGCATCCGGTGGGGCAGAAAAGGCCCAACGAATGGGGATTGTATGATATGCACGGGAATGTGCGGGAATGGACACGGAGTTGGTTGGGTCGTTATCCCGGGGGTACGGTGTCTGATTTCAACGGGCCTGCGGGGGGCGTTGTTCGGGTCAACCGAGGCGGGAGTTGGAGTATCACCGGACAGTTTTGCCGGGCTGCCTACCGCCATGGTAACGAACCCTCCTTCCGGTACGACAATCTAGGATTTCGGCTGGCATTGGCCCCGGTCTTTTGACACCCCTGAAGCTTTCTCTATATTTTCGATGGTGAAACTTATCCGGAGTCAATTTGGAACAAATTCCCTCGAAAAACAGACAAACTCTTAGCAACAGGTACTTTCTCATTATGCGCCGCAAATTTTTCCTTCTCTCTCTTTTCGTAATACCCTGGTCTTTGGTTCAGCCCCTGATGGGCTCCAAGCTGCCCGACTCTCCTCACACGGCGACGTCCTTGATGCGACAGGAGACGAGTTTGATGATTCAGATGCTCGAGCACCAACATATCAAAAACGAGCGTTTGGATACTTTTTCGGGGGAGGAGATTATCGAGCAATTCATGACGGCGGTGGATTCACAGAAATTATTTTTCACCCGCGAGGATTTTGCCCTGATTAAGGATGAGTTGGCCGAAAGCATTGTGAGAAGTCTTCGCATTGGGGATTTAGAGCCTCTGTTTCAAATTCATGCCCTGTATCAAAAACGGGCTAAAGACCGTCTTGATGGTATTGCCGGGCGATTGTCATCGTCCTTTGATTTAGACACCGAGGAAACCTATGCGCCTGATCGGCGGAAAAGTGACTGGGCGGCGGAAGGGTCGGAAATGGAAGATCTCTGGGAAAGGAGATTGCATTATGAATATTTGCAATTGCTCCTTGGCGAAGAAGAAGAGGAAGAGGCTTTGAACATTTTGGAGCGCCGCTATGATCGCATGCGCTCTAATCTTGTGGACACCACGGCCCAGGATGTTCAGGAGGTCTTTTTGTCTCATTTGGGGCGATTGTATGATCCTCATACGGCCTTTTTTTCGGCGGATAGTTTTGAGGATTTTCGGATCAATATGGAACTTGCCTTGGTTGGTATTGGGGCGGTGTTGACTACGGAAGACGGGTATTGCGTGATTCGTGAGTTGATGCCGGGTGGTCCGGCGGCCCTCAGTGGAGAATTGCAAGTGGAGGACCGCATTGTTGCGGTCGCGCAGGAAGGGGAGGGCCCCGTGGATGTTGTTGATATGCAACTTCGCCATGTGGTACGTAAAATTCGCGGAGAAAAAGATACGGAAGTCACTTTGACGATCATCCCCGCCGATGCTACCGATTCATCCATCCGACGCGAAGTAACCTTGGTTCGGGATACCATTGAACTTACGGCGCGTCGTTCGCATGCGGAGATCTTTTCCTTTCCGGTGAATGAAGGGGAGGAAATGTCCCTTGGGGTCTTGACGATTCCTTCATTTTATGGAGCGGAGGCTCGCGAGGGTCGGGATGAAGTCAGTGTCACGGAAGACGTGAAAAAACTGATCGGCAAACTCGAAGAGGCCGGAGTCTCTGGGATTGTTTTGGATTTTCGTGGGAACAGCGGCGGTTTGCTGCGGGAGGCGGTGGAGTTGACTGGTCTTTTTATCGGCTCCGGGCCAGTTGTTTCAATTTATCCGACGGAAAGGCGAAACCGCAACCAAGGTATCTATCGTGGGGAAGTTTTTTATGATGGACCTTTGGTGGCCTTGGTCTCCCGGTACAGTGCCTCGGCTTCGGAAATCGTTGCCGGTGCCCTCCAAAGTTATGGTCGGGCGATCGTGGTGGGTGACAAATCGACGCATGGGAAAGGCAGTGTGCAAGAGATGGCGTCTTTCGCCCCCTTCTTTGCGCGGACCCCTTTTCGTGGGGAAAAAACCGGGGCGGCTAAATTAACGGTTCGACGGTTTTATCTCCCGGATGGAGAGTCCACCCAGAAACAAGGGGTGGTGCCGGACATTCCTCTTCCCTCTTTTAACAACCATCTGCCCATCGGAGAAGCCTCCTTGCCCCGGGCTTTAGGTTGGAATAAACGCCCGAATGACGAGTGGGAGAAGATTTTGGCTGGCAAGGATTTTGCCTGGGGAGTTGACGACGACTTACGTCTCGGGTTGAAGGCAAACAGCTTAGTTCGACAGAAAGAATTAGCTGAATTCTTGTTTTTCGAGGAAGCCATTGAATGGTTCCAAGGACGGCAGGAACGTACCGAGTACTCACTCAACAAGGAATATCGCCGGACGCAACTCGAAGCTGATCGGGAATTTCGGGAGTATCTTGATGAAAGACAGGCCGAATTTGCCATGAAACAGCCTGTGCCTTCCGAAATTCGTCTTGAAGAGGAAGAAGAGGCGGTTCTGGAACATGGGAGGGGTGATGATCTTCCTCCCGATCCGGAATTGGGGGAATCCGAAGACAGTGAATTGGTGGAGCAGGCGGAGGCTTTTGATTTGCACCTTATGGAGACCTTGCGGATTCTCCATGATCTGATTCAGAACACTCGTCAAAATGGTCTTCCGGAAGCATTTGCTTACCGCCGGAGTGAATGAAGGGTCGTCAAAAGGCGAACTTTTATACCTTAGCTGAGCCAGACCGGAAATTTTGCCGAACCACCGCGGCGGCAAGTTTTGGTCGTCGGTATTCATCAAAAGAGCCTTTGTTGTTAAAGGCCCGGGGGCGGCCCAGCGCTCTGGTATCGGCATACGTGCGGCCGTCGCAGAATTGCCAAAGGGCGACCCCACAAATCGATGGGTCGCGCAGAACCCGCTTGGTAACCAAGTCGAGGTAGCTGGCCTGATATTGTTCGGACCAGTGGGCCTCCAGCTCATCCCGCCAACCGTAAATGGCGCCAGCGCCAATTTCACTGAGTAAGAAGGGTTTGTGCGCTACCCCCTCTTTCTTGAAATGAGCGAGCAAACGATCGATGCGTTCTTCGATTTCCTCCAACGGGCGTTCTTTGTGTTCTCCTTCCGGATACCAGCC
Organism: Opitutales bacterium; assembly: GCA_020831535.1. GTDB lineage: Bacteria > Verrucomicrobiota > Verrucomicrobiia > Opitutales > T3Sed10-336 > JAIUMY01. The sequence continues at coordinate 10,205 of JAFIGF010000009.1, read as the reverse complement.
AGGGTAGGCATTGATGGCGAGGACATCCATGTGGCGGTAATTGCGCTCCTCGAAGGGGTGGTTGGAGGCAAAGGTGACCAGGCGTGAGGAGTCCTCTTCTTTGGCGGCCTTCGCTAAGCGACCAATAAAGTCTTCGCTTTCTGGGAGGTGGCTGTCGCATTCGTTCAGGAATCCCCACATAATGATGCTGGGATGGTTAATGCTGGTTCGCACCATGGCCCGGGTTTGGGTTTCCTGTAGATCGCAAAAATCAGGATTGGCAAAATGCTCTGGATGGGCTTGCCAACCGAGGGCTTCTTCCCAGACCAGAAAGCCCATTTCGTCGCACAGGTCCAGAAACCTCTGGTCTTGCGGGTAGTGGCTTCCGCGAATAAAATTGCAACCCGTTTGCCGCAGAATTTGCAGGTCCTGAACCAGCTGCGAAAGGGGGAGGGCAGGCCCGAACTGTGGGTGGGCTTCATGCCGGTTGTATCCCAGTAGCTTAATCGGTTGATCGTTAAGAATGATTTTTCCGTTTTTGGTCTCAATCTTGCGGAGACCAAATCTTTCGATCAGGATCTCTCCCTGACAGTGGACCTTGAGTTGGTGGAGGTGGGGATGTTCCGGATGCCAAGGTCGGGGGGAGGGGACTGTGAGCTTGAGAGGTTTGCCTGCGTTGTCGGGGGAAATGCGATGGGTGGTGCTTTGTTGGTCGTCGTCGAAGAAGATGCGGAGTTCGAGTTCTTCCGTGATTTTTCCCCGGAAGCGAAATTCCACCTGTACCTTGCCCTTGAGGTCCACGGTGGAAACCACCGCTCTTTCCAAAGACAGTTTCTCGACCTCGTGCCATTCGACGGAACGGTACACGCCCCCGTAACCGTAAAAGTCAAAATACGGGTCAAACAGAGGGACCCGTTGAGCATCAAATCGGTTGTCGATCAGGAGAATGATTTCTCTTTCCGACTTTTCGGAGGCGGGAACCTCAACTTCCCACGGGGCGTAAGGGGTGCGGCAAGTGGCCAGGGCCTGACCGTCGACAAAGAGTTTGGCCCAAAGGCCGAGGCCGCCGAATTTCAAGACGGCGGGTTTGCCGGCAGTGGTGGAGGAAACCCGTTTGCGAAAAGCAAACAACCCTCTTTGCTTGCGATAATCGGGGAGGGCGTCCACTACTCCGGGGATGGCCGCCGGGCCATCCCATTGTATATTCCCGGGAGAGAATGATTCAGGTTCGGGATGCTCGCCCAATGAGGCGGCATCCCATAAACCGTCCAATGAAAAGACCGTTCGGTTCCGGTAGTGGGGAAAATGGTTCATGCCATTCGCATTTAATGGCCTGACGCCAATGAATTAAAGGAAAATCGCTGGAGCCGGAGGCTTTGCGAAGTGGGAGGGTTTTCACTTCTTTCCCGCTTGTCTGGTCTTGGTGGAAACGTTTCGCTTTAGAAGGCTCAGGAAATTTTCCAGGGCGGGGGTCATGGTCCGTCCTTTTCGGCGCAAAATCCCCAGGGGGCGTAAAAGTTTCGGGCCTTCAATGGGCAAAGAGACAAGGGTTCCTTGCTGGGTTTCCTGCGAAACGGTGGAACGGGGAACGATTGACACCCCGGCATCTATTTCCACGGCCCGTTTGACGGTTTCAATATTGTCGAACTCCATGACGGGGTCCATTGGCAGATTTTTCTCGCGGAAGATCCGGTCGATTTCTTTTCGTGTGGGGATGTCCGGTTCAAACCCAATGAATTTTTGTTTCGCCACTTCCTTGAGCGAGGCACTTTTCTTTTCCGCCATAGGGTGGTTTGGTTCGCAAATAAAGACCAGTTCATCATCGCGCCAGGGAAGAATATCGATGCTGCGTTGTTTGGCGGGGAAGGCGACCAGCCCCAAATCGACCACATTGTGGGCAACATCCTCGTACACCAAATTGGAGCGGCGGTATTCAATGCGAACATTGACCTGGGGGAATTGCTGAAGGAAAAGCTTAATATAGGGGGGCAATTCGTGCAGACCGATACTGTAAACCGTGGCGATGCGAATGGTCCCGCTCACGACCTTCTTCATGGCTTGCAGATCGCCATGTAGTTTTTCAAAAGTTTGCAGGATTTGCAGAGCGGTTTCGTACAGAATTTTGCCTTCAGCGGTCAGGCGGAATTGTTTTTGGCTGCGGTCCAGGATGGTGGCATCGAAATATTTTTCCATGGTGCGCAGTTGCTGGCTGACCGCACTTTGGGTGACCCCATTGAGTTTTGCGGCGCGGGAAAAGCTCGTGCTCTCGACTAAATCACAAAACACTTTTAAGTTTTCAATATGCATGGGTAATATATAGCGTAATGCTAATGGTTTTGCAACTCAGGTAAAAGAAATTCTTATGGAAAAAAGTAAATTGGCAACTCTTAAAAAAAAACAGGAAATGGTGCAGGCGCGGGTCGTGAAAGCCTGTGAGGCGGCCAGCCGTTCTCCGTCCGAAGTGGAAATCATGGCGGTTAGCAAGACTCATCCGTTATCCAGAATTGCCGCGGCGGGCCAGCTGGGGTGGGGGGTCTTCGGGGAAAATCGGGTGCAGGAGGCCAAAGAAAAAATCGAGCAGGCCGATTTTACCGCGCGGTGGGAACTGATCGGGCACTTGCAAAGCAATAAAGCGGGCGCTGCGGTCCGCTTGTTTGATCGCATTCAGAGTGTGGATTCGCTCAAGCTGGCCCGGCGATTGGATCGTTTGGCCGAAGAGGCCGGCCACCCGCAGAGGATTCTCTTGCAGGTAAACACGGGTCGGGATGAGGGGAAGTTCGGGGTTTTGCCCGAGGATGTTGCGGAAGTCGTGGACTTTTTAGCCACCGCTGCCTTTTTGCGCTGGGAAGGGTTTATGACGATCGCACCCCTTGAGGGCGGTCGTTCGCGAGCGCGTCAGGCGTTCGCCGATCTGCGGGAAATGGCCGCGAGGATTCGTGTGGAAACCAGCTTGCCTTTACCAGTTCTTTCCATGGGCATGAGCGGTGATCTCGAAGAAGCGATACTGGAGGGCAGTACGCAAGTTCGCATAGGTTCTGCTCTTTTCGGAGAACGGGAGGCCTGACTCATGGCGGCTGCCCGGGGGGCGGGCGGCGTGGAAGCGGTTCGTCGGGGAATGGGGGAGATCCCTTTTCCGGCAATACGTTTTGCCGGGGGAGTTTTGGGTAAAACAGGAAAAAATTCCGATTCCCCTTGACCGAAATTAAGAGCTGTATCTCTATCATTTTTTTCTCCTCTGGTCTGTTAACTGCTCTACTTTTCACTCATGTCATCTTCGACAACGAAAAAATTCAGTCACCGTTCTCCGCGCTTTGTTTTCGCCGAGGGGGCGGTTTTGTTTGGATTTTGGCTGGTCATGAGCGGGAAACTGGAACTGTTTCACATCATTACCGGATTGCTGGCGGTCTCCTTTGTGGTGTGGCTGGATCGTCGTCTGGGGCCCCTTAGCAAGGACGAGGATTCGATCTCCCTGCACGCTCATTTCCTGAAACTGCCGATTTATCTGCCCTGGTTGGCTTGGCAAATGATTCTTTCCTCCCTCCATGTCGGCAAGGTCATTTTGGTGCCCCGTCACCAGATCCATCCGTTGATGTTGAAATTCAATTCGAAAATGCCTTCCAATGCGGCCCGGGTCATTTTGGGGAATTCGATTACCTTGACTCCGGGAACGCTGACGCTGGAAATACAGGGGGACACTTTTTGGGTTCACGCCCTGGATGAAACCTCTGCGGAAGGTTTGCTGGCTGGAGATATGCAAAAACGAGTGGGACGCCTTTTTTCGGCGGAACCCGAAAAAGGAGCTGAAGGGGTCGAGCAGATTACGGATATTCAAGAACTTCCATGGTAACTTTGTTAACCGTCAGTATTGTTCTTTTGGTGGGCATTATTCTGATGCCCTTTTACCGGGTCGTGGTGGGGCCGACGGTTTTTGATCGTCTGCTCGCCATCGGGGCCATGGGGGCGAAGATTATCGGTCTGATCGTGCTGTTTGGTCTTCTTTATGACCGCGTGGACATGTTTATCGACATTGCCCTGGCGTATGCGGTTTTGAACTTTATTGCGGGGATTGCGGTGGCCAAGTATTTCCACAAGCCTTCGGAAAGGAGGTCCCGGGATGCTTGAAAGTCTTCTGCAGGTGATCGGGTGGGTCCTGGTTGGAATTGGCCTTCTGGCGATGTTTGTCGGCAGTTTGGGCTTGATTCGGCTACCGGATTTCTACACCCGGAGTCATGCCGCCAGTATGGTCGATACGACGGGAATCATCCTTTTGCTGTTGGGGCTGGTTTTTCTGATTGGCTTTTCCCAGGCGGGTTTGAAATTGTTGGTGGGGGTGATCTTTGTGATCCTTTCGAATCCGGTAGCCATCCATGCCTTGGCCCGGGCGGCGTTTCGCGCGGGGCTCCGGCCGTTGCTCGGGGAGGTGGCCGATCGCAAACACCGAAAACTGGAGGATAAGGAATGAATTGGGTCCTGGAAATCTTTCTGGATATCTTGCTGCTCACCACGGCCATCGTAGCCCTTCAGGCGAAGGATTTGATGACCTCGGCGGTGGCGACGGCGGCCTTTGGGTTCACGGTGGCGCTGTTGTTTATCTCGATGGGGGCCATTGATGTTGGCTTTACCGAAGCCGTTGTCGGGGCCGGAATTGTTGGAGTCTTTTTTGTCGCCGCGATTTATCGCACAACCCGTAAAACCAAGGATTGATGGATATGAGCAAAGGAAAAAAGATTCTCGGTTTTCTCAGTCTTCTGTCACTTACGATTCTGTTGTTGGTGGCTGTCGATTCCTTGCCCAAACGAGGTTTGCCTGATGCTCCGGCCCACCAGGTCATCAATGCTGCGGGAAATACGGGAGCGGGCGCCTATTTCATCCAGTCCGCTTATGAGGATGCCGCGACCCCGAATATGGTCACCGTGGTTTTAGGGGATTACCGGAGTTTTGATACTCTGGGCGAAGTGGTGGTGGTGTTTGCTGCGGCGATCGCTTGTTATTTGATTTTGCGTAGAAGGGAGGATGAGGAGAAATGACCAATCCTTCCCAGAGCTTGATCATCAAAATGGTAAGTCGCACCCTGGCAACCTTCATTCAGGTTTTCGGCATCTATGTCATTATCCATGGCCATTACAGCCCCGGCGGCGGGTTTCAGGGCGGCGCGCTATTGGCGGCTGGAATCCTGTTGATTCGAATGACCGAGGGCCGGGAGGAGAGCCAACCGACTTTGGCGACCGCGATAGCCACTCCCCTGGCTTCCCTGGGAGCGGTCATCTTTGCCGGTCTGGGGGTGGTGATTTTATTTTTCGGAGGAAACTACATGGATTACGGGGCGGTTCCGGTTCCCGGTATGGAGGTGCCCGTGGTTCGCTATTATGGCATTCTCATCGTTGAGGTGGGCATTGGCCTGGCGGTTATGACCGGATTGGTTTCTATTTTTGACGATATGGTCCGGACGAATCGACAGTCGGGCCCTGATATGGGGAGAGGAGGGATGTCCTGATGTCGGATTTATTGGAATATGTTCAGGATCGCTACGCGTATTGGGCGATTGTTCTGCTGATGATTATCGGGCTTTACGGGATGTTGTTTAAGAACAACCTCCACAAAAAGGTCGTGGGGATGATCATTTTTCAGAATTCGATGATTTTGTTGTTTGTCACGGCGGCCTTCAAATGGGATGCCACGGTACCGGTGCGGGATCCGGAGATCGATGTGCAGGTGGTGGAAAATTATCTGAACCCCTTGCCCCATACCCTTATGCTTACGGCCATTGTTGTGGGCGTGGCGATTGTCGGGGTGGCGTTTGCCTTGCTTATCAAAATTTACGACAACTACGGGACCATTGAAGAAGATGAGTTGCTGAACAAGCTGGAATCCCCCTCGCCGGAGGATGATGGGGACTGCGATACCAACGATACCCAAAGGTCGTCTTCGCCGAAAGGAGGTTCCGCATGAACCATATTCCTGTTCTCATTCCGATGGTCCTTTTGTTGGCCTCGATGTTTGCCGTCTTCGGGAAGCGTTCGCAGGAAAATTATTTGCCGTTTCTCGTAGCCTTGGCCGGGATGGGGCTGTCTGCGGTCCTTTCGATAATCGGGATGGTGCATTCGGTTACGGAGGGGCCCATCCATTACCATTTGGGCGGTTGGCAGCCTCCCATGGGGATTGAGTTGATTCTCGATCCCTTGTCGGCCTTTTTCTGTCTGATGATCACCCTGGTGGCGGCGGTGGTGCTGTTGCATGGCGAGGAGCGGGTACGCATTGAGGTGGGGGATCGGATCCCGGCGTATTACAGCTCCGCCTTGATGCTGGTCGGGGGCTTGACAGGGATTGTACTGACGGGGGATTTGTTCAATTTGTATGTCTTTCTGGAGATCAGTTCGCTGGCCAGCTATGCGCTCTTGGCCACGGGGCGCAAACCTGCGGCGGTATCGGCTTTCCGGTATCTGATTTTGGGAACGATCGGGGCGTCACTTTATTTGTTGGGCATCGGCTTTCTCTTCATGGAAGTCGGTTCGCTGAATATGACTGAGTTGGCGGTGATGATTCCGGAGGTTCCGGTGACTGCGGGCATTGCTGCCGCGGCGGTGTTGATGGTGGTGGGCATTGGGTTGAAGATGGCCCTTTTTCCGCTGCACGGATGGTTGCCGGACGCCTACACCTTTGCTTCCTCCCCGGCGACGACCCTGGTGGCACCGATCGGGACCAAAGTGGCGGCCTACGTGTTGATCCGGATTTTCCTCTTTCTCTTTGCCATTGATTTCATGAAGGAGGGGATTCAACTGACCACCATCGTCGGCTGGATGGGAGCTGCCGGGGTTGTCTGGGGAAGTGTCATGGCGATTACGCAGCGGGATATGAAACGGATGCTGGCGTACAGTAGTGTGGCCCAGGTAGGGTACATTGCCTTGGGGATAGGGTTGGCCAATCCGCTCGGTTTAATCGGGGCGGTGCTGCATGCCTTTGCCCATTGTTTCATGAAAGCGTGTTTGTTTATGGTGCAGACGAATTTCCTGCATCGCCTCGGTCATTATGATATTTTCCGGCTCGATCACCGTACCCGGGTAGCGATGCCCTGGACTTGTGCGGCGTTGGCGGTGGCCTCGCTTTCGATGATCGGCTTGCCGCCCACCATCGGATTCTTCAGTAAGTGGTATTTGTTGCTTGGCTGTATTGAGGAGGGGGCATGGGTTTTTCTGGCGGTGTTGTTGCTGTCCACCCTGCTGAACGCGGTTTATTTCTTCCGGGTTCTGGAAAAGGTCTATCTTCGGAGTGATGGGGAGGCCTATGACGACCACGACGAAGAAGCCGATCAGGCCACCTCTTCCCGCGAAGTCAGTGCGGCCATGCTATATCCCACTTTGGTGCTGGCGGGCTCCCTTCTCGTTCTGGGCTTTGCCAATGCCTGGATTGTCACCCATTTCCTGCAACCCATGTTTCCCGTCTGGTAAGTTATCATGAGTGCCTACGAAACCTATTTCAGCACGGTGCCCTTCTGGGCGATGATCGTCTCGGCGGTGGCGGTTCCCTTGATTCTGGCCTTCGGGCGGAAGCCGAATCTACGGGAGGCGGTAACTTTGATCGCGGCGGTCATCAAGTTTGTTTTGGTCCTGACCCTGCTGCCCGATGCGTTGGCGGGCCGGGCGGGCGAATGGGTTCTCTTTGAGATTGCCGAGGGCATTGACTTTTCCCTTCGGGCCGATCCCTTCGGGGTCTTTTTTGCGCTGATTGCCTCGGGTTTATGGATTCTCACCTCCTGCTACAGCATTGGGTACATGCGGGGCCATGCGGAGAAAAAGCAGACCCGTTATTTTGCCAGCTTTGCGCTGAGTCTTTCGGCGACGATCGGCATTGCCTTCTCGGCGAATCTGCTGACTTTCATTGTCTTCTACGAATTGCTGACCCTGGCGACGTACCCGTTGGTGGTGCATAGCGAGAGTAAAAAGGCTATTGCTGCGGGGCGGCAGTATCTCGCCTATGCCTTGTCGGCGGGTTTGCTGATGGTTGCCGGGATGGCCTGGGTTTACATGGCGACGGGAACGCTGGAATTTACGCCCGGGGGGATTTTGGAAGAGGGAATGGTGTCCGCCTCGGGGATGAAATTCCTGTTTGTGCTCTTTTTGATTGGGGTCGGGGTGAAGTCGGGCATCATGCCCTTACACAGTTGGTTGCCCAATGCCATGGTTGCGCCCACTCCGGTGAGCGCTCTCTTGCACGCCGTCGCGGTGGTCAAGTCGGGAGCCTTCGGGGTTGTCCGGGTGGTGGGTTTCGTTTTCGGGCCCGAGGTGATGGCCACCTATGGTCTGAATATCATTTTGGCGGTGGCCAGCGGGACCACGATTATCCTCGCCTCACTGATTGCTTTACAGCAAACCAATCTCAAACGCCGCCTGGCTTATTCAACGGTAGGGCATCTTTCCTACATCGCGCTCGGGGCTTCCTTGCTCACGGCCGAGGGATTTATCGGGGGAATGATGCATATCTCAACCCACGCGACGATGAAGATCACCTTGTTTTTCTGTGCGGGGGCGATTTTTGTCCACACGCATAAGTCCGACATCCGTGAACTCGACGGAATTGGCCGGGCGATGCCATGGACCCTTGGGGCTTTTACGATAGGTTCTCTGGGCTTGGTTGGTTTGCCGCCGGTGAATGGATTTATCAGTAAATGGTTTCTGGTTTCCGGGGGAATTGAGGCGCAGATGTGGCCTTTAGTGGTGGTCTTGCTTTTGTCCGGCTTGTTGAATGCCGCGTATTTCTTCCCCATTGTCCACCGTGCCTTTTTCCGGGAAGGCGAAAAGCGGGCGGATGGTCGCAGTGTATGGGAAGGGGTCGGAGAGGCCTCCCCCTGGATGGTTGTGCCGTTGACTCTAACCGGAGCGATGTCGGTGTTCTTTTGTTTCTTTCCGGATCTGCCGTTGCGGTTCTTCACCATCGCGACGCGGGTTACCCAGGACATCATGGGAGGAGGTTTGCCGCTATGAGTGAAAATCATAAAAACAACTCTGCCAACGGGGGAAATGAAATGACCCCTATGGCTTGGGCGGTGCTGGTGATTCTCCTGATCGGCACCGTGGTGGCCGGGATTTTTGATGAGGAAACCGGATTCCCGCTTTTTTACAGTGTCTTTGGTTTCGCCGGGTGCCTGCTTCTTTTATTCCTGACGAAGGTGGTCGGCAAAAAGGCCTTGAGCCGAAAGGAAGACTATTATGAACCATATGCTTTGAAAGAAGAGCCCCTGGAAAAGAAAGGAGGGCACCACTGATGAATTTTCCTCCGGTATTTGTTTTGTTGACGGCGGTGGTTCTGTGGCCGCTGCTCTGTTCCCGTACCCGTGCAATTCTATTGGTCGGCGCGCCTTTGGTCGTCCTTTTGCAGATTCCCTTTCTTCGGGAGGGGACGGAATGGACGGTTCCGTTCTTGCTCTATGAAGTATCCCCTTTCGTGGTGGATCCACTGCGGCTGACTTTTGGTTTCGCCTTTGCCTTGGTAACCGTGGTGGCGGCGGTGTACGCCTACCATCACAAAGACCCCCGGGAGCAGGCGGCTGGGCTTCTGTATGCCGCCGGGGCGCAGGGCGTGGTTTTTGCGGGAGACTTGCTGAGTCTGGTCATTTTTTGGGAACTCATGGCCGTGGCCTCGACCTTTATCGTCTGGCGGGGAGGGCGGAGTGATTCCGCGGCGGTGGGGTTCCGCTATTTAATGCTGCACCTTCTAGGCGGAAGCCTTTTGTTGGGCGGGATTCTTTTCCACTTCGCCGAAAGTGGGAGTCTCGCCGTGGAGGCCCTGTCTGGTGGTTGGACGGTTGGCAAGACGATGATGTTGGCGGGGATTTTGGTCAACGCCGGCATGCCGCCGTTGCATACTTGGATTCCGGATGCGTATCCCAAGGGAACGGTAACCGGTTCGGTGTTCCTCAGCGCTTTCTCCACCAAAACCGCGGTTTTTGCTTTGGCGGTACTTTTTCCCGGTTGGGAGGTGCTTCTGTATCTCGGGATCGCCATGACTCTCTGGGGGGTGTACTACGCGGTTTTGGCGAACGATATTCGTTTGATTCTGGCATATCATATCATCAGCCAGGTCGGCTATATGGTGGCGGCCATTGGAGCCGGAGGCGATCTGGGGATCAACGCGGCGACGGCCCATGCGTTCAATAACCTATTGTACAAGACGCTGATGTTCATGGCGGCCGGCTGTGTTTTATATACGGTCGGCAAAACCAAGTTGACCGA
>JAFIGF010000251.1 GCA_020831535.1 Opitutales bacterium | reverse complement strand
CCCCAGAAGCTTCAATCACACTGCGCTGGGGACGGAGAGGGATTACCTCTCCATCCCGCCGTATACGCACAGAATGGAGCGCTCGGGTTGCATCCCTGCAGGGCCCTATCCTCTCCTTCTGTACATCCCATTCAACTCATCAAAATACCTTTGGAAAGGCCAACTTCTTGCCTATAACCCAAAACCAAAATACGAAACTAAACTGTCAACTTTTCTTCAGGACTCGACACTCGACACTTAATTCATAATTCTTACTTTCCCCCTCCCTCCACCACTCCCAAAGTTACGATACCCCTTTTCCCTGATTATCAGAAACCCCGGAATAAGATAGGGTGTGAAATAGATTACCCCCTGATCTCATGATGCGTAAAATCTCCCCCATCCTTATCTCCGCTGGATTGCTTACCGGACTGATTCTTCTTCTCTTTACGAATCAACCAGCGCCTGAGCAAACTTCCACCCCTGCTGTTCAAGGACCTGCCGAGGCCATCTCCACCTCCCCGGAGGAGGCGATAGCGTCGGAAACCATGGTTCCTTCCAAGGCCTCGTCCCCGTCCGCCCCCTCTCCCGAAGCCACCCGCAAAGCCTTAACCTCAACCCCCTTGCCCGACCGGGAAAAGGTCACCCACCTCCGGTCACTGCCTCTGGTACAAAGTGACCGGACCAATCCCGATCCCGAAATCCAAGCCCTCTGGCCCGGAGCCGTGATTGAGTTCGTTTACGAAACTGAGCCCATCGACGAAATTCATCGCCGGGTAACCTTCATCACTCCGCCCGATCTTCCTTACCGTATTCGCATTGAGGATCTGGTGGAAACCGATTCGGACGGGAAGGAACACCTTCTCTCCCGACGAGAGGCGGCGGCTGACCACATTCTGGTCCGGCTGAATCCCGGGACCGATGCCGACACGATCAACGGGCAACTGCTTGCGCATGGCGCGCAACTGGGACTCGCAGTGAACCGGCGCGGGCTGCATCGGGTGGATATTCTCGATCCGCACAATCATGCCGACGCGATTCCGGCGCTCACCCGGGCCCTGAATGAACTGCGCGACAGCATTCGCTACGCTGAACCGGACTACATCGTTCACCCGACCGTGGAACCCAATGATCCCTCCTTTCTCGACGGAACGCTCTGGGCCCTCAACAACACCGGCCAAGACGGCGGCGTGGCGGGGGCGGACATCAGCGCAACCACCGCCTGGAACACCCGGACCGACGCGTCTTCCATTATCGTTGGTGTGGTGGACTCCGGCATCCGTACCACCCACGAGGACATCACCGCAAACCTTTGGGTCAACCCCACCGAAACCGCCGATGGGACGGACACCAATGGCAACGGATTTGTGGACGACATTCACGGCATCGATGCCATTACCCATTCCGGGAACCTTATCGACGACAACGGCCACGGCACCCACGTTGCGGGGACGATTGGCGCAGTCGGCAATAACGATCTTGGCATCACCGGCGTGGCCTGGGATGTGCAGTTGATGGGCCTGCGTTTCCTCGCCAAAACAGGTGGCGGCACCCTTTCCGACGCGATCATCTGCATCGAATACGCGATCGACAACGAGGTCGATATTTTGAACAACTCGTGGGGCGGCCCGGCTTTCAGTCAAGCGCTTCTCGACACGATCATGGAAACCCGCGACGCCGGGATCATCTTCGTTGCGGCGGCGGGCAACTCCAACACCGACGTGGATTTCAACCCCGTTTACCCCGCCGCTTATGGCGTGGAAAACATCGTCACCGTGGCCTCCACCACCCGCACTGACGAACGTTCCAGCTTTTCCTCCTATGGCCAGGGCACTGTTGACCTCGCCGCCCCGGGCTCCGCCATTTACTCACTCGGGATCGAGTCCGACACGGACTACCGCTCCCTCAACGGCACCTCGATGGCCTCGCCACACGTGGCGGGTGCGCTCGCCCTGCTGAAGGCCGAGTTTCCGGGTGACACGTACGGGCAATTGATCAACCGACTCTATCGCGGGGTGGACACGCTCCCCGACCTGGCGGAAGGCATCGTCGGGACTGGCGGACGCCTCAATTTGGCCAATTCGATCACCTCCACCGACAACACGCCCTTTAACAACAGCTTCAGCGAGTCGCGTACGGTCCACGGTGACGTCGCCTTCCTCCGCACCCACAACCTCGGGGCGACCTACGTTCCCGGCGAACCCGCCCTCGGGGCCGAATCCGAACCTAACAACGTATGGTTCAGCTTCACCCCAGTGGCCAACGGGCAAACGAGCGTCAGCGTGGTGGACGAACGCGTCGTTTTCAGTCCTCTGCAAGGCAACCTCGACCTGACCTACGAGGTCATCCCCGCCGTCATCGGCGTTTTCACCGGCGACTCGGTCGCGGAACTTTCCTCCGTCGGCATCGAGGAGCAATCCGTCTCCTTTACCGCCGAAGCGGGAGTCACCTATCATATTGCGGTCGCCGGAATCGGCGGTGAGGAGGGGCTCTTCATGCTCGACATCATTGGCCCGCCCCGCAACAGCGATCTCGCCAACGCGATCGAACTCGACCTCCAGCGTTCTGTTCTGGGAACCAACCGCAACGCCCTCGCCGAGCCGGACGAACCCGCCCATGCCGGTGAAACCGCCACGGCCTCGATTTGGTATCGCTGGACCGCTGGCTTTACCGGACGCGTCGGCTTCTCCACCCGGGGCAGCACCTTCAATACCGTCGCCGCCGTTTACACCGGCCCGGCGTCCGATGCGGAAATGACGGACCTCTCCCCCGTCGCGTCCAATATCAATGCTGTGGGAGCCACCTTTTCACGGGTCGATTTCCAGGCCATCGCGGGCGAGACCTACTACATCGCGGTCGATGGTTACAACGGTGCCGAAGGCAACGTCAGTGCCATTATTGCCATTCCCCCGGCAAACGACGATTTCAACAATCCCATCATCCTCTCCGGGACCGATGTCACCCGCCAGGTCAACACCTTCTTTGCCTCGCGCGAAGAAGGGGAGCCCAAGCACTGGCCCAACCAGGGCAACGGCGAAACCGTTTGGTACAACTGGACCGCACCGGAGAACGGGCGCACCACCCTTTCCACCAGCGGTACCTTTTCGTCGAGCATCGTCGCCGTCTATACGGGCAACGCGGTCGATAATCTCACCCTCATATCCTCCGACGGCGCAGCCAACCGGCCAACCTCCCTCACTTTCGAAGCCATTCAGGGCACAACCTACCGCATTGCCGTCGAAGCCTGGGACATTCCGCTCACCAACGTGCCGCTTAACCTACAAATGGTTCCCGTGCCGGAGAATGAGTTGTTCGCCAACGCGACCGTGCTGGAAGGTTTCCGCACCACCGTCACCGGAAATAACCAAGGAGCCGCCCGCGAGAGCGGCGAGCCGGATCAAAATTTTAACGGCAGCAGCAGCGTCTGGTACACCTGGACCGCCCCCGCTTCCGGAGAATTTGGCATCTACGGCGAGCGTCTCGATAAACCCCGCCGCTGGAACGTCGTGCTCAACGTCTTCACCGGCGACTCCGTTGATGACCTCACCCATGTGAAGGAAGATTTTGGCAACGGGGTCGGCTTCGATGCCTACCTGCGTTTCAACGCTGTCGTCGGAACCACCTATCACCTTCAGGTGACCAGCCTCAACGCCCAAAACCTCTTTGGCGGCGAAGGCCCCTTCCGCCTCGACCTCCGTCCCAACGACGAGCATCACGCCCCCAACGCCCTCTTTGCCAACGCCACCGAGTTGGATGGCTCGACGGTGTACAATTACCGCACCACCTCCTACGGCCTCGTCCCCGAGCCGGGCGAACCGGCCCACGGCGGCCTTACCGCCAACGAATCCATCTGGTGGAAGTTCACCGTTCCGTCCGGTCAGGGTGGTCGCTACGCGGTTGGTAATGGCCAGTCGGAAGGCGTTTGGGCGACGGCTGTTTACCGCCTGACCGATCCCGGCGATCCATCCTTTGCCAATCTGGAACCGGTCGCGGATAACGTCGCACTCGTCAGCGCCGCCTTCCCGGAGGTCGCCTGGGAGGCGATCGAAGGCGAAACCTACTACATCGCCATGGAGCGCTCCGAGGGGGTGCGCGGACGTTTGATTTTTAATTTTCAAAAGGTGCCCGACAACTACGTTTTCGCCGGAGCCGAAACCATCCCCGGCGACTCCGCGAACTTCATTACCTACAACTACGGCGCGGTTTACGAAGAGGATGAGCCCCTGATGGGGGCCATGGAAACACGCCCGGGCGAACGCTCGCTTTGGTGGGAATGGACCGCCCCGGACAATCGCCGCTACGTCCTGGACACCTTCGGCAGCCGCACCCCGATCTGGGAGGACAATGTCGAGTACCCCGGCCGTGAGGAACTGGGTTTCGCCACTCGGGTCGGGGTCTTCACCGGTTCCAGCCTCGGTTCGCTCACCACCATCGCCACCAACACCCGGACCACTGTCGGCAGCTACGGCAACTCCTGGTTCAGCGAAACCGCCTGGAGCCGCGTCGAATTCCAAGCCGTCGAGGGCACCACCTACCGGTTCCTGGTGAACGGTTTGCACCTTGGTGCACCCAATCCCAACAACACCAACACCGGCCAACTCCACGTCAATTTCTTCCCCGTCGAGCCCCCAGCCAACAGCACCTTCGCCGGAGCCACCGAGATCACCGACACCGACTACCACGTCATTCAACCCACCCTCGGGGCAACCAAGGAAAGTGGCGAGCCGGACCACGGCGGTATCAATGGTGGCCGCTCGCTCTGGTGGAAATGGACCGCCACCGAAACCGGCCCTTTTGTCGTCTCCACCGCCGGCAATCTCTACGACGACTTCCACGCCCGCCGCACCGGCCTCGGCGTTTATACCGGGTCCGCCGTCAACAATCTCACCACCGTCGCCTCTGATCAAAACAGCGCTGGCTTCAATACCGGCAACAACACGTGGAGTTCACTCACCTTCAATGCCACCGAGGGAACGACCTACTACTTCGGCGCCGATGCCGTCTATCCCGGCAACCTCTCCTTCATCTTCACTCGCCCGGCACCGAACGATGATTTCGCCAATGCCACGGTAAAGGTCGGCAGCCGCTGGACCTCCATCGCCCATCACCTCGAAACCACCGTCGAACCCGACGAGCCCCGAATCGACGGCGGGTACTTCGAAGAGCCGGACAACAACTTCCGCTCCGTCTGGTACCAATGGACGGCCCCGGTCTCCGGCGAGATCTCGCTCGACACCATGGGCAGTCAGTCGGTCAATCTGGTCGGCGTTTTCACTGGCTCTTCGGTCGACAACCTCACGCCAATCATCCCCATCCCCCGTTCCGGCGGCAACCCCTTCAACGGCGATTCCGTGCGCCGCGCCCGGATGGGTAACAACAACGGCGGCCCGATCACCTTCAACGCCGTGGCCGACACGACCTACTACATCAGCTTGCAGGGAAGCGGCTTTATCGTTCCGTCCTCCGGTCCCTATGTCCTCACCGTCGTAGGCCCCCCGTCCATTCCATTCGCTCCGGAAAATTTTCTCGCCCTGCGCGAGGGCCCCAGCCTGATCACCCTGGAATGGGATGATGTCGCCGTCGATGAGGAATTCTACGAACTGGAACGCTCCACCGATGGCATCGCCTGGGAACCCCTCGCCGAGCTACCACCCGAGAGTGATACCTTTGCCGATTTCGACACCGCCGCCGAAACTGATTACTTCTACCGTCTTCGTGCCGTCAACTCGGTCGGGGAAAGCACTTGGGTACAAGCTGCCGTCACCGAACCTGCGCCACCCAATGCTCCGGCAAACCTGATCGCCACGGCCAACTCCACCAGCCAAATCACCATCAGTTGGACCGGTATGCCGCAAACCGACAGCTACCGCCTGGAACGGAGTGTTGAGGGTTACGAAGGCCCGTGGACCGTTCTCGCCGAAAGCACCACCTCGACAACCTACATCGATAGCGGACTGGATCCGGCCATCCGCCACTACTATCGCGTCGCCGGGGAAAATGAATTCGGTTTCTCTCCCTGGTCGGAGGCTTCCGTCCGCACTTTCGAAAATGCCCTGCTGGTCTTCGATCCCTTTACCGATGGCGGCACGACCCAGGGAGCCGATCCCCTGGATGTTCATTGGTCCCGCACCGGCGGCACCTTTGAAGTGGTTCAGGACAGCACCCTCGATCCGGAAAGTCCGCACAATGTCGCGGAGTTGGTCATCGGCGGTTCCGGTTCAGACCAGTACCTTTCCTTCCCCCTACCCGAGGAAGTCAATCTCGCCGTCGGCGAGAGTCTGGAAGTTTCATTCAAACTCCGCCATACCGCCCAGCCACGGGACAATAACCATCGCACGGGCGTCGCCTTCGCCCACACTCCGGGTGCTGCGCCCTGGAGCAACGAAGACAACCGGGACTATTATTTCTTCACCTCCTACGGAAATGCGGGCACCGAGGGAGTCTTACGCCGCACCATTGGCGCCCAGGTATTGAACAACACCGGCAACACCGTAACCCTGGCCTCCAATCTGGCCTCCGTGGAGATGGGCACCAGCGTGGGAACCGTACACTATGAAGTCGCCCGAACGGGCTCCAGCACCATTCGCCTGCGCTACCAAATCAACGGCGGCCCGGTACAGGAGGCCACCGATTCCGGCTCCGACATCATCACCAGCTATAATCGGATTTTCTTCCGCTTTATGACCCGGTCCGATGCGGCTGAGCCCAACTTCCGCCTCGACGATGTCACTGTGGAATACCGCCGCCCCGCAGCCCCCACCCCTCTCGAACAATGGCGGATCGATAACTTCGGAACCGACGATCCCACCGGCATCGTCGCCGACCTTGCCGATCCGGATGGCGATGGCATTCCCAACCTTCTGGAATACGCCCTGGGAGGGGATCCCCTGGTGGCCAATCCCGCCATCCGCCCCACCTTGGTGGTCGATGAGGGGCTCACTCAATTCTCCTTTTTCCGCGCCGTGGCCGACCTGGACTATCATGTTGAATACAGTTTTGATCTGAATTCCTGGTCCCTTTGGGAAACCAATCCCGGGAACGTGGCGGAAACCGTGCTTCTCGAAGATCTCTTTCAACCCCAGGAAGATCCCAGCAAGTTTTTCCGCTTGCGGGTCGAATAACCCCTATCGCTTCGTTCTGCACCTCTTATGCCAACTCTACCGCGTCTCCTCCTTTGCGGCCTTCTGCTCCCCTTAACCCTCGTCGGACAATCCGGCCGCGACCGGGCCGTCGAACTGCACGCCGTTACCCAGGATTCTCCGCCCCAAATTACCCTGCACTGGAACACCAGTCCCTTCACCGTCGACGGCCAGTATGTGTACCGCCGTCTGGTGGGAGAGGAAAGCTGGGTGTATCAGGGGAACGATCCCGCGCCCACCGCCACCCAGTGGACCGACTCCAATGTCGATGCAGGGGTCCGCTATGAATACAAGGTGTACCGCCAATATGATGACAGCGAGTCCACGTATCACGCGAGAGGTTACGCTCTTGTCGGCATCGATGCGCCATTGGTGGATCAGCGGGGAACGGTCATCCTGTTGATCGATGAGACCCAATCCGCCGCTCTGGCGGTAGAGATTGACCGTTTTTCCCGCGATTTGGCTGGCGATGGCTGGACCGTGATTACCGAATCCGCCCATCCCTCCGACACCCCCCCCTTCGGTAAGGGCAAAACTGCAGACCCTCTACCACGCCGATCCGGACAACGTGAAAGCAGTGATTTTGCTGGGGCGCATCCCGGTCCCCTACTCCGGCGACATCAATCCCGATGCTCACAGTGACCACAAGGGGGCCTGGCCAGCGGATACCTACTACGCGGACCTCACTGGCACCTGGACCGATGATACCGTCAACAACACCTCGGCCAACCAGAGCCGGAACCACAATGTGCCAGGCGATGGCAAATTTGACCAAAACGCCCTTCCCGAATCAGCCAACATCGCGGTGGGCCGCATTGATATGGCTAATCTGAGCGGGTTTGAAGCGGGGAACAATGAAACCGACCTCCTGCGCAACTATCTGCGCAAAAATCATGAATTCCGACATCAACTCAATGCGTACGCCGACCTCCCCGAACGGGCTTTCATCCGCGACGCGCTGGGATCATTAAATGGCGAATCCCCCGCCTCGGTCGCTTGGCGCAGTTTTACCCCCATGTTTGGTCCTACCGAAATTTCCACCCCATCCAACTGGTTCGACGCCGCTGAGACCGAGGCCTGGCTATGGGGCTATGGCTCCGGACCGGGGTCCTTCACGTCCGCCAGTACCATCGGAAATTCCGGTGACTTTAAAACCCGTGACAGTCTGGTGGTTTTCAACGCCCTGTTCGGGTCCTATTTCGGAGACTGGGACAGTCCCAGCGATAATTTCCTGCGGGCTCCACTGGCAGGCGCCGAGGGGTCGCTGGGTTTGATTTCCCTCTGGGCCAACCGCCCCGACTGGCATCTGCACGGGATGGCCCTCGGCGAAACGATCGGCGAAGCCTACTTCCGGACCGTGAACAATCCCGGCGACTGGAACCCCCACTGGTCGGAGGGTTATTTCAACCGCTACACCGCTTATGCCCAAGGGGTCCATACCGCCTTGATGGGAGATCCCACCCTGCGCCTGCATCCGGTGGCGGCCCCGGAGACTTTGACCATCACCCGGACACCGGGCGGAAGCGTGGATACGGTGGACCTGAGTTGGGAGGCCTCCGTAGCTTCCGGCTTGGTTGGCTACCATATTTATCGCTCCGCCGATCTGTTGGGGGAATATACGCGCCTGACCGCCTCGCCGGTCGGCACCACCACCTACACCGATATGGACGCCCCGCAGACCCTCCTGCACTATCAGGTCCGTCCGGTGGTCCTGACCGAATCGGCTTCGGGCACGTATTTCAATGCCGGTCAGGCCGCTTTCTTCACCATCCCGGTGGATCCACCGGTCACGCCTTCGGATTTGTCCCTCACCACCATCGACGACCAGAGCATCCAACTGGACTGGACGTATGCGGGTGAGGACGCCGAATCTTTCCGCATCGAGCGCCGCCCCGGTGGCACGGGCGACTGGAACGAGATCACCACCCTCGACGGAAGTGTGCGCTCCTATCTGGATACCGGACTGAATGCAAACACCGCATACGACTATCGCGTTATCGCGGTCAACAGCATCGGCGAATCAGAGCCTTCCGACAGCGCATCCGCCACCACCTTGGCGGGCGAACTTTTGGTGTTTGATCCTTTCACCGACGGCAACACCAGCGACGGGGACGATCCTCTGGACGTCAACTGGTCCACCACCGGGGGTTCGTTCACCGTTGTCCAGGACAGTACTCTCGATCCGGAGGAACCGCACAACGTCGCCGAACTCTATATGAGTACGTCCAATTCCGACAACTACATCTATTTCACCCTCCCGGAGGAAACCACCGTGGAGATCGGTCAACGGTTGCGGGTCCATTTCAACCTACGCCACACCGGCACCCCCCGGGACGACTCCGCCCGCACCGGCGTTTCCTTTGCCTGGACCCCCAACAACTCTCCCTGGAACAATGAGGAGAACCGGGATTATTTCTTCTGGACCTCCTACGGAAACGAGGGAACCCTCGGTTCCATTCGCCGCACCCACGGCTTTCAGGTCCTCAACAATACCGGCGGCACCACAACCCTGGCTAGCAATACCCAATCGGTGGATATGGGAACTTCGGCGACGTCGATTATGATGGAAGTCGAACGCCTCTCCGCCGATGCCATGGCCGTCCGCTATCAACTGGGTGAAGGCCCCGTTCAGGAAGCCATTGATGACGGTAACGATATCATCACCACCTTCAACCGTATCTTCTTTCGCTTCCGCACCCGCGACGATCCCGAAAATCCCGGCGAACCCCGCTTCCGGGTGGACAATGTCACCGTCGAAAAAATTTCCGGTCAGGAACCGGAGTCCGATCCCGAGGAAACTCCGGTGGTCTTTTTTGAATCCGCCCCGGAACTGACCGACGCCTTCCGGGCCAACCATGGAAGCATGAGTCTGGTGGCCAGCGGCGGACTGAACGACAGCGGGGCCCTCGCCACTACCGGCAATCCACAACTCCTATACCGTCCCGCGACATTCTCTCCCGACGCGGCCCATGCTCTCGGCATCTATGTACAGATCGGCGAGGAAGCCAATAGCGGATACGATTCCGTCACCTCCATGCTGGGATTTGCCACCCGCCCCACCATGAACTTCCAAGGCTCCGCCTCCGATCCCAATGTTTTTATTGGCTCCCGTCTGCTCAACCTGTCCAACAACGGTGGCTACCGCTTGGAAATCCTCAACAAAACCGCCCCGGAGGCAGCTCAAAGCACCATCGCCAGCGGTTCAACTTTCTCGCTGACCAACGGGACATGGTATTATGTGCGTCAGGAAACGACTCAGGTCGGAGACAACACCTTAGCTCTGACGTTGGAAGTTTACGACGCCGATGCGGATGGTACCGTTGGCGACCTCGTAACCTCCCTCACCGAAGAAGTCATCAATGCCGAAATCGCTGCCGATACCCGACTCTGGGCCATGCTGCGCAGCCGCCGTGATGGCAACGCTGCGGCTCTGGACAATTTCTCCATAAGCGAAGCCGCGCCCGCCCCCGCCTCGATGCCTACCTTTGTCATGTCCGGTCAATCCAATGCAGTCGGCTATCGTTCCAATGACCGGAGCGCCCTTCCCGTCGAACTCCAAGGACCTTTGGTTGGGATCCATGGGGCCTGGCTGGTCGGGAATAAAGATGGGGACATCCTGGTCCCTTTCACCAGTGACGGCTGGGATTGGCTTGAAGTGCAGAATCTGGGGACCACCAATGGTGCGTTTTGGCCCCATGAGGAGGGGTTTGGCCCGGAGATCACCCTCGCTGATCGCCTGCACAGCCATTACGATGAGGACATTGCGGTGATTAAATTTGCCGTGAACGGGGCCTCGCTCTTTGAGAATTACGACCCCGAAAACACCGAAACCAGCGGCTACTATGATGCCTTGTGGGACTTCCTGATCCAGCACCGCCACGACTTGGAAAACATCCTCGACCAGGAATTGCACTGGGAGGCTTTCTTCTGGATGCAAGGGGAAAGCGATGCCAGCTCCAATTCCCCACAACCGGATACCGCCGAGGCCTATGCGGCTAATCTGACCGACTTCATCGAAGCGATACGCGATGATTTATCCGCGCCGGATATGTTTTTTGTCGCCAGTCATATCAACCCGCGCAGCGGCAACTACACCATCGAGCGCAACACCGTGATCAACGAAGCCATGCTCACCGTCGCATCGAATCTCTCGCACGTCCGTGTCTCTCCCACTACCGATCTATATCCGGCCAGTGGGGACGATATTCACTTCAACTCCCATCAAACGCAAACGATTGGCCACCGTCTGGCCGATGCCTTCCTGAAAACACCCGCCAACGTCAGCTTGTTGGATCTCGTGCAAACGCATGACGGAACTCCACGGCCAGTGGATGCTCAAACCGATCCCGAGGGTCTTTCCGTCACCATCACTTATGACGGTTCGGCCACAGCTCCCTTCGAAATCGGAACTTACCCGGTGTTGGCCCACCTCAGCGATGCCACCTTCGCCGGTTTTGCGATGGGCACTCTGGTTATTGAAGAGGCCACGGAGCCCTTTGTGGTATGGCAGAACATCTACTTCACCAGCGAAGAACTCAACGATCCCGAACTCGAAGAAACTCTCTGGGGTGCTATGGCCGACCCGGACGGCGATGGCATTCCCAATTTGCTGGAATACGCACTGGGAGGTAATCCTTTGGTCGCGAGCACCCAAATCCTGCCAGCCCTCACCACTCTGACCATCGATGAGGAGGACTATATCGCCCTGGTCATTTCCCGCAATCCGGATGCCGATCTGCTCTATACCGTGGAAACTTCCACCGATCTCCTCAATTGGCAGTCCGGCACGGAGCATGTGGTGATCGTCAGTGAAACCCCGGACAACCTGGTGGTGCGCAGCGTTGAACCCGTGGAGAACGACTCACGACGGTTTATGCGCTTGCGGGTGAACCTCCCTTAAAAACATTTACTAATTTCCTATTAAAGAAAGAGATTGCTGTGGCTAGTTTAAATCATATTGTCAATCCCATGCCCCAACCCCAAAAGGTGAGCCTTAAAGAAGTTGCCGAAATGGCTGGCGTATCCGCGATGACCGCCTCTCGCGTTCTGGCCGGGAAGTCCAATGTTAGTCCCAAACTGACCAAAGCCGTCAAGGATGCCGCTCAAACCCTGGGCTATCAATCCAATCCCCTGGTCCAGCGGGTGATGTCCGAATTACGGCGGGGCAATTCCCATTCCCTGACCGGAATCATCGCCTTTATCAACGCTTCCTCCAAGGAAAACGACTGGAAACAACTCCCTTATCTCAAGCCTTTCTACGAAGGGATTCAAGACCGCACCACCAGCACGGGTTTCGCGCTCGACGAGATCTGGATTCGCCAGCCTGGTTGGCATCCCGGTCGCACCAAATCCGTGCTCGATGCCCGGGGCGTTCAGGGTATCATCATTGTCCCCGGCAGCGATCCCTCTCAGTTGGATTTTCCCATGGACAAATTTGCCCTCGCCTCCTTTGGGGGTCTAGCCTTTGACTACCCGATCCATCAGGTTTTGCCGGACTATTTTCATAATTATGTCCTCTGTTATCGCAAGCTACGCGAACATGGCTATCAACGAATCGGTACCTTTCTGCCCAGCTATGAGGTCAGGATAACGACCGAACGCGCGGTAGGGGGATTCCTCAGTGCCCAATGGGCAGATCCGGGGAAAAAGAAAATTCCGGTCGGCGGAGGCCCCAAGTTCTGGTCTCAGGCTAAAAAGGATTTCCTCGCCTGGGTGAAAAAAGAAAAGCCCGATGCCATCATCGCCGGGTACAATGAAGTGGATGACTGGTTAAAGGAAATTGGGTATGAGGTTCCACGGAATATTGGCCTCGTCCACCCCGGTCTCGCGGAAGATGTCGAAGGATGGGCCGGAGTCGATACCAATCGCTATGAACAGGGTTCCCAGGCCGTGGACCTGCTCACCGGACAAATCTTCCGCGACGAAGCAGGCTTCCCCCAAACCCCCAAACGATTGACCATTAAAGGCCATTGGACCGAAGGACAAACCATCCGCACGAAACCGTAAAGTCGATTTCAGGCCATCCGCGCTGCCTGCTCGCGCGAGATGCTCCATTGCAAAGATTCTCCCTTACAGAAACGCTCCACTTCATCGACCACCAATTCGCCCATACGGTAGCACTCACGCCCTACCGATCCGGCAATATGAGGAGTCAGAAAAACATTTGCCAAATCATACAAGGGAGAATCCTTTGCCGGAGGCTCCGGGTACGTTACATCCAGGTAGGCTTGCAGGTCAGTGCGTTGCTGCAATACCTCAATCATTTCGTTCTCCTGGACGACGGCCCCGCGAGCCGTATTGATGAATGTGCTGTGTGGAGGCATCGCCGCCAAATGCTTCCCCTTGATCATGCCCTCGGTTTCCGGAAGCAAGGGAGCGTGCAAGGAAACAACCTCACAAGTTTGAAAAAGGGTATCCAAGTCCACCAGCTTCACCCCCAACTTCTTTGCTTCGTCCCCCGAAACGAAAGGATCATAGGCAAAAACCTCAACGCCAAGAGGCTGGATCATGGAGAGCACCTGTCGGGCAATCACCCCCAAGGAGATCAACCCCACCCTACCCGACATCACTCCGGGACAAGGTGGACGGCCTTTATCACCTCCCCGGTGGTTGGCATGATGCCGCGCAATGGGAAGGGTATTTTTCAGCCCAAAGATAATACAGGCTTGGGTAAAGTGCGCGACCGAAAGACCATTCGCGTAATAAGCGGATACGATAGGAATCTTCTTCTCCCAAAAAGCATCCGTCACTAGATTGCGAATAGATCCAGCGGCATAGAAGATACCCTTCAGCTTTGGCGTCAGAGAAAGAAAGGATTCGTCAAAACGAGGGGCTCCCCAGGTGGACAAAAGAATTTCTATTTCCCGGACCCTGGAATCCAGTGCCGCTTCCTCCTTCGATAAAGGTTCCTCCATAAAATCAACCCATTGCCGCAGACGATCAATCGCGGAGGAGGAATAAACCCGGGGAAATAGTTGGGGACTGCCAATAAAAATTGCTTTGAGCTTGGTCATAAATGAACGAATGACGATTCGAAAACAAACTCAATATACCGTGCCCTCGGAGACTTATTGTCAAACGTTAGAAATTTTACCATTGCCATAAAATTGCCAATCGTACGGTCGGTGCGCACTTGTTATCGTACCAGTTTAATTTTGCGCGATTTTTCGCCTCGATTCGCATAGGTTCTACCCATGCCCTCTATTCAAAAGGTGCCTCCAGAAGCGCACGCCAAACCTATATTTCCCGAACCGGTGGATACGATTATAAACGGTGCCACCTGGGCCGGTGTCGCTGCAGCTATCGAAATGGCACAGGCGGGAAAAAAAGTTCTCCTGATCGATGAACATACTTTTCCCGCCGCCGATAGTTTTGCTTGTTTAACCTTTTCTCAGCCAGCGGATCTCCGGCAGGAATTGGCGGGGGCATTGATCATCGACCCCTCATGTTTGGCCCATGATAACGGTTTGGGGTTTCATCCCTGCCGGACCAAGTGCGCGCTGGAAGACCGTCTTCTGGAGGCGGGAGTAAGCATCGTCTACCTGGTTCGCCCCCTTGCCTGGGAGATTACCGAGGAAGGTCTTTTAGAGGTCCGGGGAACTGGTAAAAGCGGACCCTGGAGACAACGTTGCCGGACCTTTCTCGAAGCTACCTGGGAAGGACATTTTGGCACGACTCTCACGCCTTGGGAGAAAAATCCTGTACAAGGTGCCTCCTATCGTCGGCTCGAATATGCACGGGTGGACACCCCACTCCTCCCCCCTGCGGAAGAAGAGTTTACCGGCCCACAAAACCTCTCCCTGCGTTGGGAGCCGGGTCCCTACGACGAATCGCATTGCTTCGTCGAAATCCCCCTTTTGGAAGCATGGTGCGGGGATCCTCTTGAGTTTGCCTCGGCCGAGAATAAGCAAAGAAAAATCATGGAGGAGGTGCACACTTATCTGAAAAAGACTCACCCCGCCTTTGCCAAAGCCCGACTGGCCAACCACGCGAGTCTAACCACCGGTGCGGCCCAACGTTACTTTCCCGCTTTCGCGGGAGGCGATCTACCCGTGGAAGGCCGTTTCTGGTTAACAGGCCCAGCCGCCCTGGCGGACCCGGAGGACTACGAGTCCAAAATGGCCACCCCCTTGGCAAGAGTCCGGGAGGGCCAGCGGGTGGCCAATCGTATGCTGGCCAACACGGAATCAGCGCCCCCCAAGAGAGCCTCCGGGGAGCTTCCCCGACGCATTCATCGCACCTATTTGTTGGTAGTGGGGGGCGGGACGACCGGAGCCAATGTAGCCATCGGGGCGGCCGAAAACGACCTGCCTGTCATCATTGCGGAACAAAATCCAGCCCTGGGCGGAGTGGGCACCCAGGGCGGAATCAACAGCTATTGGTTTGGACGGCGCGGGGGACACAATCTACGCCTTTCCGAGACCCTTAGCCAACACGGGGCATACGATTCCCGTCCTCCCAAGATTCCCACCGACATCCGCAATTGGAATGCTCCGGCCAAAAGTTTTCTTCTATCCTCCCTTGCCTCGTCATCGGGTCAGGTCGATCAGCTGCTACGCTGCTGGTTCGTCAGCCCCAAGAAAGCCGGTAAGAACAAGGTGAAGGGAGCCTTTTGCGCGGACCCGGCGATTATCCATGAGATTGAGGCGGAGGTCACTGTGGACGCCACCGGAGACGGCGATGTAGCCGCAGCTTCCGGAGTCCCCTACACTTACGGGGCCAAAGATACCGGAGCCACCATGTGGTATGCTCTTGTTCCCATTAAGCGACCAGCCGTCTCCTCCAGTCAGTTTACCAGTTGGGTCGATATCCGTTGCCCGCATGATCTTACCCGGGCTATTCTCGCCGGACACCGACGGGAATTTCGACCAGACCATCATGATCCCTGGGACCATGCCCCCTCTCTCAGCACACGGGAGTCCCGTCATATTCACGGGGAGGTCACTTTGACGCTTACCGACCAGTTGCGTCAACGCTCCTGGCCTGATGCCATTGGCCTGGCTTTCAGCAATCACGATGTCAAGGGCTACACCGAAAGTGACTGGATCCGTTTTGGCCTCATTCCCCCCAATCTGGAGGTGGAAATTCCCTGGCGGGCACAACTTCCTGTCCGGACCGAAGGACTGCTCGTCACCGGCAAAGCCCTTTCCGCCACCGCTGAAGCCCTCCCCGCCATCCGTATGCAAGCCGATCTGGAAAATATCGGCTACGCCACCGGATTGGTCATCGCCTGGTGCCAGAAGGAAGGAAAATCACTCCGCGAGGTGGATTTTAAGGAGATTCGCCCCTTCCTTGAAGAGAAAGGGCTGCTCCACCCCAACTCCCCAACCCCATCAACCAACGAACCGGCCCCCGCCTCCCGTTGGCCTTCGCTGATTGCCGCCCTCGACGACCAAACCAGTCTCGATGCCTATCAGGAGATGCCCATGACCGAAACCTTTCGCGGGGAGATTCCATTTGTCGAACTCTGCTGCGCCGATGCGGCTATCCTTCCGCTCCTACGTGACGAAGCAAGCCGTCGCGATTCTCCCCGTCCCTTGACCGTCGCCCTCATTCTCGCCTGGCACCGCCAAGCAGATGCGGCCCCGGTCCTGGTGGAGTTTCTCACCCAAGCCTTGTCCCGCAACTCCGGATTGCCCCCCCGCGAAAAGCCGGTTCGCTACACCCAACCACCGCCGGATCAGGGCAATTTCCCGGAATGTGTCTCCCTCCTGTATGCCTTGGCCCGCTGCGGCGCCAAGCCCGAAGGCCTGGCTATGCTGAAGGCCTTTGCCGAACGCATTGAGGCCACCGAAGAAGACTTGCGCTCCCTGACCAGTGGCCTCTTCGATTACATCGATGCCCTCAGCCATCTTGCCGAAGCCCTAAACACTCCTGAAGCCCGGGAACCCCTGCAACGTTTGCTCCAACAGCCGCTCTGGGCCAACAGCCTCTTCACCGGTCACTACCAGGTTGACTGGTTCAAGGAGCGAAAAGCTTTTCTGGAACTGCGTATCGCCCGGGCCCTCCATCGCCTCGGAGATCCCCGGGGCACCAATGTTTTAAAAGCCTACCTGGCCGACCGACGGAAACCCCTCGTCAACTTCGCCCAAGCGGCCTTGTCTTAAACCTGAATTCCTCAGTTGAAGAATGGAAATCTATCGTTAGGACATGATTTTCTATTCGACGGCGCAGCCGTCTTTGGACTGCGGAAGCTTGCTGCCGAACCGATTCGGTGGCAACGCCGCAGCAGGCTCAGAACTTTTGATTCCAGTGAAGTAAAGGTGACAACAATGAAATATTTTTAAGGTAGAAGGCGCACGCATTTGGTAAGTCCCAGAGGAACGGCAAGAGGATAGCCGTGGATGAAAATCCACGGAATAGGCATCACCCCCCCCAGAGAATGCCTCGCAGAGCGAGAGCAGGAGGGGTGGCGCTCGGTTTTTGGCTAATCGGAAGACCCCAAGCCCAACCCTATCAGGTCTCGCTCTGCGAGACATTTTGATTTTTGCTTGGGGATTACGTGGATGGCCATCCACGCCTACCATCGGCCCGTCCCTCCGGGACTTAGG
>JAFIGF010000248.1 GCA_020831535.1 Opitutales bacterium | reverse complement strand
ACCGACGCGCTCTTAAGTATTAAAACCGAAGGCCCCGGCTGGTTCTGGACCGAATTCGACGAATTCGAACGCCCAGAACAACAGGTGCGTCAATTCCTGGACAATCCTTATTCCGAGGACTGGCCCGACAACCCCAACTGGCGGACGGAATGGGAGTATGATGGCAATGAGATCACCGAAACCCGCTATCTGGGAACCGATCAACTCGGGCAGACGTGGACGGAATACAGCAATGATTTCCTCACCATCACGGTGGAAGAAGGCCACTCTTCCAATGCCTCGCCGGGAGATCCTCACAACCTCACCACCATCACCCGCCTCTATGACCCCACCGAGGCCTCCAATGGGGCCATGCCGTGGCAGGTCCAATCCATTACCTGGCCGGATGATACGGCCACGGTTTACGAATACGCGTTCGACAGTTCCTCCGGTGAACTCACCGTTACCGAGTCCTCCGGGGTCCCGGATTCCGCATCGAATCCCACCTCCATTACCCAGGGCTACCAGTCGGTCACGACCACCAACCGCCGGGGAGAACTGGTCAGTTCGGAGACCGAGACTATCGGCTTTTCCTCTGATCTAACCCTAAGCCAGTTGACCGCTTCCTTTGCCCCTTCCGGTTTCCAACAACCGACTTCGGTGACCTCTCTCGGTGGGCAGACTTCGCAGGCCTTTTCCTATGATTCCCTTGGCCGCCTGAATTCTTCCACCAACAGCACGGGTCGCGCCCACACGGTCACCCATCGCGATGGCTTTGGTCGTCCCACCGCCATAACCTCCAGTTCCAGTGTCGCGGACCTCTCTTCTGCCGGTACGGTTGCAGGTGGTAGCAGCGTGACCATCGTTCCCAGTTACGAAGGCCTTACCCGGAAGTTCACCTACACCAGCGGCAATGAACCTACCCGTACGGTCAAGCAAGAGCATAACCTTCTCGGGCAAATGGTCCTGCAGGAGCAAACCGGACCCGGGGCTTCCCGTACCGAGGCCATTATGGAGGATGGTGTTTTGGTGGGATACCTGACCACCGACGAGGAACACGGCCATACCGGCTTTCTCGAACAACGTTTCTTTCCGGATGGGATGAGAGATAAAATCCTGAGCAGCGCTTTTGATGAAGAGCACTTTGCCTATGAAGTCCAATCCTGGGAGGGGAAAAACTATTTCACCCTTACCCGTAAATGGCCCCAATGGGGATGGTTTTCACCGAAACGCCAGTCCACCACCTGGATTGACAGTCTGGGAAGGGTCGTTCGGGTGGATCTGCCCTCCGCCGATGAGAGTGATCCGGTTTCCGAGTTCTTTTACTACAACGAATCGGGCCAACTGACCGAACACCACGACCGGCAGGGCCTTATCCAGGCCCTTGCCTACCACCCCTTGGGTTTTCTTGAGGAAACCGGATTGATTGCCTCGGCGGGCGATTCCCTCTCGACCGCCACCGCCCGACAAAAGTTTGCCCTTGATTTCACCAGTGAGGGTCAGAAAACAACCCACTCGCTGTGGGAAGCAGACGACTGGCAGGAACTTAGTCGTACAACCCGTGACCCTGCCTCCCTCGCGACCACGGTGACGCCCTATGACAACCCTGCGCTGGCGGTGACCTCCAGTCTGGACGTGGGGACCGACGACACCCCTTCCCTCCTTACCCTGACGGGATTGAACGGTTCTACTCAGCAAGCCTTCGGCTCAGATGGCGAAACTCTTCTCATCGAGCATTTCAACGACCTCTTTAGCAATGATCCCCTCGAATCAGTGTTTCTTTCCCGCTCCGCCTTCGGGGCTTCCAGCGAAGTGGAAGCCTCCTCCCTCGGGCGCACCCGAAACCTCAGCATCACCCCGGAAGGTCGTCCCGAGTCTTTAACCATCACGGGAACCACGGGCAGTTCCGTTCCGGCCCAAGACTACCAGTTCCAGTTTTCCGGACTCGGGTCCGGAGGCCTCAACGTCAATCTCAGCGGCACCGGCCCAGCCAGCGGAAGAAACTATAGATTTGATGGACAGGGACGGCTCCTGGAGCAAAAGGGACCGGGGCTCTACGACGTCAATTTTAATTACGGAAAAATCGGAGATTCCAATAAAACCATCTCCATGTTCAATACCTATAATGAGGAAACCATTTGGAATACCACCTTTTATGGGGACGTGCTGGATAAAATCTACCCCGAAGGCAGCACCGGTCCCAGTTTGACCTATTCACCCTCCGGGCTTTTACAGAGTGCCACGCTGGGTGGCCAAACCATTCAATCCTTTTTCTACGGGGAAAATAACCACCGACCGGATCAACTCACCCGCGTTCAGTACAACGACCCGGAAGACCCCTCAGCGGAAATTTCCCTGTCCTATGATGATCGCGAACGGCTGAAAACGGTCAGCGATCCCGTAGGCGCTCGATCCTACGCCTATCATTTCAATGGCTCCCTCAAGGAAGAAAACCACACCGCCGGTCCCTGGGCCGATTGGACCCTCGAACGTGATCCGGAGGGGGATCCCCTTTTCCGTCCCCGTACCCTCCGGCTTAAGGACGACGAAACCACCGTTTACAGCGTTGGCCGTGACTATCTGGGATATTCCCGGTTGCTCAAGAGCCTTAGCCGATCTGACCATACCGTCACCTACACCCACCAGCCCGATAAACTCCTCCTGGAAACGGTGACTTGGGACTCTCCCTCGGAAGACTCTGTCCTGAATCAACAATGGGGGTACGATGGGCACCACCGCCTGGAATCCCTCGTGCAGACTTTTGGCGGAAACACCGTTTCCCGCACCTGGACGTACGACTACAACAACCGCCTTACAACCGCGACCCGTGAGGATGGTTTCGTTTGGCATTATGAGTATGACAGCCGGGGACAGCTCACCCTGGCCGAACTGCGCACCCCGGAGGACACCCCCGTACCGGGACGTTCCTTTCAGTACACCTTCGACGGCATCGGACGCCCCCTGGAATTTGAGCAACTCGATCTGACCGGCTCCTCCTCGGTCAACCTCCTCAACCAGATCAAAAGCTTCACCCGGGAAGGAATTCTTGACGTGTTGGGCAGCGTCCACCCCAATGCTACTGTGGAGGCCGTCGTCTGGCCCGACCATCCGGTCGTCCTCCTCGGCGACTGGACTGCCGCCACCGACCCCGCCGATTACCACGGAGCGCATTACCTCCACAACGGCAACACCGGCCAAGGGGAAAAGCAGATCCGCTTCACCGCCCCCGTCGAACCCGGTCAATGGCAGGTGGACTTCCGCTGGGCCGAAGACGAAACCCACGCCAGCCGAACCATCCTCCGCCTCCAATGGCCCGGACAGGAAACCGAAGAAACCTTTCCCGTCGATCAACGCACCGACGGCGGCCAATGGAACACCCTTCACACGATCAACGTCGAAGAATCCGGCGACCTCCGCCTGCGCGTCCTCACCGCCGCCACCGATGGCGTTGTTACCGCCGACGCCCTCCGCCTGACCCGACTCGACGACGGCGCGGAAATCATCCTCGACGCTGGCGGTCAGCATAGCGCCACGGGCAACCTTCCCACCCCCGCCTCCGGCGTGGAAACGGCCACCACTCACTCCGGCACCAACACCGGCGGTCAGTATCATATCGCCATCCCGGTGGACAATAGCGCCGGACCGGTACGGGTGAATTTTGACGTGATTGGCACCGTTCCCGGAGTCGCATGGAACGACACCGACGCCGTGGCCGAACTCTCCGCCTCGGCCCTGGTCCCGCCCGCCGCTGAAACCTACTCTCACGACCTTGCCGGAAACGTCACCGCCAACTGGCGCTGGGATTTCACCTGGGATGCCCGCAACCAACTCCGCTCCGTCCAAACCTCCGCCGATGCCGTACAGGCCGGAGAGCGCAACCAGCGCCTCACCTTCAGCTATGATGCCTTCGGAAGACGAACCATCAAACGAGTCCACCACTGGGATGAAGACACGTCATCATTCCTCCTTCAAAAATCAACCTTCTACCTTTACAACGGCTGGGATCTCATCCGCAAAGTGACCTATGCGGGTGACGGGATAAACCTCAACGACCGCCTGACCACCACCTCCTACACCTGGGGCGCTGACCACAGTCAAGTCGAAGGCGGCCTCGGCGGAGCGGGCGGACTCGTGCTCATCGAACACACCGATCACGCATCCGACACCACCAGCACCTGGTACCCCCTCTACGAAGGCGGCGGCAATATCATCGGCCTGGTCGATGCCGACACCGAAGAACGAGTCGCCACCTACGAATACACCCCCTTCGGACGCCTCCTCCGCTCTGAAGGCCCCGCCGCCGAGAAAAACCCCATCCGCTTCGCCACCAAGTACCGCGATGCGGAAACCGGCCTCATTAACTTCGGCCTCCGCCTCTACGACCCCACCACCGGCCAATGGCTCAGCCGCGACCCAATGGGCGAAGCAGGCGGGCTCAACCTCTACGCCTACACCAACAACGATCCCGTGAATTATGTGGATGTCTTGGGGTTAAAAGGGGTGCCCTGTAACTCACCATGGCTGGAGGTGGAAGGGCCATGGAATCCGTCGAATCTATTCAACACTGCCTCAGCCTTCCCTCGGGGCAGGTCATCAGATTCTTCGACCGGCCGTCCCAATCCCTTGCAAGGGCCGGGCTTTCTCTTCCAAATGGAAACATGGCTTGCCTTGGTCGAGTTGCAAAGTGACGCACTCGTTTACGGTTACTACCATATGGGCGATTGGTTCCACACCAACGCTGCCTTCGCCAGTAGCCGGGCTAGCGAGGGATCGTTCTTATGGGAAATGACCGCCGGGGCTAATAACATGGTGGGAGCACTGATTACCCCCCACACGTACGAGTTGGCCTACCATCACAGCGTGGATCGCACCGCATTGCTGGCGGGAGACACCCATGGTTGGCGTCAACTTCCGACCGCTTTCATCGGAGCCGCCGGTGAATTAACAGGCATGAATTACCTCGTCGAAGGAGGGATGGGCTATTCTCTCCACGGCGACCAGTTGGATTTTGGTGATCGGTTTTTGCATGCCTACGGAGGCGGAACAGCACTATTTGGGCATGGTATATTGTTGCGCTCTGCTATGCCAATTAGAGGGGGATTGCATGTAAATAATAGAATAGGAACAAATGAAGTAAGTACACCAACGCAACTTGAGCTTGGGTTCGTAGATCAATTGGCAGATAGCTCTGGGCTTGTAATCGGACGTGGTCGCCACATTAGCGAAGCTATTGAGTCTGGTGCTTTCGCTCCTGGCGAGTATCGCTTGTCGTGGTTCAGCACACTACCTTCCAATAGGCGAGCAACACGCTCTGAATTAGACGTGGAGTGGTCGATAAATCAGTCATATTTACAAGCTGTGATGAAGTTGAAACGTCCAATACGTGACGTTTCACCAATTGATGATTTAGGTGGTTTTTTCCTGAATAGGGAAAGAGACGCCTTGGGTAGAGCAGGTTGGAATTATGCAGATGGTTGGTGGAATCCGCCGACACAGTGACGAAAGGAAAGAAATGATTACATGGTCAACATTTGTAGCTTTAACGAAGGAAGAAGCCAGGGGATTGACTGAGGCTTATGGCTTCTCGGTCACTTCAGAAATCTGTCCATTTGTCAGATTTGCCAAAGATGATATAGAGATAAGCTTCTATTTTGATGCGCATGGACATGGGGAGTTCGATGTTGGATTCAAGAAAGACAATTTTGGCCGAAGTGAATTCATGCCGTCTATTGGCCTCGGCAATCTCCTCTCAAAAAAGTGTGTTAGTTTCACCGAAAGCGAGTTCTTGCAACTAACCTCAGAAGATGAAGCACGAAGTGAGTTGAGACGAACAGTCGATCTGATTCAGAGGCACTTGCAAGATGTTCTCCAAGGTGACTCAAGTTGTTTGGAACCTAATTCGAAGTCATGACCTATTCTACGCTTCATCTTGTTCTTATTTCTAGGGAGGGACACAACACAACCCGGCGCAACAATTTCTCAACGTTGCATGGCAGCTGGCACGAAATCTCTACCCTATACACGTTTTGAGAATAACCACTCCACAGGCCAACCATAGGCACTATTTATGCCCATTTCTGTTTTTTTAGAAAAAATCCCATCAACCCTCGTTGGGTATCTGCGCTCGAAAGCAAGTGGTCTCACACCAAGACGCTAAGACGCCAAGGAGGAATGAGAATGAACAAAACAAACGATTCCCTTTTCCAACAAAAATCTTTGCGTCTTCGCTGCTTTGCGTGAGAAATTCCTCAACAACCACTCCACAGGCCAATCATAGTCACGAAGTATGCCCATTTCTGTTTTTATGAAAAAATGTCATGAAGCTTTTGCTCGTCAAGCCGCCCAAAGGGCACCCGCTTTCCTCTCCCCTTCGGGGCTAGCACCATCTACGTGCTGCCGCACTGCGTTGGCTATCAACCTTTGTTGGGTATCTGCGGTCGAAAGCAAGTGGTCTCACGACAAGACGCTAAGACGCCAAGGAGGAGTAAGAATGAACAAAACAAACGATTCCCTTTTCCAACAAAAATCTTTGCGTCTTCGCTGCTTTGCGTGAGAAATTCCTCAACAACCACTCCACAGGCCAACCATAGGCACGACTCATGCACACTTCTGTTTTTAAAAATCCCATCGTTTTCCCCTTGGCGTCTCTGCGGCTTATCTCAATTTTCAAGAAGGCCAACGAGTTTGGTGAAAAGCTCATCCTTGCGAACGGGTTTGGGCAGGCTGTCACAGAGATGTTCATCCCGCATAAAAGGCGCATTTCTGGCATTCAAAAGGCAAGATACAAACAAGACCGGCACCTCGGCCAGGGATTCTTGCTGCCGAAGCTCCTCATAAAACGCCCAGCCGTCGCAGTCAGGCATCATAATATCCAAGACAATAATATCCGGAGGATTCTCTCTAATTTTATCCAGGGCCATCAAAGGAGAACGAAAAGACTCTATTTTCGCCCGACTTTTCATCAAAAGACGCCGTAGGATAACCAGTTGATCCTCGTCATCATCAATCAAACAAATTCTTTTCCCTGGTAAAACAACCTCTGGTCGGACGGCACTGTTCTTGGAGACGTTAAGCATAGTAGGAAAGGGGTAAAATCAATCAATTTGAACAAGATAATATTGACCGATGAACGTGATTATGTCAAAATAATAATAACCCCAAATGAAACCTTTGTCCATCACCTTGGCTGGCCTTTTAGTGCTAGCGATTCTTTTCGGATTTTTTTATTTACAGGAACCCGATGAAAGTGAAATAGAGGCCCTCCCCACCAGCGCCTACGTTGAGATTCTTTTGGTAGGCGATCCTTTTGCTTACAGCATCCAAAATCAACTTGATCTTTTGCGGTCCGGCTTGGGACTGCCCCTGCGTTTATCCGTTCGCCGCTATAACCGCACGTATGAAACCATCCTGGCCAACCACCGGGACCAGGAGTCCTATTTTCACTTGGTCAGCTTCGATATCCTCTGGCTGCCCGAGTTAGCTGAAAGAGGTATTCTTCAGCCAATCTCCCCCGAGGAACTGAAGGCTTACGGGTTTCAACCGGAAGACCACCACGAAATTACCCTGGAGTTGAATACGCACGATGATCAGCTTTTCGGCCTGCCGATCCAACCGCATCCCGAACTCCTTTGGTACCGCAAGGATTTGCTCGAAGAACATGGATTTTCCCCTCCGCAGAACACCGAGGAACTGCTGCACCAAGCCGCCACCTTACATGATCCGGAGAATCAATTATATGGAATTGGCTGGAATGCTCTGCGGGGACAAGCCCTGGGACAAACGATTACCCACCTTTATGCCGCTTTCGGTGACCCCGTTATCGATGCCCAGGGCTATGCTTCCGTGGACACCAAAGCCGGTAAAAAGCTGTGCGAATTCTTGCTAAAACTCCTCGAAAGCTCCCCGCCGGATATCCTTTCAATGGCCTGGGATCAGCGCATTGAGCGTTTTACCCGCGGACAATCCGCCTTCACGTACGGTTGGATGGCCCGCAACCGATCCGCTGAAAGAGACCCCCTCTCGATGGTCCAGGGAAAGGTTGGCTACCTTCTACCCCCTCCTTCGCCGGGAGTGGAACCGGCGGTACCCATGGGACAATGGAGCCTCGGCATCCCGGCTAATCTGTCTCCCCGGGAAAGGGAAAGAGCCATCAAAACCCTGATTTACCTGGTCTCCGATGGTGCCGACCAAATCCTCTTTGAGGACGGGTTCGAAGGACATCACCGAAGAAAAGGCAAGGTTGTCGCACAAAAACTGGAGAATAATCCGGGATATGAGATCGTTTATAATTTGCTATCCGAAGGAAACATCTCCCCGGCAGCCCGGCCAATGATTCCCGAATGGTCGGAAGTCGCTGATATTCTGGGAATCGTTTTTCACGATATGTTGCGGGGCGACATTTCTATTGAGGCCGCTTTGCAACGAGGCCAAAAAAAGATTGAGACCCTTATGGAACAAAGGAAACCTTCCGACCCATGAAAATAGGCATTGGAAAATTGGGCTTTCGGCTTCTGCTTGTTTACACTTTAACCATCGGAGGGACGGGATTTTTCCTGGGCAAACATACCATCAATTTTTTCAAACAGGAAATTCTTTCCCAAACCACCGCACGCCAATCCGAAATCGTCCGCTCTGAGGCCATAACGCTGGACAACGCGATAACCGAAGGCAGCTTGCTGGCGCAGACTCTCGCCTACAGCTCCGAACTCCGCCAATTTCTGAATGCTCCGCAAAATCCTCTTCTGGAAAACCGCGCAAAAAAAAAGTTGGAATCCTTCCTCCGCGCAAACCATCGATTCTCCGCCGCAGCGATTATCGGAAATGATTATCGTCTCAAACTTCACCATGGGAAACGGATTGAATTGTCACCCGAGTCGGCCCACGATTATTGGGAAATCAGTTTCGCCCATGGGCTGGACCCCTTTCACGCAATGGCGCGAATCCCCGTATTCATTGACCGCATTCGTATTCCCATAGAGGACCAAACCCTAACCCAAAGTCGCTATCTCGTCCCTATTCTCGATGAAAATAATTTACTTTTGGGAATTGTTGCCCTCGATTTGAATCTCTCACAAATCCTCGATTTTCTTTTTTTAGATGCCCGTGACTATGACTACGTAATCCTTGATGAAGATGGGGAAATATTGCTTACGCGCCTAGTCTCAGCCGCAACCGGGAGACCCTCGTTTGATCTAGGGGCGTTTCTGCGGATGCACGGCCAGGACATTGTCCGAAGAACCGGAGGGGCCTTTGTGGACCAGCAGGACGAAGTGGAAAATCTGATCGTCTATCGACGCATCATCCCACAGGAGCAAACAGGTCTGCAATTCACTCTGCTGACGATCCTGCCCACCGATGAAGTGTTTGCCTCGCTTCGGATCATGGAAAAAACTCTGGCAACGACAATTGGCAGCGCTTTTGTCTTCTTGCTGGCGATGATCGGCTTTTTCACCTACCACCATGTGAAGCCACTGCGTTCCCTCTCCGAAAAGATGATCTCCTATCTGCCGGGATTCACTCTGCAATTGCCGGAAAGAGAAACCCGCCGGAACGATGAAATCGGCTATTTGTACCAATCGTTTGATCGTCTTGATAAACAATTGTCCCACGCCTTCACCAATTTGGACCACCAACTTTCCGAGCTTTCTCACAAGAACCAGCTTTTGGAAAAAGCCACCAAGGAAGCTCAGGAACTCGGGCAGGCCAAGAGTGATTTCCTGGCAGTGATGAGCCATGAAATTCGAACCCCGCTGAATGCGATTGTCGGCTACGCTGGCCTACTGGAGGGTGCCGACCAGGACCTCACGGATACCGAGGAGATCAAACTCTACTGCCGCCGCATTCATTCAAACTCTGAAAGGCTTCTTTCCTTGATCGATAATATTTTGGATTTTACCCGCATTTCCAGTGGCCGGACTTCATTGGATTATAAGGCCTTTTTTCCCTCCGAGGAATTGGAAAACGTCCTTCTGGAATACCGTGAAAAAGTCTCCGACGGGGTTTCCCTGAAAGAGAATTTTACCAGCGACCGCTGGATCGCCATGATCAGTGACCCCGTCCGCTGGCATCAGGTCGTCGAAAATCTCATCAGCAACGCCATCAAGTTCACCGAAAAAGGGCATATCCATATCGAAGCAGGCTTCAAAGATATTCAGGAACCGGAGCAAAAAGCCGTGTTTTACTTGACCGTAAGCGATACTGGCAGTGGCATTCCCAAGGAAAAACAAAAGCTCATCTTCGAACCTTTTGAGCAAGTTGACAACAGCATGCGCCGAAAATACCAAGGTTCTGGACTCGGGCTCGCCATTTGTCGCAAATTGGTCAATTTGATGAGAGGGACTCTTGAGTTGGAGAGTGAGGAAAATAAAGGCACAACCTTCAAAGTCATCATTCCCTGCCAAATCCGTCACGAAGAAAACGAAGCCCAAACCATCGAGGAAATCCTCGAGCCCAACAGCCATTCATCCACCGAAAAACAGGAGTTTTTGCTAAATCGAAAAATCCTCGTAATCGAAGACGATCCCCAAAATGCAAACGTCTTGCGAAACCACCTCACTTTAGCTGGCGCAGAAAGGGTCGGGATTGCCGAAACCGAAGGGGATTTTGAAAATCTCCTCAAAGACGAAGTCTTTGATATCATTCTGCTGGACATTCATCTGGGCCGGGAAAACGGATTGGATTTTCTGGAAAAGTTTCGAGCGGGCGAATACTCGACCCCAACGCCGTACAACTGCCCGATTTTTGTCCTTTCCGCCTTTGTCGGGGCCGAGATGGAAAAACAGGCAATGGACGCCGGCGCCGACGGATTTTTCACCAAGCCCCTTTATTTCAGAAAATTCATTGAGGATATTGGAGAAAAGATAAAGCAAACTTGCTGAATTCTCCAATTTAGGGAGATTGCTCCTCGTCGCAAACAGCGGCTCGTAAACGGCAGTCTCTTCAAGTTTCCGCCAGACAACGGAGCACCAAATTGCGGGCCACCTCCGCATCCTTCCCCGATTGCTGAATGGTCTCCTCGAAAGCCCGGAAGAACTCGGTCTGCCAACGCAAAAGGGTTTTCAACGTGAACTTCTGTGCGGTATCCGCCAAACGTCCCAGATAAAAAGGGTGCTGACCGAAGATTTTGAAGCTGTTTTTCTCCGTCTTCCCGCAAAAACAGGAACCATAGCGGGTGGCCGCCTGCTCCAGAGCAGCCTTGTCCAAGCGTCCCCTGGAAAAGCGCAAGTCCCCACTATCCAGTAAAACCCGCAGTTGAATCAACAACCGGTTCCGGTTTTGCCAGGAACTCAGCAAGGGACGGATGGAACTGTGCACAAAGAAATGTTTGTCAATGGCCGCGAGAACCCAGTCCGGACTTTTCGAATAAAGCGCTTCGGTCGCCTCAAAGAAGTCCCCTTCCCCGAAAACCGGAACCAACTCCATCACCAAGTCCGGGGTTATCACCGGTTCCGCTTCCCCACTGAGATAGGTCGCCAACTTGCTAATCTCCTCGTAAACCAAACGGGTGGACCCCCCAACCCGAGCCACGAGAGCATCCAGGGCTTGCGGTTGAATCCGCACCCCTTCCTCCTGACACCTCTCCTCAACCAAACGCGCCATCACCTCGGCACCCCCCTTACCACTGGGTTCCGCCAGGAATTCGGTCTCACCTGATTTCAGCAGAAACTTGTAAAAGGTCCGGCGCCGGTCAACCGGACTGGCAGTGAGCAAAACCCCGACCGATTCAGGGTTCAGGTTTTCCAAAACCATTTTTAGCCGATCCAACGCCTCCAGGGTGCTGTCCGATTGTCCGAGCTTATTGTCGGCTAAAAACGTGATCCCCTTGAACCAGACCAACTTTCGCCCCCCGAACATAGGCATCGTTTCAACCGCCTGTTGAAAAAGCGTTATTCGCTCCGCAACTTCCTCAACTTTGAGTGCATCCCCCTCCACCACCTCCTTGGCGAAATCATCCTCCACGCCCTCCGTCATACGTGCCCAAAGTTCCTTTCCCTTTCGGTTTACCAAAAAATCCTCGGCCCCGGTTACACATTGAAAACCCTTAGACATGAAGCTCAGTGTTTAAAAAAATCGGCTTCCCGGCAACGGAAATCATCACCCGTCAGCCAACTCACAGGAATCCGCTTTTACCCTTTCCGGTTTCGCCTTTCTTCCCTAGGCTTTCCCCAAAAAGATCTGCCATGCATTATCCCCTTATTTCCTGTTTCTTTTACTGCTGTATTTCCGGCCCTCAAACGGTCCTTTCCGCTTTGGCCCACCCTCACCTCCGCAAATCAGAACTTTTATGAAACTCGCTCTCTTTCTGTCCCGCTGGGGTAACGGGGGAGCGGAGAGACAATTCTCCCTCCTTGCCAAAGGCCTCGCTGGACGAGGCCACGAGGTGGTTGTCCTCAGCGTTCTTCCCGGGGGATTGCATTGGGACGCGCTGGAAAATTCGGAGGGCGTTTCGCGCCATGCCCTCTACCCCTCCTCCACCAACACCCAAGTTACCCTCCCCACTCTTCTCGGAGGAATCCGCCGCCTCCGGCGCTTTCTTCACAAAGAGAAATTC
Source organism: Opitutales bacterium (assembly GCA_020831535.1). Taxonomy (GTDB): domain Bacteria; phylum Verrucomicrobiota; class Verrucomicrobiia; order Opitutales; family T3Sed10-336; genus JAIUMY01. The sequence goes on along the minus strand of JAFIGF010000248.1, from coordinate 5,821 downwards.
GAGATCCTGTACTCGGCTCTGGTCACCGGGAACTTCATGGCCGCATGGGCCAATCCACCAAGCTCACCGACCAAACTCGTTTGGGGAATTCGCAATAGCGTGGTGGAGGGAAGCTGGCAAAAACACTTTCTCTATTTCCTCTCCAACCCCCTCCGCCAAAGACCAGACATGGTCATTTGCAATTCCCGCGCCGGACAAACCTTTGCCAAAGACCGAGGGCTCTGGTCCGCCCCCTCCAAGATTGTTCCCAACGGGATCGACACTGAACGGTTCCAACCGGACCTTCGACAACGCCAGGCCCTGCGCAAGGAATTGAAGATTGCCGAAACAGACTTCGTCATTGCCGCCATTGCCCGCCTCACTCCCATGAAAGACCATCCCACCCTTCTTCGAGCCGTGGCGATGGCCCGGAAATCGTATCCGCAGATTCGTTTGGTATGCGCTGGCGAAGGCTCCGCACCATATAAAAAAACGCTTCAAAAAATATCCCACGCCCTCGACCTGCAAAACGCTGTTCTCTGGATACCCCCTACCCCGGAACCGCAAAAACTGCACCAGATGGCCGACCTTTTTTGCTCGACCTCCTCCCGTGGCGAGGGTCTCAGCAATTCCCTCGCTGAGGCCATGGCCTGCGACATCCCAGTGATTGCCACCCGTACCGGAGACCACCGAACTCTCGTCGAGGGAGCTGGAAAGCTAGTCCCTCCGTCCGACCCCATAGCGCTGGCGGAGGCCATCAAGTGTTCCCTCCAACAACACAACTCAGACAATTGCCCCCATGGAAGGGAAAGAATCCTTTCCGGTTACTCGCTGGAGAAAATGATCTCCCGCACGGAAGAATACCTACAGGAAGTTTGGCAAGCCAGTGAAACAGTTCCCCGGTAAACCTTGAGGCACGCACAAGGCCCCCGTTCGCTGTTGGCACAAGCGGGGACCTCGTGTCCCTGCGCGGAGTGCTTCAAGCCAGGCACGTAAAGCACGCCCCACCACACCGCGCGGGCACTTTAGCGGCTGCGCGGATCACTCTGACCCCGTGAGTCTCTTAATCGCATATTCCCGCTCCGCTGGTGGCGGTACTGACTTCCGACCTCCGGCCCTCCTACTTCCTCGTCCGGAACGACCACCGAACCCCTTCCCAGAGCAATTCCTCTTCCCGCCAGATTTTGATACGCAAGGGGACATCATGCACGGGCGCTACTTGAAACCGGGAGGGACCAAAGGCTTCCCGTTCCTCGTTCCAGGGAAGAGAGCTATGATAAACCTCCTCGCTTCCCTGAATCGCAATCTCTACCCCCGTGGGAGCATTCTCTCCCACCGATCCCGGATGAATCCACAGGCGATTTTGAAGACGGAAAACCTCCACCGGATGACGCTCCCCTTCCCAACGCAAGGTGTATTCGACCCCACCATGGGCCCCTTCCGTTGCGGTCATACGTCGAATTTGCAACCAGAGAGGGTGGAAGGCCAACGAGCCTATGAAGAGTCCAATGCCTCCAATGATCAGCCAGAGCATCACAAACCTCCTCCAATTGCCCGTTTCCCGAACCACCTTTGGTTCATCCCCATATTCAAATTCAGCCATAAGAATGAAATTGTTACAGACTATGGTTGAAATCCCTTGCAAAGTCGACACTTTAAAGGGGTGAATTCTTCAAAAGACGATACCAAAGACAGCGAACTGCATGACTACGAAGCCAATCTGCAGAATCTGGAGAAAATCATCCGGCACCTCGAGGATGACAATCCCAATTTAAATGATCTGGTCGAACAGTACCAAAAGGGCATGGGCTATTACCGCGCTTGTGAAAAGCTCCTCAAAGAGGCCGAGTTGAAAATTGAGCAGATTCGCCGCGAAAACCGCGACCAAGACCCGGAGGAACTCGCCCTTCCCGAAGATACCGAATAGTTTTTCTAGTACTATGGCCGAATCCTCTACCAATCTTCTTTCGGGAATCCAGTCCCCTGACGACGTCAAGGGCCTGTCCTTTGAAAAGCTTCCTGCCCTGGCCCGTGAAGTTCGCAAAGCATTGATAGAAACCACCTCGGTCAATGGAGGCCACTTGGGCCCCAACCTTGGCGTGGTGGAGCTTTCCATTATGCTCCACCGAACCTTTTCCACCCCACGGGATCAATTTGTTTTCGATGTCTCTCATCAAGGCTACGTACACAAGCTCCTTACCGGCCGACAGGGTGAGGCCTTTAGCAAAATTCGTCAGAGCGAAGGTCTTTCCGGTTTCCTGAACCGGGAAGAAAGCGTACACGACAGTTGGGGCGCCGGCCATGCGGGCACCGCCCTTTCCGCCGCCGTCGGGATGGCCGCAGCCCGGGATAAGAAAAATACCGGAGAACATGTCGTAGCCTTGGTTGGTGATGCGGCCTTTACTTGCGGCATTACCATGGAAGCCTTAAATAATGTTACCGCCGCCACCAAACGCCTCGTGGTCATTCTAAACGACAACGAATGGTCGATTGATAAAAATGTTGGGGCCATTTCCAAATACCTCAATGAGCTGATCACCAACCCGGTTTACAACCGGATGCATCAGGACATGGAGTCCTTCCTAAAAAAAATCCCCGGAGGCGACTCCCTCATACGCATGGGCTCGCGCACCAAACAATCGGCCAAAAACATCATTGCCCCCTCCAGTATTTTTGAAAAATTCGGCCTCCGCTACCTCGGCCCCATCGACGGTCACGATTTCGAGGAACTCGAAAAATACCTGGACTTTTGTAAGGAAGCCACCGAACCGGTGGTTCTCCATGTTATTACCAAAAAAGGGAAAGGGTATGAGGCCGCCCTCGGCTCTCCCGAGAAATTTCACGGGACCAGCCCCTTTGAGATCACAACCGGTCAAAGCCGCAAATCCGGGAAAGCCGGACCACCAAACTATCAGGATGTTATGGGGAAAGCTCTGGTTCACTTCGCCCAGCAGGACCCCAATGTCGTCGGCATCACCGCTGCGATGCCCAGTGGAACCGGACTCTCCTACCTGCGCGACACCCTCCCCGAACAATACTACGATGTCGGAATCGCCGAGGAGCACGCCGTCCTCTTCGCGGGCGGATTGGCCGCCCGCGGCATGAAGCCGGTTTGCGCCATCTACTCCACCTTCCTGCAAAGAGCCTTCGATCCGATCATTCACGATATCTGTCTGCAGAATCTAAACGTTGTCTTTTGCCTCGACCGCGCCGGTCTCTCGCCCAACGACGGGGCCACCCACCACGGCCTGTTCGACCTCTCCTACCTGCGCTCCATCCCCAATGCGGTCGTGCTGGCCCCCAAGGATGAAGACGAATTGGTCGATATGATGTGGACCGGCCTGAACCATACCGGCCCGGTCTTTATCCGCTATCCCCGCGGAGCCGGTCTCGGCGTGCAAATCAAAGAAACCCCGGAGATTTTACCCCATGGCCAAGGCGAGATTTTGCTTCGTGGCAAAGATTTTTCCATTTGGACTCTGGGAGCGATGATCCCCACCGCATTGGATTTGGCCGACCACCTTAAAAAAGAATACAACCTCTCCGTCGGCGTCGTGAATGCCCGTTCGGTTAAGCCTCTGGACGAAAAACTTCTTTCCACCCAAGCCGGAAAATCCCGCTTCCTCGTCACCCTCGAAGACAACGTCCTCGCCGGCGGCTTTGGCAGTGCCGTGGGCGAATCCCTTCTCGATCATGGCCATCCCACCCGCCTGCTGCGCCTGGGCTGGCCCGACCAGTTTGTCGAGCACGGCGACAGCGTCGAATATTTGCGCGCCCGCAACGGCCTCGACAAAGAGTCCCTTGTCCGCAAAATCCTGCAAAACCTCCCCGAAGGATTCGCCCCCAAAACTTCTACCCCTTCTTCCAACAAAAAACTTTCCGTTTAAAGCTGCGACGGAAAAATCGAACTGAACTAAAACAGCCAATTTCTCGCGCAGAGACGCAAAGACGCAGAGAAAACCAGCCATTGCCCTTGTAGCGGCGCCAGTCCCTTTCCGCTTCCCAGCCGAACTCCCGAATCCCAACGAGCCAAAGAAGTAGCACAAGCTTCCATTTGTCCCGGCACCCCCAAACACCGCCAAGATGGCCGTGCTACCTCAGTAAAAAACAGAGGTCGGAAGTCGGAGGGGCTTTACGCCCCGATTGGGCTGTTTGTAGGAGGGGCTTTACGCCCCGATTAGCTGTTTTCAGTAGCGCTGGCTTTAGCCTGAGTTCCGAAGTCCATCACTCCAACGCTCATCAAATCCTCGGCTGTTTAATTCTTCGCCCTTCTCTCTTCGTGCCTTTGTGCCTTCGTGAGAGCCCCGGCTGTTTTTCCTTTCCACATCAATTCGTGTTCATTCGTGTCCATTAGTGGTTCCCCGGCTGTTTTCATCGATTTCTCCCTCACCGAACTGCGGCTAAAGACCGCAGCTACTTTATTTCCCTCCAGCGGTTTCCAAATTTCACTCTTCACTTTTCCGATTTCACTCTTTTCCCTCCCTCAGCCGCCAAATTTGAGTTACTCCATTTTAGCGTTTCAGAGTTTCAGCTTTTCCACTATCTTTCTTCCATGCCAACACCAAAGATCGTTGACCACCCCTTGGTTCATGCCAACTTCACCAAATTACGGGACCGCAATACCCGACCTCACGAGTTCCGCAGTTTGGTCCGGAATTTGACCACCCTGCTCCTCTACGAGGCCTTTCGCGAAGTACCCACCCAGGAAGTCAAAGTCCAGACGCCCCTGGCGGAGGCCGACGGACAGATTCTGTGCAAAGAGATTTCCCTGGTCTCCATTCTTCGCGCCGGCCTGGGCATGATGGAGGGTTTTCTCGATCTCCTGCCCTTTTCCAGCGTCGGGTACATCGGCCTGGCCCGAAACGAGGAAACCCTCCAGCCGGAATCCTACTACTGCAAACTACCGTCCCGCATCGCCTCCACCCAAGTGGCCTTGGTGGACCCCATGCTGGCCACCGGAGGCTCCGCCATTGCCGCCGTCGAAGTCCTCGAAAAAGCCGGAGTCAAGGACATCACTTTTATCGGGTTATTGGCCTCTCCCGAGGGATTGGAAAAACTCAACTCCCTAAAACCCCAGGTCCGCGTTATCCTGGGCGCACTTGACCAACGACTGGATTCCCGCGGTTACATTTTCCCCGGTCTCGGGGACGCCGGTGACCGACTTTTTGGAACCGAATAGGCAGAGACCAAAATTTCCATTTTCTTAAGAAAATCACTTGACCCGAAAAGGGTTTATATTCCATTATCATTCTTTTCCCAAAGTTGCCTGGTGGTGTAATGGTAGCACAGATGGTTTTGGTCCATCCAGTCAAGGTTCGAATCCTTGCCGGGCAGCCAATTTTGGGAACCCCGAAAGGGAAAGTAAGATGCAGGACCGAAGGAAGAAACAGCCGATTTCTCGCGCCGGGACGCAGAGAAAAACAGCCATCGCCCTTGTAACGGCGCCAATCCCTGGCCGCTTATCCAGCGAACTCCCGAATCCCAACGAGCCAAAGAAGTAGCACAAGCTTCCAGCCTGTGTCCCGGTACCCCCAAACACCGCCAAGATGGCCGTGCTACCTCAGTAAAAAACAGAGGTCGGAAGTTCCCGCTTGGCGGAATTTCGCTGTGGCTCAACAGATATGGTCAGAGGGGCTTTACGCCCCGATTGGCTGTTTGTCGGAGGGACTTTACGTCCCGATTAGGCTGTTTTCAGTAGCGTTGGCTTTAGCCTGCGTTCCGAAGTCCATCACTCCAACGCTCATCTAATCCTCGGCTGTTTAATTCTTCCCCCTTCTCTCTTCGTGCCTTTGTGCCTTCGTGAGAGCCCCGGCTGTTTTTCCTTTCCACATCAATTCGTGTT
>JAFIGF010000246.1 GCA_020831535.1 Opitutales bacterium | reverse complement strand
TGCACGAATGATTCGGCGGACTTTTCGAGCGTCCGCCTTCGCCTAGGCTAGGGCGTGATCTTCGCTTCGCTGCGAGAGGAGGTGTCGGGGGTGGCAGGTTCGGAGTAGCCTTCTTTTTTGAGGTAGTTGACGATTTTGAGGATTTCGCGAATGGAAAGGCTCATTCCCTTGCGGCCAATCTGTTGGTAGTAGCTGGCTTCTGCCGGAAAGCGTTCGGCCTTGGCGTATTGGCGCAAATGAGAGCAGGCGTCCTTGATGTGGGTGTGAAGTTGGATAAGGGAGGAAACCAGCTCAGGGGGGAGGTATTCGGCATATTTCATATTGAGAATATCCCATAGGTCGGAGGCTTTTTCGTTCAGGTAGGTATAGGTGTTATCGCTGAACAGGGTTTTTTCGGAAAAATGTTTTATCAATTCCTCGGGTTGCTGGTCCTCAAGATGAAGCAAAAGCTCGGCCCGTTGTTGCCTGGTGTGGTTGGATTTCTCACCTTCGGCCATCCCGCTCTCCCATTTGGGGGAAAACCCGAAGGCGCGTGCGGAGAGGCCATCCCGCAAGCGGTACACGTTACGGGCAATCAGGTAATCGATATTTTCTTGCACCAGTTTCCATCGTTTGGTCTTGGAGCGAACGAGTAAGGTGTCGATAATGAAGAGGGTAAAAGCGGCGCCCAGAAGCTCGGTGAACAAACCGGCCAGCAACTCCGGCAGGTGATCCTGGAAGACCCAGATCAAAGCCATCGTCGTGAAGATCGAGGCATAGACGGTCAGGGGGATTTCGGTTTGTCCGAACCAGGAAAGCAATCCCTTCCGGGGCGGGTTTTCGTTGGGTTGATTGCTCATAAAAGGCTAAGATTTGTGGCTTCGCGCGATCATTTTGTCGTACTCTTCCTGCTTCAAATATCTCATGGGTTCGTTTCCCCGGTACTGGGTTCAGGGTAGGGATATCCCTGATAGGCTTCTTCTTCGAGTTCGGGCGGATCAAATTCAAAAATGAGATCCTGGAAGAGGAGTAAAATTCTTTCCAGGGCGGTCAGGTTGGTCAGTTCATTTCTGATTTGCACCGCGAGGATGGGATCGTCGGTGATGACACCGTCGGCTCCTTTTTGCACGGCATTGAGAATGGTGTCAGCCCGGTTGAGGGTCCAGAGGTGAACTTCCATCCCCCGGTTGTGGGCGCTGCGAATAAAGCGAGGAGTGCCGATTTGGCGTGGAACGGCGAGGAAATCGACCGGGAGTTGCCGTAAATCGCCTACGGCGATGGAGGCGACATAGCCAATGGGGATCTCCGGGGCGCGTTGTTTCATTTCACGGACGGCCCGCAGGTCGAGGGACATGAGGACGACTTCCTCCTCCATTTCCATTCGGCGGATGAGGCGGATGACTTCGGGTACAAGCAAGGGGTCCCAGCCATAGTATTTGAGTTCGATGTTGAGTCGTATCCGTCCGCGGGAATGTTCGAGAAATTCCTCGAGGGTGGCCAATTTTACCATTTCATCGGGAAACCCGGTGTCGCCTCCCTGGCGCAGTTGAGCGAGGTCGGCATAATCGGCCTGGGCGACTCTCCGGGGGTCTCCGGCGACGCGCATGAGGTCGGCATCATGGATCACCACAATAACGCCATCGCGGGTTCGCTGCACATCGATCTCGGCGTAATCTGCTTCGGCTTCAATGGCCGCTTCCAGGGCGGCCAAAGTGTTTTCCGGGGCGAGAAAGGCCCCGGCCCGGTGGGCCGTTACGGTGAAGTGGGGGTCCCTCGCTCCCTGATACAAAAACCAGCCACTGATCGATCCGCTGAGAAGAAACAGGACTCCAATGAGGGGGATTGATCGCACGGGACGCAGCCAGTAGCGCAGGAGTGCCAGGGCTTCCTGGGGAAGGGAGCCGAAGGCAATGCTGGTTTGTGGGGTGGTGATGGGGAGATCGGTGTCCTCGTAGTAAAATTTCGTCAGGATGATGGCGGTAAAGGAGAAACCGAAAAAGGAGAGGATTGCATCCAGGAGAATGGCGCTGAAGGTGTAAACGGCGGTGGCGATGAGGATGGGAATGATGGAGGAGACCCAGCCCGCCAACATTTCGATACCGGTGGAAGCGGTGAAGAGGAGAACGGTTTGGGCGATGACGCGTACGATCCACCAGGTGGCAAAGCAGAGAAGCAGGAGGCGCAGAAGCCGGAGGGAGCTTTTGCGGGTACGCTGCCAACCTCGCTGCAGGGCGACTTTGACGGGGCGATGGCCATCCAGAAAAGCGGGCAAGGTGGGGAGGGACCGTAAGACCAAATACCCCACCCCAAGGAGCCAGGGGACGGCCAGGAAGGCCACTGCCCACAGGGCCCGATACCACTCGGGCGGTCGGACCTCAAGGTAGTAATTGATGTCATGCTCACTCAGCCAATACCAATAGATTCCGCCGAGGCCGGCGGCGAGGGGGGCGAAGAGGAGGAGGGCGGCAACGATGGTGACCAGGCATAAACGGAAAAGGGCCGGGGTTTCTGGAAGCAAGGCAAACAGAGTTTGTCGGACGGAGGCGGGGCGGCCTTGTAGGTCATCGGTAATAAGGCGAAACAATCCGGCATAGCGGATGACTCCGCCCAGTAGAAGGATGGTCCCGGTCAGGGTCAGGTAGACCAATCCCTCGGGGTGCAAAAGCCAGGACAGCAGTTCTTCGTTTCCAATCAGGAGGCGATCACCCCGAAGAACCACCCGGGACAAGCCTCCGGTAAGAAGCGGTCCCAGGAGAATGGTCGCCAACACCCAAATCAGCAGAGTCCATCCGGCCATCGGACGCCAGAGGCGGGCAAATCGATGCCAGGCCGAGCGGTAGGTGGGAAGATGGATGAACTTCATGGGAATTTCATGGGAATTTAAGAAGTAAGAATTAAGAATTAAGAAGTTGTTGTCGAGTCCTGAAGAAAAGTTGACAGTTTAGTTTCGTATTTTGGTTTTGGGTTATAGGCAAGAAGTTGGCCTTGCCAAAGGTCTTTGGATGAGTTGAATGGGATGTACAGAAGGAGAGGATAGGGCCCTGCAGGGATGCA
>JAFIGF010000243.1 GCA_020831535.1 Opitutales bacterium | reverse complement strand
TCCGACTGGGGCGGCGCCTGGGCGGCGCTGGGGCCCGGTCGGAGGGGCTTTACGCCCCGATTGTGGCGTTTGTCGGGGGTTGGTGTAATGGAGGGTTCCTTGATTCGTCGGGGTCGGGGGGTAAACCCCCTCCTACAGGGTGGTCGTTGTGTCTGACAATATTTTCAGGAAAAAGGTGTAGCCCAACTGCTGATTTAGGTTTACGGTTTTATATTCCAGCCCGGCCTAGCGAAAGATTCCTTCAAAAAGGTTGCGCAAGTCATCCTGTCGGCTGGGGGATGACTGACGGTCGTCTTCCGTGCTGCGGCGACGAAGCCCCGTGGCTTCCAGTCCGGTTTGAATAACAAAATCGGTCAGGGCTTGCAGATCGGGGTTGCGTGGGGTGCCGCGAAGAGGGATCGTGCGGGTCATGAAACGGTATCCACTTTCCCGTGGCTCAGCCTCGATGAGCCGGAGGGTTTGCATCCATTTCGCCAGGTCCCTGCGGGCTCCCAGTTGCAAATCCCCACGGAAGGGTTGGTCCAGGTAATCCAGATCCTCGCGATGCGGCATTATCCCGGCTCCGGCAAGTAGGAAATCAGGAGATTGCAGGCGGAAAACCGGTAGGGAGGTGTCGAGGGATTGGTCGCGTTCGATGCGCATTTCCAACTGAGCGTAGGGGAAATCGGAGAAAAACCGGGTCAGTTCGGAGATGGCACTGAGTTCAGGCCGTCGTCCGATATCCCCCAGGAGTCCGGCAATATCGCCTGCCAAACCGGCATAGCGGCCCGTACGCTCATCGGCGGAGAGGGCGCGGATTCGACCGGACTTTCCGCTAAGGGCCAACGTCCCCTCCCAATCGGAAAAAACTTTGTCGAGGGGTTTCCCTTTTGAGCCAAGCTTCGCCTCTCCGGAAAACGTTCCGGTCAGGACTGCTTGGGAAGGATTGCCGGGATTCAAGAATGGTGCTGGCTGAAAATCGGAAAAGCGAAGAGAGCTTTGCCATGAATAGAGGTTTTCCCCGGGCTGTTCCCTATTGAGGATGGAGCTTCCTTCCCAGCGTCCCTCGGCGATATGGAAACGGGCCGTTTGTTTGACTTCCTGGTCATCCAAATGGGCGGTATGGCGGAATTTATCGATCTGCCATGGCTCTTCCAAACGCAGTTTTTCAATGGCCAGAGTCCATTGGCCGCGAAGCTCTCCCCAAAAGGGTTGGTCGGTTGGGGTCCTCGATGAGCCTTCGGTGGTTTCGTGGGAATCCTTCCCGGAGGGTGCCGGTCGGGTGCCTTCCAAGGGGCGTCCGGAGGGGCCGGTGAGGACGCTTTCGGGAGGGGCTTCGAAGAGTTCCTGCAATTCGAGCCAACGCGGCACGGTGATCGTGTCCGCTTTGGTTTGGGCAATGAAATCTCTTAAAGGCTGGTGTCTGGATACTTCCAGGGTGGTTGTCACCGTTTCTGCTGGTTCCCCCGAGCCCAGGGTAATGGGGATTTGGGCCACCAGGAAGTCTTCTTTGTCCAAGGATGGTTCCAAAGTGATTTCGGCGAGCAAGTTCGGCAACCGCCGGTGGGAACTTTGAAGTTGCGGGTCTTTCAATTCAATGCGGGCTTCGCCCGAAAGCTCCTCCTCATGGTGTACCCTCGCGCGCCATTCCACGGTCCCGGCCCGGGTATTGCGGTAGGATTCCAGCCCGGGTTGGCGGAGAAGTTCGGGCAGGTTGAGAACGCCCTCGGCAAGGAACGACCCCTGGCCTTTCCGGGGGTTGGTCGACGTTCCCTCAAAGGTTACGAGTACCTGGCTTTTCTCATCATGGCGGCCTTCCATGCGCAAACCCTCAAGACGGAGGTGCTTTTCAGAAAAAAGGAGTTCATCCCATTTGATCAGGGTGCGGTCAAAGGTGAGGAAAGGGGCATCTTCTTTGGTCAAAACGGTATCGGCAATAATGATGTCGCTGGGGAGTTGTATGGCCCATCCTTCTTCCGAATGGAAAAGGTGAGCTTCTCCATCGAGAACCCCGTTGGTCAAACGCCAGGGGGATTCTTCCAGGAAGGGGTTCACCAAGTCTAGCGATATACCGGAGGCTTGCAAAGTGGCCAGAGCTTCCTCCTGGCGGTCTTGGCCGCCTGACCATCCTTGTTCGTCGGACCAGGCCAGGGTTCGGGTCGAGGACAGGGCCAGTATCGGCTTTTTCCCTCCAAGGATCAGGGAGGGCTCAGGGAAGCGAAGGGTTGTGCCGTCCCAGTGGAAAGGGGCGGCCAAAGAAAGCTTAGGATCTGTCTCCGCATTCCCGCCTGCCGAAAAAGCCTGCGCATCGCGGAAGCTCAGGGTCGCCCCAAGATCGCCCTGGCTTTCACCGGAGGACAGGTTCCATTGGATCTTCCCGGAGGGAGAAAGAGTGCCTCCTTCCGGGAACCAGGGCCACGGCACTAGCTCGGGCGGAAGACCGAGGTTTCCTTGTAGGTTAAATGTCACTACGGCGGCATCGTCGCTTTCCCAAAGGCCACTGAGTTCCAGACGGTCCTCGGCAAAAGGCGGGTTTAGTCCCGCCCAGGACAGACGATAGCGCTCGCCGGAACTCGTGCGGGTTAGAGAAGCCTTCACCAGGCTGTCGGGTAAGGAGTTTTCGGGGGGCGAGATCTGGGCCTCGGCCCCTACGTGCCGCCAAGAACCGTTGGCCAGGATTTCGGAATGTCCATCCACTCGAACCTTCCAAAGGTTCAGCGGCTTTTCCTGTATCACCAAAGTCACCAGAAAGGGGGAAGTATTTCCCCGCGCGAGTTTGTCTCCGCCCAGGGAGAAATCGACCGCCAGCGGCTCTTCCTCCGGGGCTCCGTGCAGGTACCTTCCGGTCGCTTCCCAATGGTTTACCCGGAGCCAATCCGGCCAGGTGATTTCCGCAAGGATACCCTGAAAGGGGCTTTCCGTGGAAGGGGCCTCGGTCTCCGTGGACCGGGGCGATATCTCCTCAGCCGTCCGTTTGGTTTGGTTTTGAACGGGGGCCGCATGTAAGGCTAGCTCGGCGAGGGTCAGGTTCTCCACCAACCAGCCTTCGCCGTCCCATTGCGCCTCCGAGGCAAGAAAGCCTTGGGTGAGGGTTGCCGGTAAGGGGGGGAGCATTCGGGCCAAGGGCTCCAGCGGAAGGTCCTTGATGGACAATCGGGCAAATGGGCCGGAGCCGGCTTCCTGAAATTCCACGCTGGACCAGGGATCGTCCAAAGTCCCGCGCAGGGGATAGGGAGTGACCAGCGAAACGAGTTTTTTGTCCGAGACCGATTCGGTCAAATCCAGTTTCGCGGTGTTCAGTTGCCATTCCTTTCGTTCGAAATCCAGAGCGAGGTCAATCTCCGCAGTGGATAGGAAGGCTGGCCAGTCAGCGGAAATCCCGGAGAGGGCCATGAGCGAATCGCTTTTGATTTCCGTCTTCAGTTGAGCCGTTAGGACTTTCCAGGCTTCGTCGCTGCTCCAGGCAAGGGTAAGTTCACCGATTCTTTTCTCAACGGGGACCGGCGTTTGCAGGTAGTCCAGCAAGGCGGGTTCGATGAGAAAACGACCCATTCCCTGCCATTCGAGATTTTGGGCATGCCATTGCAGTTGGTGTTCAAGGGAAAGGGCGGACTGGTTTTCGTGGGCCGCTTGCAGGGTTATATGGGTGACTTCACCTTCTTGGTTCGGTCCCCAGGAGGCCTTTACTTCAATGGGGAGGGGGGCTTCCGTTACGGTCCGGGGCCGAATCTGGATCTCACCATCAAGGTTGGCCTGATCCCAGATCCCCTGCGTAGAAAGTTTTGCCGAAAAGATGCCGGAAAAGGGTGTTTTGCCTGAGGCAAAAGGCAGGAGTTCGGACTGATACCATCCGTCAAAGTGCAGCTCCGCCGTCTCCCCCGGGTGGTAATTTTTCAGCGAAAGGGTGGCTTTTCCCTCTTGCGAGGGACCTTCCAGGGGATGGTAAGCCCACTCCAGATTTCCCGTGATATGACCTGCGCTAAGGAGAAAGGAGGGTTCGTCGTCGGGGGTTTCCATCCTTTGCACCTCCCGGAGTTCTTCCACGATGCCCTGAAAAGGACGCTCCCTTTTCGGGCGGTCTTTTTCATCTGGGTCCCGTTCATGATAAATAAAGTACACATTGCCTAAGTGGGCTTCCTCGAGAAAGAGCCCCTTGCCGCGCAGTAAGTTGAACAGGGAAATCGAAAAAGTGGCCTTATCGGTGCCGTAGCGGTCGTTTCTTCGTTCCAGACGCAGATTATCGACGGTAATGGTTCGCCACCCGACGCGAAAGCCATCGACCTCCGCCTTCATAATTCCATCGGCTTCGAGGTAGCGCACGAAAAGCGCTTTTTGCACCGGAGGCAAAAGAACAAGGCTGCAGAGTCCCAGGATCAGGAGACCCAGAACGCCAAGACTGATAAGGCTGAGGCGAAGTGCTTTCACGCTTTTATTGGACCACTCGGAAAGGCTTTTGTCGCTGAAAAAATTGACTTTTCATACTCACGGCCAAATGACATAACCTTGCGCGGCTTTAACCAGAAAGACTCCCAGATTGCTGGCCGCATGGGCGATGAAACAGGGCAAGAGCGAATTCCGGGTATTGGCCGGGAGAAAACGCAGGACATAAAACCAGACGGAATTCAGAAAAAGAAAGATCGTGGTAAACCAAGCCTTTTGGTCAAAGGTCCAGGTGAACTCTTCTTCCCAGTCCCAGAAATGGCCATGGATCACCGCAAAACAGGCCGAGAAAAAGAGGATACTGCCTACCAGAAAAGCTTTCCCGCGTTTGCTGACCACCAGGTATCCACGAAAGATAATCTCCTCAATCACCGCAGCGCCCAGCGAAACCAACCCAAACAACAAGGTGATTTCGCTTTGCTGGTCCACCAAGTCCAGTTGGTATTCACCGAGAACCTCGAATGCCAAGAGAATCATGGCCCCGATTACCCCGATCAGGCAAATTTTCAAGGATGCCGGCCAGGCCCCGGGAAGGGCGCCGTGCTGAGGGACTCCTGCCTGATTGGCCCGTAGGTCCTTCAGCCAGAGCCAGAGCAAAAAACCCGCCGCGCCCAGGTAGCAAACTTGGAGTAGTACGGATTCAAACATCAGCAAAGGCGAATTTAGTCCTCGCTGAACTCAGCGGGCAGAGCGGACTCATCCAAGCGTTCGATTTGCGCTCCGACTTGGCTGAGTTTTTGCTCCAACTTTTCGTAACCCCGGTCGAGGTGATAGATCCGCTGAACCCAGGTCTCTCCGCGGGCGGCCAAGCCAGCGAGCACCAAAGCCGCACTGGCCCGCAAGTCCGAGGCCATAACCGGGGCTCCGGATAGGTTGGGGGTGCCTTTGATGATTGCGGAATGCCCTTCAATGGCGATATCCGCTCCCATGCGCTGGAGTTCCGGGACATGCATAAACCGGTTGGGGTAAATTTTTTCCGTAACAATACTCAGTCCAGGGGTGATCGCCATGAGGGCACACATCTGGGCCTGCAAATCGGTCGGAAAGCCAGGATGGGGAAGGGTGACGATATCGACCGGCTGGTATGTGTCCCCGCCTTGAACCCGGATGGCCGAGGGAGATTCCTGGGAAAAGGATACCCCCACTTCCTCCAATTTATCCAAAAGGGCAGTCAAATGTCCCGGACGCAATCCTTTCACCAAAAGGTTCCCCTTGGTCATCGCAGCGGCAATCAATAACGTGCCCGCCTCAATACGGTCCGGGATCACCGCGTGCCGGGCTCCCTTGAGTTTTTGTACTCCGGTGACGACCAATTCGTGGCTGCCCACGCCCTCGATGTCCGCTCCCATCGCCTGCAGGAAATGGCATAAATCAACCACCTCCGGTTCACAGGCCGAACTTTCGATTCGGGTTACTCCGGGAGTGAGGACCGCCGCCATGAGGATATTGGCGGTTCCCAGGACGGTGCTGCCATGACGGCCTCCTAGAAAGACCTGACTGCCCCGCATGGCCTTGCCATTAAGATGGACATACCCCTTCTCGGTGGTGATTTCGCAACCCATCCGGGAGAACCCCTTGAGATGAAGGTCGATGGGACGGGGACCGATGACACACCCTCCGGGCAGGGAGATTTCCGCCTGCCGACAGCGGCCCAGCAACGGTCCCATGAGGCAAACCGAGGCCCGCATCTTGCGGACCAAGTCGTAAGGGGCGCGGGTTTCAATGTGTTTGGCCTCAATTCTCCATGTGTGGGCATCAAGTTTTTCGACTTTCGCGCCCAAATGGCGAAGAAGTTCAGCCATGAAGCGGACGTCGGCCAAATCAGGAACATTTTCGAGAACACATTCCTGATCAGTCAGAAGACACGCGGCAAATAAAGGAAGGCAAGCATTTTTGGCTCCACTGACTTCGACTTCTCCGTAGAGCGGTTGGCCCCCTTCTATGCGTAAAACATCCATACCCGTAGAATTTAGGGACTAGCTACCTGGGTTCCAGTCTTCCCCGGGTTTGGGGGCAGGGGGGGCCGAACGACGGCGTTGGGAACCATTCTCTTGCCGTTCCGAAAAAGAGGTCGAGGAATCTTCCTCGCGTTTGGGTGATCGCTGCCTGCGGGAGGAGGGGCGGGATGAACGGTCTGATTGGCCGGAAGAAGCGCTCTCGGTGGTGCCGGACTTATCCTCTTTATTGCCCAGCAAGGACTTGAAAAATCCGCCGATTTTCTGAATGACCCCTTCGCCGGAATCCTGGGTCGACGAAGGTTCCGGGCGGGATCGTTTCCTTGCCGGTTCACCCGATTGATTTCCTCGGCCACGTGAACCTCTGTGGCGTGATTGTTTTCTGGCTCCGGAGCCTTGGCGTGGACGGTCGGAAGATGAGGAGTCTTCGCCGCCTTCTTGACGGGGGCCGCGACGGCCGCGTCCACCGCGGCGTCGACTACGTTTGCGGGCCGGCCTTTTTTCCTCGGACCCATTGGCTGAGCCCTCACCGGATTTTTCCGCTGAGGGAGAGCCATCAGCATTTGCTTTTTGGCCTTCACCATTATTGCTTCGTCGACGGCCGCGTCCACCCCGGCGTCGGGTCCGTTTTCGCGGGGCTTGGCCGTCCTCGGAAGAGGTTTGCCCGCTTGATTTTTCCCGGGAGTTGTCCCCATCCGCATCTTTTTCTGCACGGGGAGTCTTTTCTGAAGGGGATGAAGGTTCGGAACGGCGGGCATTCTCTCCGCGACGGGCATTCTCTCCACGGGGAGCGTTTTCTGCGCGGGGATCAGGTTCCTTGGGTTCCCGGGAAGGGGCCTCGTTCTTCTCCAGGATAGATGGTTTTTTACCGCGACGTGGTTTCTGGCCTTCCACTGGAGGGGGCACATCGTCCCCGGACGGCTGTGCGGGGGCCTCTTTGGCGGGAGTTGGTTCTTCGGCCTTGGGTTCCGGGGCAGACGCCTGTGGTTTGTCTTCCTTTGAAGTTTGCGGCCCTTTGTCCGCCACACTCATCTTGGCACTTTCCTCTCTGACCTCTTTGGCTTTCCGGGCGTCCGGAAAAGCCTGTTCGGGGGAGGATTTCGGTTTTTCCGGTTTCTCCGCAGAACCCTGCGGGGTCATGGGGACGGTGCCTGCTCCAAAAGAAGGCTGGAGCGGCACCCCGATGGGGGCTTTCGCTTTTCCGCGACGACGGGTAGGAACACTGCCAGCAGGTTGAAATGCCTTTAGTTTCGGACTCTCGTGGGTTGATTCATTGGAGGTTTCGGTTTTTTTTTCGTTGGAGGGATTGGGTTGGTCTTCCATTTTACTTTGTTTCGTTTTTGCTCGACGGTATATTTTTGGCCGGAGCGGTTAACAATTGCACGATTTGTCTCATACGGACCACGCGTTTGGTTTTGTTTGTCTTTGGAATAAAGCGTTTTAGAGAAAACCGAGGGCGCGTTTTCGCAGCCTTGTAAATTTCTCAGCAAGAACAGCTTTGCATCAAAAACAAACTTTTATCGTCGCAAATTTCCCTGCTGATGAAAAGAAAATAATCATTTCGTGACCAAATCCTTACGCGAGCGAAGATAACTCTCCAACCACTCACTGTCGGCAGGGGTGGTGATTTTCGGGTTGGGGTGGCGATTGGGAAGTAGATAGCACGGTTTTCCCGTGGTTTCCCAGGCGCCCAAATCGTCGGTTAGGGGTAGTTTTCGGCAGATTGCCCCGGCATAAGCCTTGGTGATTTCCGGAAAATCAAAGACCTGGGGGGTTTCCATCGCCCACAAGCCTTCCCGGGGCAGGCTTTTCAGGGGGGTGGCGGTCCCGCTCAACGGATCCCCGGAGACCATTTTAAGGGAATCCCGCACTTGGTGCGCCAGGGCCGCGGCCCCATGTTCCGCCGTTCTTTCATACAACTCATCAATCTGTTCCGGGCGGACAAGGGGACGGGCCCCGTCATGGATTGCCACCAAGGAGGTGGAGGAGGGGAGGGCTTGCAAGGCTGCCCAGACCGAGTCTCTGCGCTCACGGCCGCCCTGCACCCAAAGAACCGGAAGCGTTTGTCCCCAAGCCTTGGCGAGAGCTTCTTTCTGCGAAGAATCCCGATAAACAATGACAATTTCCGGAGTTTGCCGGAGTTGCCCGATGGTTTTACCCAATAATTGCAAAGGTGAAAGCCCTTCATAGCGGTGAAGAATCTTATCCCTCACTACATCTTCCATACGACGGCTTGAGCCGGCGGCGAGAAGAATAAAAGCGCGTTTCGAAGGAGTGGTCATAGCTATCGGAAAACTTTGCTGAGGCGCTATTTAAAAGCAAAGAAAAAAAACAACAGGGAATTTTTTAAAGTTGGCACACCCATTGCTTACTCTCTGCCAAGTTCTTTCTCGAAGTGGGCTCTTCCACTCTGGAGAACGGAATGAATCAACCCAAACGCAAACCAACAAAGGATAATAAAATGAAAAATTGGTATAAATGCCTAACTAGATGGTCGATGCTTCTCGGCTTCGTTCTCGCCATATCGGCTCCCGCTTCGGCGATAGCTGAAGAGGAGGAACGTAGTGCCGCTGAAATTATTACGGCCATTGAAGAAATGGATCTCTCGCCTGCGGCTGCAGCCGCAGTCATTGTTGCTGAATACGGAGAAGATTCCGAAGAAGCTGGCTTTGCTCTCGGATATCTGGAAATGATCGAAGGCCATGGTGAATGGGCTTTTGCTTTCGACTTCTTCGTCGTCAGTATGCTCTGGACGGTCATCGCTGCCGCCCTGGTCTTCTTGATGCACCTCGGCTTCGCTACTCTGGAGATAGGCCTGACCCGGCAAAAGAATGCGGTCAACGTCTTAACCAAAAACGTCTTCATCATCTCAATCGGGATTTTCACGTACTTCCTGATTGGATTTAACACGCACTATCCTTTAGGCGATTGGATCATTCCAAACGTTATGGGTATCGGCGGACCGGTTGGGGCAGATGATGCCACCTTCGGTTACGGCGGTGTTGGTCTGGCCATGTCCGAGTATGGTGATTTCATTTTCCAAGCGATGTTCGCCGCTACGGCCGCAACGATCGTCTCTGGTGCGGTGGCCGAGCGTATTAAGCTCGGATCCTTCTTCATCTTCACGGTGATTCTGGTCGCCCTGGCGTACCCGATTGTCGGTTCCTGGCACTGGGGTGAAGGCTGGTTGAATCAAATGGATACGCCTTTCTGGGACTTTGCTGGTTCCTCGGTGGTTCACGGATTCGGTGGTTTCGCCGCCCTTGGTGCGGTGCTGATTCTCGGACCTCGTGCTGGCAAATACCTCGCTGGTGGTAAACTTCGTCCGATCCCCGGTCACAACCTTCCTTTGGCTGGTATCGGTGTATTCCTCCTCTGGTTCGGCTGGTTCGGATTCAATGGTGGATCCGTCCTCTCCGCTGAACCTTCAGAGTTGGGTCTGGTTTTCTCGACCACCGCTATCTCTGCCGCCTCTGGCGCTCTCGGAGCGATCTTCTTCTCCTGGGCTCTGCTGAAGAAACCTGATGTGACCATGGCCTTGAACGGTGTTCTGGCCGGTTTGGTTGGTATCACTGCCGGAGCCGATGCGGTCAGCATCATGGTGGCTCTCTTCATTGGTCTGTTTGCCGGACTTCTGGTTGTTCTTTCCATTCTGTTCTTCGATAAGATCAAAATCGACGATCCGGTCGGTGCGATCTCCGTCCACGGTGTGGTTGGTATCTACGGCACCGTTGTGATTGCCTTCTTCAATCCGGAAATCAGCTTTGTGACCCAGTTGGTCGGAGCGGTTGCGGTTTGTGCCACGGCCTTCGTGATTGCGGTTGTTCTCTGTCTGATCCTTAAGGCCACCATCGGTCTGCGTGTCAGCCAAGAGGAAGAAGAGGAAGGTCTTGACCTTGCCGAGCACGGTCAGGAAGCCTACCCGGATTTCGCCAAGAGCTCTGGCTAATCCTTTGTCGGGTTTATTCACGGGGCAGGCAAGTCCCTTCAGGATTTGCTTGCCCCTATGGCCCGAGAATGAAACAATTCAACAGTAACCAGAAAAATCTACTATTATGAAATTAATCAAAGCAGTCATCAAACCCTTCAAATTGGAGGAAGTTAAGGAGGCGCTCTCCGAAATCGGTATCGAAGGGATGACCGTCGCTGAAGTGAAAGGCTTCGGTCGGCAAAAAGGTCATACCGAGATCTACCGTGGGAGTGAGTACACCGTGGACTTCCTGCCCAAGGTAATGGTCGAAATCGTCGTTCCCGACGATATCGTGTCCAAGACCGTTGAAGCCATCGTGAAAGCCTCCAAAACCGGAAAAATCGGAGACGGCAAAATCTTCGTTCTTCCGATCGAAGAGGCCATCCGGATTCGGACCGAAGAGCGCGGCGAAAGCGCCGTCTAAAGTTCTTCGATTATCGTTCTCGAAAACCGTCCTACCCTCCGGACGCCGGTTTTTTTTTGCCAAAAAAAATTTTTTTCTTTCCGCAACCAACCCGATTTTATTTTTTTTAACTTTAACCTGTTTAAGGGGGG
>JAFIGF010000220.1 GCA_020831535.1 Opitutales bacterium | reverse complement strand
CAGGTCCGAAGGCCAACACCCACCCCAACAACACCCCGACGGCCCCCACTCGCCCCACTTGCCGAATTTCCTCCATTGGCGCCAAAACAAAAGAGAACAAAGCTCCCGCACTGGTTAAAGCCGCAAAAAGGCAGGGACGCCAAAGACGACGTACCACTTGTCCCGCAAGTTCCTTTGGCTGGCCAGTCGGGTCATTTTGCTGCGCTTGCTTTACGCCCCAGGCCAAATGTACCAACAAAGCGAGTTGAATCGCCAACAAAATAGGTAGAATGGCTAGGTTGTACGGCGAAAATTCTGCTACCACCAGAGGTAGAACAAGGGCCAACCCCAACCCGTAAAAAAGTATCCCGGCCAGCAAAAAGGCCACCATCCGTAGCGAACGAAAAACGAAAATCAAAAACAATAGGACCAGCGGAAAGCCAAGGAGCGAGAGTTTCGTACTATCTTTTTGGGCCAGATGAACCATTTCTTCAAGCGCCAGAGGCAAGGTCAAATAATCTACCCTCACCAAATCTTCCCGGCCCTCCAGGGCCGTACCAACGACTTCATCCACCGCTGTACGCAAATCCTCCGGCGCTGGCCTTTCGCCTAACTCCAGGGTAATTATGGTATGCCTTCCGTTTTCACTGACCAAAATATTCCGCATCAATGGATGCGTGGTCGTCAGTTCACGAAAAGCCTCCAAGTCCTCCGCACTCCTCGGCGCAGGGGGCAAAAGAGGCTCAAAGCGCATACGAAAACCTTCTCGCACGGGCATTACGGCATGGGTCAAGGATTTAATCGTGCGGACCGGAAGAACCTCCAGTAGCCCCGAACTCAACTCCTCGACAATCGCCAGAACCGGTTCCGAAAACAATTCCTCGCTTTCGATATTGACCACCAGCATATCCCCTACCGGGCTTACCGTCTCCACTCGCTCCAAAGTCGAGACATGCAGGGGATTTTCCTGCAGAAGATCCCCCGGCGTGGCCGCGAAAGGTACCGGCTGACCCGCCCAAAACCAAGCCAGCGCCAGGCACAGGCTGAAAACAAAAAACGAACGAAAGGGCCACCGGAGAAAAGGGTGTCCCCGCGTGATCCTTTCCCCTCGCCCGGCTCCGAGGTTCCTAACTTCCGTTGTTTCCGGATCTATCATCGTTTCGGTATTGCTGCCATTCATTCTCCCGCAAATGCACCAAGCGCAAATCCGTCGCCTGGCCAGTTGACGTCTCGATATCCACCAAAACCCCGGACAGCCGCACATCCTTCTGGGCCACCTCGAAGCGCCGTGGCATACCATCGATAAATCGCTCGATAATCGGTTCCGCTTCACGGCCAATCACGGACCGGTAAGGTCCCGTCATACCCGCATCGGTACAATAGCCCGTCCCCTTCTCCAACAAAGTGCAATCGGCGGTCGGAATATGTGTATGCGTCCCTACCACCAGGGCCGCCTGACCATCGGCAAACCATCCCAAGGCCACCTTCTCCGAGGTGGCCTCGGCATGAACCTCCATCAAAATCGCGTCACATTCCTCTGCCAGCCTATCGAGCTTCGCCCTCGCTACCTGGAAAGGACAATCGCGGGGCGGCAGAAAATTCCTTCCCAAAACGGTAAACACCCCCAACCTGAACCCGTCCTTCTCAATGACCAAATGATCCCTTCCCGGACAATCCGGATGAAGATTCGCCGGACGGCATACCCAATCCAGACCCGGAATTTCCGCCGCAAAGGATTTCTGATCCCACACGTGGTCACCCAGCGTAATCGCATCAACACCCCACCCCCGAAGTTCCCGGGCCAGACGCCCCGTCAAGCCGGAACCACCGGCCGCATTCTCCGCGTTGGCCACCACCACATCGACCTTTTCCGCCTGACGAAATCCGGGCAAAACCTCCCGCACCACCGTTCGTCCCGGTCGTCCCACGATATCTCCGATAAAGAACACTCTTGGCATGAGAATGAGCCTGCCTGGTCCAGGCCCGCAAGGCAATCGGCAAAAAAACTTCCCTGCATTTTTCTTTTTCCCTCACTGGCGAAATTTGTCATTCTGATCATTATGCCTTTGTATCCTTACCAACCAATCTCTGGAAAGTGTCGCATTTGCCACGGTCGCTTTGAACATCTTCAGCAACCCGGCGAGTCTCCACTCAAAGAATGCCCCAAATGTGGGCAAACTGTGGAACGTCTCTCCCAAACAAGCGTCCATACCCCTCGTATTCTCAAACCTTTATCAATTTCAGATGCAAAAACATCCGGTTTCACCGTTTACAAAAAATCCAGCAAAGGCGAGTATGAACGCCAATAAACTATCCTCCACCCTTCTCCTTGGCCTGATATTCTCTCCCCTTCTTATGTCCGCGCCGGAGGAATCCGTAGCAGCCGAAGGTGAGCCCCCTTTTCTCTCGCTATACGACGCCCTCACCGAGGCTTTGGCCAACAATCTCGACCTCGAAGCCGAACGCCTCATCGAAGAAGGAGTTCGGGAGGATGAACTGATCGCCCGTGCCCCCTTCGATCCCCGTATCGAAGTCCGGACCACCCAATCCACCCGTCAGCAAAGCCGGGCCGCCTCAGAGCTCGATGGTGCCGCCCAACCCCGGGAAGAAACTTTTAATACGCGGGCCATTTTACGCCAACGGACCACTCCTGGCACCCAACTCTCCCTCACGACCACTCTAAATCGCCGCGATACGAATTCCGACCGGGCC
Source organism: Opitutales bacterium (assembly GCA_020831535.1). GTDB lineage: Bacteria > Verrucomicrobiota > Verrucomicrobiia > Opitutales > T3Sed10-336 > JAIUMY01. Next base: position 10,534 of record JAFIGF010000220.1, on the reverse strand, counting down.
TCCCTGAACCCTGCCTCAGACGCCGACGTCAGCCTGGACATTACCCAGCCACTGCTAAGAAACCGGGGCCGGGCGGTCAATCGTGCCGACATCGAAAAGAGTTTAATTGAACAGGACCGCGCCTGGAAAAACCTACAAGCCCGCGCCATGGACCTCGCGCTGGACGTAGAGATCGCCTACTACGGCATTGCCGTCGCCAAGGAAGAGGTTCGCTTACGGGAACTGAACCTGCAGATTTCCGAACAACTCCTCGAGGACAGCCGCTTACGCCGCGAGGCCGGGGCAGGGACTCGCCTCGACATGCTTCGTGCCGAAGTTCGCGTGGCCAATAACAAGGAAAGCCTTCTGCAGTCACAACAAAGTCTGCAAAATCGAAGGGATGAATTGCTCGACCTCATCGGCACCCTCAACACCGAGGAAGACTTTTCCCGGGAATTTCGCGTGGCTCCCCTCGAAGTTCCGGAGAATGTCGAAACCGAGGTGGCCCGATCCCTCCAAAAAGCCATGGCCAATGATCCCCAGCGGGAGCGTACCGAACTTAGGCTGGAACAACTTTCGATCGACGAAACGGTCGCCAGAAACCGCCGCCAGCCCAATTTGGACATCGGGGGGAATCTCTCCTTCACCGGACGCGAGGAAGGCTTTGGAAGGGCCTTTGAAGAGCTATCCGAAGGCCGTGGCTATTTCTGGCAAGTCAACCTTTCCCTGAGTATGCCCTGGGGATTCCGCGAGGAACGAGCCCGTTACCGCCAAGCCCGTCTCAACTTGCAACGGGAGAATGTCCTCCTGCAAAGAATCGACCAAAGCCTCCTCGTCGAAGCCCGTCGGTCCATCCGGGCGGTCGAAACCGCACAAGAGCGCCTGCAAGTCAGCCAACTGGGCACCAGCCTCAGCGAAGAACAATTGGAACTGGAACGCGAACGCTACCAAGCGGGCGCAGGCACCAGCCGGGATGTCCTCGACGCCCAGGAGGACTTTGAAACGGCCCGGCTCCAGCAACTGCGGGCCCAACGCGATTTACGCGAAGCCCTGTCCCGCCTCCAACGCTTTGAAGGTCTCAACCTCGCCGCTTACGGGCTGCTCATGGAGCGGATGTAAGTTAAGTGGTTCGGTCTTCACCCCGGAAAAATGTCGGGAATATAGCTTTGTCCTTTCTGCCTTCTTCCGATTATTTGGGCTTCTGACTATACTGGAATTCCTTCTCCTACCGTTTAGCACTCCATTCGCAAGGGCTGAAAGCCCGACCCAACGCCCCCTGTTAGGGGCCGGGAAGTAAAACCGCCTCAGGTTTTTGTTAAACGGCTGAAATAGCCCTCCCGACGATGCGGGCCCACCGTTTTGGAAGAGTCCGATGAAGCTGCCGGAGTTGCCTCCGTGGGCCAACCGCTTTCGACGGTAACCCCTTCTTTTTCACGGCGATTGATGGCCCTCCCCAGTTTTTTCTCGATGGTGAGAAAGGTGAGGTAATCTGATGGAGTGATAAAGGAAACCGCTTCACCATCGGCTTCCGCTCGGGCAGTGCGCCCCACCCGATGAACATAGTCCTCGTAATTGTTGGGCAAATCGTAATTGATCACGTGTGTCACATCCTTGATGTCGAGTCCCCGGGCCGCGATGTCGGTGGCAATCAATACGGGGGTCGAACCTTCCTTGAAAGAAGACAAAGCCCGTAAACGCTGCTTTTGATCCCGGTCACTATGGATAATGCCTGCTTTCACGCCATGTTGTTCGAGCACTTCGTAAATAAAATCGGCCTCGACCTTCATCCCGCAGAAAACCATGACCGAGTTCATGCCATCCTCCTCCAGGAGGGCACGCAGAAGACGGGGTTTGCGCATTTTTTCCACGTAAAAGGCGCCCTGAACAATTTTTTCCGGGGTGGCAACCTTGGGCGTTACGTTGATTTTGACCGGATCCTTCATCAAGCGGGAAGCCAAATGTTCAATCGGCCCCGGGAAGGTTGCGGAAAACATCAGAGTTTGCCGTTCGCCCTCCCCTAAAAAGCGCAGAAGCTCCCGAATATCGGGCAAAAATCCCATGTCGAGCATCCGGTCAGCCTCATCGAGAATGAAAGTCGTCACTGATTTCAAGTGCAGGTTCTTCTGCTTCAGGTGATCCAGCAAGCGGCCCGGAGTGGCGACAATAATATCGGCGCCTTCCTTGAGTTGCCGAAGTTGCTTATTGTAGGGAACACCGCCGAGGAGCAGACAAACCGAAAGCTCCAGGTATTTGGAAAATTCACGGAATTTCTCCTCCACCTGGTAGGCCAATTCCCGGGTCGGACTGAGGACCAAGACCCGCGGCCCGGTGTAATCCTCATCATAATGCGTGACCAGGAATTTCTGTAGCGTCGGCAGAGCAAAAGCGGCCGTTTTACCGGTTCCGGTTTGGGCAATCCCGATCACGTCCTTGCCCTCGAGGGTGGGAGGAATGGCTTCGGCTTGGATTTGGGTTGGGGTGGTGAACCCCAATTCATAAACCGCCCGCGCAATGTGGACGTCGAAGTTAAATTCTGAAAACTTTTTACTCATAAAACAATCAAATCGACAGGGGCGTTCCGGTCGAACAAAGGACAAGTTTTAGCATACTTCCTAACCGACAACAATGGGAAAAACATTTCCCTTCTTTTCAAACCTGCGGAATCAAGGCAGTCTGTGGTGGTGCGAATCGATCCGGAACAAAAAACCCTCACCCTGAGCATCGGTGAATTCTCCCGTTTCCGGGCCTGGCCGGGCCCACCGGAAAGGGGGCAGCGCCCATCTCTTTCCCGGGCGCGCGAAGGGAGCGAGTGGCACCGGGCCTTGCAGGAACAGGTGCAGAAGGAGGAACCGAATACCCGTTTCGAGGTGACCGTTTCGGGACGTATCCCCCACCAGGGGTGGACGATTGAGCTGCAAGGCCGGGTTGACCAGCTTCTCCACACTCCTGAAAAAACGATCCTCCGGGAAATCAAAACCATCACCACTTCGTTGCCCGCCGAGGAAGAGGAATTGCGGAACCGCTACCCCGAGTATTTTTTGCAACTCGCCGCCTATGAGCGGGTCGCTTCGGCGAACCCCGATTCGCCCTTCGCGGGAGACGCCCCGCTGGACGCCGAATTGCTTTTCCTTGAAACCGCCACCGGGTTTTCCCAAAGAGTCCCTCTCTCGCCAGCCGATCAAAAGGCTTGCGAGCAACAATTCGAACAATTGGTGGAACGTGCCCGCACCCGCCAGAAACGACGTCACCGTTTGGAGAATCTGGAAACGCTTCGGCCCTTTGCCCATTGGCGGGAGGGACAGGAAAGCTGCCAGCGTGATCTCTGGGACGGGATGTGCCGCCATCGCTTCACCTTGCTGGAGGCACCTACCGGTTTTGGAAAAACCGCCCTTGCCTGGGAAGCTGCCTTGCGGGCGCTGAAAGAAGGTCTTTGTCAAAGGGTGGTTTTTCTAAGCAGCAAAACCAACGGCCAGTGGCAAGCGGAGGCCGAGTTAAAGCGATTACTGGAAACCACCACCGACGTGCCCTATATACGCTTTCAGAACAAAAAGCGTCACTGTATAAACGACCAATTCCACTGCTTCCGGGAAGCCTGCCACTATTTGCGCGGGAACGAAAAGTGGCGCACCCCGAACACCTCCACGGGGCTTCATCCGGAAGCCCGTTTCAGCCTCGAAGAGGCCCTGCAGGAAGGGCAAAAATGGCAGATCTGTCCCTACGAAGTCAGCCGGGCCGGCCTTTCGGTGAGCGATTTATGGATCGCCGATACCAATTATATTTTCTCTCCGGCCAACCAGACGGTTTTCACCAGCCAGCCGGATTTCCAGCCCCGGGAAACCCTTTTGATTATCGACGAGGCCCACCAACTGCCGGAACGAACAGCCGGCAATTGGTCCCTTCGTCTTTCCGCCAACCGAGCGCGGGATCTCTTTGGGGATTTCACGTTTTCCACCCTCGACCACGAGTTGGCCCGCCTTTGGGAACAATGGGTAAAAAGTCTGGCTCGCTTGCGACCAAGCGAGGAGTTGTCCCCAGAGGATTATTACGATTTGCGGGAAACCGCCAGTGCCTGTTTCCGCCGTTGGGAGGAAACGGGCCTTCCCGAGGCCTCATCTCTGGCTCCGGCAAGTCTGGAGCAATGGGACCAACTGGCCCTTTTTCTATCGGTTGTCGAGCAACCCGATTTGCAGACCCATTTATGGAGTCCCGCCGCCGGGGAATTGGAAGTGTCCTGCCTCGATGCCTCGTTGCCCACCGGACAGATTCTCCGCGCCTACGGCAGCGTTTTGTTTTTGTCGGCCACCGTCGGTCCTCCGGAGAATTTCGTGAAAAGCTGTGGCCTGAAGGAGAATGAAGTCTCGTTGGTCCGTGGCCAATCGCCCTGGCGCCGGGAGGCCTACGAAGTGGCGATTGATCTTCGGGTGGATACGACCTTTCGCCACCGCCAGACCTACCTTCCCCTCACCGCGGAGACTTTGCATATTCTCAAAGAAAGCGAAAACGGTCCGGTTGTTGTTTTCTTCCCCTCCTTTGCCTACGCCCAGGCCGTGGCCGGGGAAATGGAAAACAGCTTTTCCCAATGGCGCATATCCACCCAACCACGACACGGCCATACCGACCAGCGAGGTGGAGGCAACGAGAAAGACGCCCGTTTCCTGGAGGAAGCTCTCCACTTCTCCGATTTTCTCTTCCTGGTTCTCGGCAGTCGCTTCACCGAAAGCATCGACGCCCTTGGCGGCAGGGTCTCTCTCGCCGTGGTCGTCAGCCCCGCCCTGCCCCAGGTGAATCCTATCCAAAAAGCCCGCCTGGCCCAGTACCCTCCCGATAAAAGAGAAGAGGCCGTAGAAAAAGTCTATCGCCTTCCCGGCATGAGAAAAGTCAACCAAGCCATAGGCCGCCTGGTTCGGCGTCCGGGCGAACAGACCAAGGTCCTCTTACATTGTCAGCGATTCCAGGAAGAAGCCTTTACCCGGTTCCTGCATCCTGATTTTTTTCCAAAAACCCTCATCGAAACCACCGACGATCTTGTTTGCTGGGGCAAGAAGGGGTGGAAAGTTAAGAAGTAAAATTTAAAAGTTAAGAAATTAACAGCCCTCCCGGGGAACGCACCCACCCTCGCCGGGAGGGCGAAGGTCCCTCTGAGCTTTCGCGTGACAACCGACCAATCGTTCCCAGACGGCACCCGCCTGGTGGACGAACCCCCACCAAGAACCCGCACCGCAACCCAACCACCCGAGCTCGGTGAGACCCTCGCCCTCCCAAGAAAAGCACCGCGCTACGGCGTGTCCGCTGCTAACGATTGCCCGGCAATTGTCACTATGAGGAAAAAAGAAACGCTTTTCTTCATTGGGGTTTGCCCCTGGGCCGAAATTTACAAAGTTTGGAGAATATGGAAAAGTCACTCGCCGATTATCTGGATGCCGCCGTTTTGGCGCCGGAAATGAAAGAATCCGAAGCCAAGGAAGCCATCCTTCACTGTATTGAGCATAAGACCAGGACGGTTTGTGTTCGCCCTTGTGACCTCCCGCTGGCGGTTCAATTGTGCCAAGGCACCGCAACCGAACCGATTGTCGTCGTGGCCTTTCCCCATGGCGCCAACACCCCGGACACCAAAGCGGCCGAAGCACGGGATACGATCCAGAACGGAGCCAGGGAAGTCGATATGGTGGCCAATATCGGGCGCATTCGTTCGGGCAACTGGGACGCTGTGCGCCAGGATATCGAAGCAGTAGCCAAGGAAACGAAAGCGGCGAAGGTCCCCTTAAAAGTCATTCTGGAAACCGCTTTTTTGACCGTGGAGGAAATTCACCAGGCCACCCTTTGTGCCATAGAAGCAGGAGCCGATTTTGTGAAAACCTCCACTGGCTTTGGACCCGGCGGGGCCTCCGAAGAGGCCGTTCGCCAAATGCTTGAGACCTCCGCTGGACGAATCAAGGTCAAGGCCTCCGGGGGTATCCGAACGGTTGAGCAAGCGAAAGCCTACGTGACGATGGGGGTTGAACGCCTCGGCGTAGGCTTCGGGTCAGTCGAAGTTCTTTGCGGAGGCAAAGCCAAGCCCAAGGGAGAACAAACCGCCTATTGAGCCTAAGGAAGATTCCTTCCGCCTTTCGACGACAAAGCCGTCCCGGGACTGCGAAGACGAGACGGGGATGGCCTTCCCTCCCTAAGAGGATTCTGATAAATAACGTTCCAGTTCCTTTTTGAGTAAATCGAATTCCTTGCGCAAAACCTCCACCGCACGGGACATCCTCTGCGCATCCCCTGCCGTGGCAGCCTCCTCCAGGGTTTTGGCTTGCTTTTCAACCCGGCCAGCATGGACATACCCGCTCGCCCCCTTTAGGGAATGGGCGGTCTTGCGAAGCCATTCGTATTCCTTATCCTGCAAAGCTTTCTCCATTTGACCGACTTTATTCCGGGAATCCCCTAAATAGCATTCAACCATTTCCCGAACAAAATGATCATCAGCTTCGAGGTCCTGGTAAATTCCCTTCAAATCCCAAACCACCAAAGCTTCGCTGGACGAAGTTTCCTTTTGCTTCCCCGTTGGCATTTGGTCACTTTCGGCAGACTCGGGAGGTGCGCCGCTCCTCACGCTCGAAAGCTCTTTAAATTGCCGAAAAACAACCTCGCGAAGGGCGTTCAAAGAAACAGGTTTGAAAATATAATCGTCCATCCCGGCTTGGATACATTTTTGGCGATCACCATCCAAGGCATGTGCCGTCATGGCCACAACAGGCACGCGGGGTCGATTTTCCCGGGCTTCAAAATCCCGCCATTTCCGAACGGCAGTCAAACCATCCATCACGGGCATTTGCACATCCATAAAAACCAAATCAAAGGATTTCCGGCGCAACATTGCTAAAGCCTCCTCACCGTTTCGCGCCGTCTCTACCTGACCATTCAATTTAACGAGTAACCCCTGGGCAACTTGCAAATTCAATTCATTGTCTTCGACCAGAAGGACCGAAAAGCCGGACAAACTCCAGGCGGCTTCATCGAAAGAAAACGAATTCCCAGACATTTTCTCACTTTGCTCATCCGGAGGTTGATCGATTTCCTCAAAAGGAAAACTAACCCAAAAACGTGAGCCTTCCCCAACCTCGCTGTCGTATCCGATTTTGCCCCCCATAAGGGCAATCAGTTCCTGACTGATCGTTAGCCCCAACCCACTGCCTCCATGCTTGCGCGTAAGGGAGGGGTCAACCTGCAAGAACTTATCAAACAATCTATCCCGGAACTCTTCGGGAATCCCGATACCGGTATCCACAACCTCAACACACAATTCGCCCTTCCCGTTGGATTGTCTCTTGCCGAGTATTACATTGAATGAAACGCCTCCCTTTTCGGTGAATTTAACCGCATTGCTCAAAAGGTTATGCAAGACTTGCCGGACTCTTTGGAAATCACACAGGATCCATTCAGGCAATTCATCCGGAAACTGAAATTCGAAGGAAAGGTTCTTTATCTTAGCTTGTTTTTGAAAATATAAGACAATGGCTTTCAATGCCTTACCAAGATGGACCGGTTGTTTGTACAGTTCCAACCGGCCCGATTCGATGCGCGACAGATCAAGAATATCACTGACCAGGGATAAGAGTATCTCGCCACTGTAACAGAGTGAATCGACCATTTCCTTTTGCTCGTAATCCAAAGGCGTCTCTTTAAGCAATGTCGTCAAACCGATAACCCCGTTCAGTGGTGTACGGATTTCGTGACTCATGTTCGCGAGAAAATCACTTTTGGCACGGTTGGCTGTTTCCGCCTCTTTTTTCGCTTCCAACAAACCTGTTTCAAAGCGAAACCGAACCAAAGCGTCTGCCAGAACATTCCCTAAGATCAGTAGCCATTCTTCCTTTTCCCTCTCCAAACCTGGATTATCGGTCAATTTTTCAAAGCCGAAATATCCAATCAGCTGACCTTCTCTTTGCAAAGGATACGCAAAGATGGAGAGAGATTTATTATCCGGGGACGAGACCTTAACCCCATCCCTATCCGGTTCATCGTAGATATTCTCGATGAAGGTCAGTTTGGGGTTTTTGACCATTTCGTGGGCAAAGGGAATTTCCTCAACAGGACAGTCCTGAACGGTCGCTTTCATATGGGGAATCCCCTCGGCGCACCATTCGTGCGTATTGCTCACTTTGCTCACGTCCTCGTTGAATTGAAACAGAAAAACCCGGTCAACCTCCAGAAACTCTCCACAGCGTTGAAACATTCGGTTGATACTCTGATCGATTAACGCTTTTCCTGAGCGGAGAAAATCACTGATGGTTTGCGCAATCATCTCCTGCATCTTTTCCCGGAAATAGACTTCTTCCTGCAACCGGAAGCGTTCGGTCGCATCCACCGCAAAGCCGGTCCAGCGAACACTCCCATCCGGCTGCGGGTAAGGCTGATCCAAGGCCTCGATCCACAGAACTTCACCGGAAGGCAATACGTGCCGAAAATTTCCTTGCCAGGATTTTATCGTATTTTTCACGGCAAGCGTTTCTTGCAGGACCTTTTCGCGGTCCTCGGGGTGAATCATTGAAAAGGGAAGCTCGGGGTTCTCCAGGATTTTCGCCGGTTCCATTCCCAATAAGCGGGCTCCATCACTGGCATAAGTAAAGTGAAGCTCACCCTTCTCATCAAATTCGTACTGATAAATAAAGGCAGGGGCAGTGCCAATGATTTCTTTGAGCAAATGCTCCCGATGCGCCAATTCCTCGGCATGACGCTTTCTCTCGGAAACATTCGTCTTCACCGAAACAAACCGCTCCACCTTTCCATCTTCATTGGTGATCGGGGTAATCGACATCTCTTCTTCGTAGAAGCTACCATCCTTACGACGGTTGGTGATCTCTCCCCGCCAGACTTCTCCCGCAAGGATCGTTGCCCACATTTTATCGAAGAAAGCTTTCTCATGAACTCCGGAATTCAAAAGGTCGCGGAGATTCTGCCCAACGGCCTCAGTGAAAGAGTATCCAGTCATTTCACTAAAGGCCGGATTGGCCCATTCAATCTTCCCCTCAACATCGGTTATAATCACCCCATTCACCGTGGATTCCAAGGCTTGGCGCAAAACCTTCAAGGTTTGCAAGCCCTTTTGCTGATTGGATATATCCCGGGCCACGGCATACCAGATTCCATTCGAAAACCGAGCGTTCCAGTCCAACCATAGAATGTCTCCCTGGCGGGTCCGGTAACGGCATTGAAAACTATTTACTTCCCCTTGCGCAGGAGCCTTCGCAAGAATCTCCAGACATTTTTCCTTATCCTCAGGCAGAACAAAGTCGAAGGCCGAAGCCCCCACTATCCTTTCTTCGGGATACCCCAAACGCTTCGGCCACTGTGGATTGACCCGGAGAAACCGACCATCGCGATCAGCAATACAAAAGAAATCGTTACTGAGATTGAAGTAACGGTCCAACTCTTCAACTTTGGCCAGGAACGCCTCGGTTTGTTTTTGGTAGGCCGCCGCAAGGTTTTTTTTCTGCCGCCAAAGAAGCAACACCATGGCCACCAGAGCCAGCAGAAGAAAAACCGCCCCTATCGCCGCCAGTTTTCCCCAAGGCATCACTTCCTCCCGCAAAGGCACCACCCATTTCTGCAAAAGCGCTCTTTTTTCCTCGGTTGACATGCGCTCTATCTGTTCATTCACCTGACCCAGCAACGCCTCATTCCCCAAGGCCACCCCGACCCGCAAGGGCTGCTCATACAGACGGGCCAAGGGCCGGAATTCGCCCGGCTCGGATAAAACTTCCAGCAAATACTGCCCGACCGGATAATCCGCGATAAAAACATCCAGCCGCCCCGCCACCGCGTCCTCAACCATTAAACGGTTGTTCGCATAGGGAACGAGATTCAACTGCGGCAGGTTCTTCCGGGCAAAAGTCTCCTCAATCCCTCCAGCGGTCACCCCAACCGGCCCGGTAATTTCGGAAAGATCAAACACCATTTCCCTCGAGCGAACAAAAATAAAAACCTCCAGCGGAATCAACTCCGCTGAAAAATTCATATATTCGGCCCGTTCCTCCGAAAAAAGCAGTCCTCCATGCACATCAGCCTCGCCGCGACGGACCAACTCCAAGCTCTCATTCCAATCAACCAAAATAAACTCCACCGGGCGGCCTATTTCCCGCGCAAACCCTCTCCACATATCGATCAGCAAGCCCCGGGAAGTCCCGTCCTCCGCCCGGTAGGAAAACGGTGGCCACGCATGGTCCTGAGCCACGATAATGGGCTCAAGGGATGACCTTTCTTCCTCCTGACCAAAGGAGGTTTCCGCACCGAGAAAACCAATGATCAATAAATAAAACCCGAACACCTTCCCAAATCGCGGCATCCATGCACCGGAAAAAGAAAAGAAACGAAATTTAGACTGTTCGGAAATTTGTAGGATGATTGGATTTAGTTTTATTTAAGAGAAGACAAATCTTACTTAATTTTAAAACCCCCAAGCGGCTCCATCAATCCTTTTCTCTCTTCACGATCAAGACGAGCTTACCGAATCGGCCTCGTCCGTCGAAAGCCCCTCCGACAAACAACCCCACCCTGTAGGAGGGGGTTTACCCCC
>JAFIGF010000218.1 GCA_020831535.1 Opitutales bacterium | reverse complement strand
CTTCCACCAGAATATGAAAGTGATTGGCCATAATACAGTAGGTCAAGACCTTGACCCCTGAAAAGGCCGCCACCCGGTGTAACATTTTGGCAATCGAGGCTTTCTCCTTCTCCCCAAAAATCTTTTCTCCGTTCACCGTCCGCGACATCACATGATAAACCGCCGGACAATCCGTAAAATGTAACCGTTTGCGTTGCATACCCCAAAAAAACCAAAAATCCAAATATCGTCAATATTTAAGTTCGTAAACCTTAAATTTAAATCAATGAATGATTTTCGAAAGGGGTGGAATCTCAGGTTTTGATTAAATCTTTGGCGTAGCGTCGCAGGGCACCTTCCGGATCCCATCCTTTTTTTCGCGATTGTTCGAGTAAAAAGAAGATCTCCCGCGCCCAAGCTTCCTCATCATCGACTTTTGGGGTTGAGGCCTTTTCTCTTTCAGCGGCCAGTTTTTTACAAAAAGCCTCACTGAGTAGGGACTTTTTCTGCTCCACCCGTTTCCAAACCTTGTCGCCAAAAAGCAAAGCCGGAAGCCCAAGGGGAATATCATCCCAAGGGCCGGGAGGCGGGGCATCCTTATTGGCACCCCCTTTTTCCCCGGCCTTAATTTTCTCCCATTCCACCAACACTGCCGCAGAGTCCTGAAGATCCATTTCACCGAAAACATGAGGATGTCGGCGAACCAGTTTCTCATTAATCTCCCGAGCCACATCGGCAAAGGTAAAATGCCCAGCCTCGGAGGCCATTTGTGCATGAAAAACCACTTGCAGAAGCACATCCCCCAATTCCTCACGCATATGTTCGAGATCACCCCGGTCGATGGTATCGATCAATTCCGCCGCCTCCTCCAAAAGGTGTCGGGCCAAACTGGCATGATCCTGTTCCCGGTCCCAGGGACAACCACCGGGACCACGTAAAGTAGCCATGGTTTTCAACAGATCCTGAATCTCTTTCATACCTTCTAACGAAACGGAAATTTCCTGCTCGGGACAACCCTCAATTTACCCTTCCCTGCGATCCCGCCCGGAATCCCGAGACTTTTCCCACGAAAGCCTTTGCGGCCGGTGAATTATTCTCATTCAACAACTCGAATCGGTTTCCCGGCCAGAGTTACCTCCTCAAGGGTAATGCGCTCGGCATAATTTTGGGCAACGGCCAAACAGAGATCCTGATCGGTGATATCTCTTTGGCCGGTTAGGTTTTCAACCTCAACCCGACGGATCGTAACATCCCGTATCGGCTCCTGTGGATGGCCTTTGATCTCAAAAACCTCCCCCACTTCACGCGCTTTCAAGTCCTCAATGGTGAAATTGCGAAAAACGGGGAAATTCTGCCCATCAGACTGGCCTTGATAATTGGTCACAAAGCGGATCAGCCCTTTTTCCGAATGGCCCACCGTAGTATTTTTGATCGAGACATCTTCGACCACCCCCCCCGATAAGTAGATGATTTGAAATAAAGAGCACTGCGAACCTTTTCGAGCGTATTGTCGGTCATTAGTACCTTGCGAACCACGCCGGACATTTCGCTGCCGATACTCAACGCATTGTGACCACTAATATGATTTTTCCGTATCAGAATACTTTGACTCGGTCGTCCCAACCGCCAGCCTTCTTCATCGCGTCCGGACTTAATGACAATACAATCGTCGCCGGTTTGAAACCGGCACTTCTCCACCAAGACATGCCCCGAGGATTCGATGTCGATGCCGTCATTATTCAGATTTTCGCTCTCCAGATCCAGACCTGTTGCCGTCACTTCCAGACAGCTGACCAGATGAACCATCCAGAAAGGAGATTTACGCAGGCTAAGCCCTTCCAGAAGCACCCGCTGACAGCCGAAGAACTGTACCAAACTGGGCCGCAAATAATGCCCCGGCCCGAAAACCCTTTGGGAAAGGGGAACCCCAGCTTTTCCCATCTCCCGCAAAGCCTTGTTGTGCTTTTTCTCCAAAGGTCGCCATTCCCGAAAAATTTCGTCGCCTCCTTCGATGCATCCACTCCCCGTCAAAGCTATATTCTCCGCTTGATAGGCATAGATCATTGGGGAGTAGTTGAAACACTCCGTACCCTCCCATCGGGTCAGCACCAGAGGTGTATAATCGTCAGGATCCGAAGAAAAACATATCCGCGAATTTTCCGGCAGGTGTACTTCACAATGACTTTTTAAGACCAGAGACCCAGCGCAGAAATAGGTTTTTCCAAAGCCGAGCAGAATCCGCCCGCCGCCCTCGCGATTGGCAACATTGATCGTCTTTTGTATGGCTGCACGATCATCTGTCTGACCATCGCCAACCGCACCGAAATCCTCTACGCGATAGGCCCTTGGGGGAATAACCGGCCGTTGCAGGCCGGATAGGATTTCGTCGGCCATGGTGTTGGAATCAATTGCTTCATTGGGCATCAAATCACTAAAAAATCCCCAGACCAAGGAAGCAAGCAAGATCAGCCCATACCCCGCTTTGTTGACAAGGCACGAACACACCATGCCCCCCATAGTAATTGCATCGGGTGATAGATGAGGAGCGGGAGAAGAATTAATCCAAACTCCGGCAATTCACCGAAAAGGATGGCTGCCAAGGGCACCCCCATGGCAGCGGATTTCTGGGGCCAACAAAACCACATCGCCACTTTTTCTCCAGCGTTAAAGGAAGTCCCTCGCTGTCCTGCCCAGGCCCAGAAATGCAACCAAGCGAAAAGAAGCACCACCCCAGAGACAACCGCAGTCCAGGCGAACATGGTCGGCTCCCCCCAGACCCCTGAAAGGACCGAGCGGGAAAGCGCCAGATACAGAATCAGGAGTACGCAACTGTGGCTGATAAGGCGAATGCTTTTCTTTGAGCCCTCCGACGACGGCGAAAAAGCCAAACGCGCAAATTGACCAAGCAGCAGCGGAAGCAGTAACTGCCAACCTATCCCCAACGCCAACTCGACTCCTCCAGCCATTTGCTCTGGCCCCAACCCGCCCAGGAGAAATACCAGGGGAACGTAAAAAACTCCTGCCAGGTTGGTCAGTGCAGCCAAGTACAAGGCGGGAACTGCCGCATCCCGCTTAACCAAGCCCGAAAAAACTACGGAAGTGGAGACCGTGGTAGGCAACAAAGCCAGATAAACCAATCCGATGAATAAAGACCCGGGAGAAGACTCCCCCAGAATCCACCAAACTCCCCCTAAAACGAAAACGGGAAGAGGGCTTACAACAAAAACAACGAGAAAAGAAACGGTATAAAACCGCCCCTGCCGAATCCCCGCAAGCAACTCTCTGCAGGGCAGGGAAATTCCTTGTAAAAAGAAGAGAACCATTACCGCCAGGGTCCCGGGAAGGGCTGAGCCTAAAACGCCTTCCTCTCCCGCCGCTGATGGCCATAAAGCCGCCAGTGCCACTACCCCTAAAACGGCGGCTACAAAACCCTGCTTCCGTAAAAACCCGAGTCGGCAGCCTTGCCCCTCAGCGGATTTCTCCGGCACCCTCGTCATTTCGCCGAAGGGATGGTCTCCCCTGACGGTACGGGGATTTCCAATGAGGTCCTGATTCTCGCCAACGTTGCGGGACCAATTCCAGACACTTTCAGCAGGTCCTCCGGGGATTCGTATGGCCGAGCTTCGACGATTCTTCCCGCCAATGCCGGTCCTATCCCGGGCAACCTCTGTAATTCATCAACCGAAGCATCATTCGGGTCGAGAGTTTCCCCTTCCGCCAAAGGCCCAATCCCCAAACTGCGGCGAATATCGGCCAACTCCTTCGCTTCGGCCCGTTCCTCGGCCCGCAGAGCAGCAATTTTCTCACCATCAGTCAGAGACCAAATACCCCGGCGCAGCAGCATCGCCTCCACTTCCAAATCGTTGAGAAGAGCTCGTCTTTCACCCCGTGAACGCCCTTCAAAATCACTGCGGCCAACCCCATAAGAGCGCGCTAATCCTTCCCGCACCAAAAGTTTATCCAGATCCTTACCCTCACTGGTGACCACAAAAGCAAAGATCCGTTGCATTACCGACCGCCCCATCGCATCAGCGCCTACCGTGTAAGCGGTAAAAGGCTCCGCCAACAGCTTCTTCACCCGTTTGGTCGCCTTTTTCCCATAGAGAATAGTATCCGCATGTTCTCCCATGCCAAAGTAGCGGGTCTGTTCCCGCACCCGTCGGGCCATCGACTCCGTCGCGGCATCCGTTTCCGGGCAATCGACAAAATACAAACGCAGATACCAGACTGAATCTCCATCGGTGACCCGAAAGCTGTCACCATCATTACCAGGATGCTCCACCAGCCGAAGATTCTCCAGCACCTGCCACTCCGCCGCTCCCGTCACCGCAGTCAGACAAATGCTGAAAACCACCCCTCGAAGAAAAGCAAACATAGCGCACCTTAAAACCAATCCCCTTCTCTGGGCAAGCCCAATGAGGAACAGACACACCGGAAACGATGCACTTTCGCCCCACAATTAAATAGCCGTAGTGGCTCACATTCCAGGCAAGGTCGACTCAAGAAATTGAGCGGCAACGGAATCCCAGGTTCGCTTCATAGAATACTCCCGTGCTCCCCTTCCGAGATCGAGGCGGAAACGGGAATCGGTACAAAATCGTTCCAGGGCATCCCGAATGTCCATCACCTTACCTTCCTCGACCAAAACTCCGGTTTGCCCATCAAGAACCGCGTCCGCCACCCCACCCGAACGGGCCGCAATGGACGGCAAACCAAAGCATCCGGCTTCCAGGTAAACCAGCCCAAAGCCCTCAACACTGCGGCGATACTGGCGACTGGTCATAATAAAAAAATCCGCCCGCGCATACTCTTCCCAAAGGGCTTTCTCGTCCAAGGGACCGGTAAACTGCACCCTCACGCCAGACTTTTGCGCCAGATTCTTTATTTTTCTCAGATAGGATTTCCGTCTCCCTCCCCCGACGATTCGGTACACAACATCTTGACGGATTTCCGCAGGCAGAAGGGCGAGGGCCCGCAGAACCAAATCCTGTCCCTTGCGGGGATGAATCCGCGCCACCGTAAGGATTTGCCAAGGTGGCTTTTTCTTCTGTTCGGCCCGGGCATAAGTGCTGGCCGCTTCCCGAATCTCCGAAGAGGGCCCCATGGGCAAGACCCGAACCTTCTCCCCGCAACCAGGAAAATGCGATTGGATTAGCTCTCGATTAAAAGCTGAAACCGTTCCCACCAAGGTCGCCCGGGTGAGACAAAACTGAAGCGGCCATTTCCAGAGTGGGTTTTTCCGCCCCCGCAAAATCTCCGAGCCATGCAGAATAATCCACAAACGATGATCCGGAGATGGTGTGTTGCGAAACGCCAGAAAGTACGCCCGCAGGGGACCTGGTTCAGCAATAACCACCACCGTATTGCGCTTTCGGGGAAGATTCCTGCGTAGGGCCTTTGCCATACCCAGGGTTGCTTGGAATCCATGGTCCGCTGGTATGGGCAAGGAACACAAATGACAACCAAAGCGGGCCAGCGGCTCCGGCAGCTTCGCAACGGAAGGCCCCCAAATCTCCACTTCGCAATCTCTGCGCCTCAAGGACAAGGCCAATTCCTGGCAAAAGGTTGAAATCCCCCCTTGGAGGGGATAAAACTCGTGCGTAAGCAAAATGATCTCAGGCTGTTCGAATTCCACCACTGGATTTATCTTGAGATATCAGCGTAAAAAAGAAACCATAAATTGTTCAAAGACCGCCACTTTCCTTTCAGAGAATTCTTTTTTCGTTGTATTTTGCGGAAAATGGTCGAAATTCTGACTAAACCCATGAATAAACACCGAAAAGGCATACTTCTCGCGGGCGGCTCAGGATCCCGATTGTATCCTTTGACAGTCCATACCAGCAAACAACTTATGCCGGTGTACGACAAACCCCTTGTCTATTACCCGCTCTCCGTGCTCATGCTGGCCGGACTGAAAGAGATTTTATTGATCAGCACGCCGAAGGACCTACCCTCTTACCAGAAACTTCTAGGAGATGGCAGCACTTGGGGCCTCTCTATTGAGTACGCCGAGCAACCAAGCCCCGATGGACTGGCGCAGGCCTTGGTGATTGCCGAGGACTTCCTCGCCGGTCACCCCAGTTGCCTTATCCTCGGGGATAACATTTTTTACGGACACGCCTTCACTTCATCCCTCCAGCAAGCCAACCTCAACGAGGAAGGGGCAACCATTTTCGGATACCACGTGTCGAATCCCTCGGCCTATGGGGTGGTCGAATTTTCTTCCGATGGCAAAGTCGTCGGTTTGGTCGAGAAACCCGCGCAGCCAGCCTCCGAATACGCCGTACCTGGCTTGTATTTTTATGATGAACGCGCCCCGGCCTTCGCCCAAACTCTTTCGCCCTCCCCACGAGGCGAATTGGAAATCACCGATCTCAACCGTTGCTACCTCACTGAAGGCTCCCTCAGAGTCGAACTGATTGGCCGGGGCACGGCCTGGCTCGATACCGGCACCCACGACAGCCTCCTCGACGCGGGCAACTTCATTCAATTGGTGGAAAAACGACAAGGTCTTAAAATTGCCTGTCTGGAGGAGATTGCCCTCGGCAAGGGTTGGATTGATAAAAATCAGTTGAGCCAACACGTTTCTTCCTTGGGCCAATCCAGTTATCGCCATTACTTGGAAAATCTCCTACAAAGCCCAGCCCATTTCCTCAACCAATCTCCCTCATGATTACCGTACTCGGTCATAATGGATACGTAGGCCAAGCCTATGTTCGATTTTTTAAAAGCCAGAACATTGCTTTTCAGGGATTGAGTCGGGAACAATGTGACTATACTGACCGGGCCATTCTGGCTACATATTTAAAAAATGAAAAGCCTGACTTCCTCATCAACGCTGCAGGATATACTGGCAAACCCAATGTCGATGCCTGTGAGGACCACCGCAGCGATTGTCTGGCAGGCAATGCCATCCTTCCCGGAATTCTTCAAGTCGCTTGTCAAGAAGCGGGGATTCCCTGGGGGCATGTTTCCTCAGGTTGTATTTTCACCGGTTTACGTGAAGATGGATCCGGTTTTTCCGAAACCGATGTGCCGAATTTCACTTTTCGCCAAAATAACTGCAGCTTCTACAGTGGCAGCAAAGCTTTGGGCGAAGAAGTCCTCGGATACGAAGCCCGATCTGAAAAGGGCCAGCAAGTGTGGAAAAACCGGCAAACCGAAGACTTTTATGTCTGGCGTCTGCGAATCCCCTTCAACGAAGTCGATAACCCACGGAATTACCTGACCAAACTGCTCAAATACCAAACTCTGCTGGAAGCGGAAAATTCCTTATCGCAGCTGGATCACTTTGTCAGAGCAACCATTCAATGCTGGGAGAAAAAAATTCCCTTCGGGACCTATAACGTAACCAATCCGGGAAAAATCACAACCTCGGAGGTCACCGCATTGATGAAGCAAAAAGGAATAACGCAAAAAGAATTCCACTTTTTTGAAAGCGAAAAAGAGTTTCTTGCCAAAGCCGCCAAAACCCCACGCTCAAATTGCATCCTTTCGACCGATAAAATCCTGACTGCGAACATTGCACTTCCTCCGGTGAAAGACGCGATTGCGGAAGCACTTGATCAATGGAAGCCTTGCCCTTAAATTTTCTTTGATGAAACTTCTCATAACAGGTGGCAGTGGATTTATCGGATCCAATTTCATCCATCACCTTTTCGGCCAAGACGAGGTCCTCATTGAAGAAATTATCAATGTGGATGCCCTCTCCTACGCCGGCAATCCGGAGAACTTATCAATCTACGAGAATAATCCCCGCTATTGCTTTTATAATACCGATATTGGCCAAACTGAAGAAATCGCGCAAATTCTGGAACGCCACGAACCTGATGCGATATTTAATTTTGCTGCGGAATCACACGTGGACCGGTCGATAAACTCGCCTGAGCCCTTCTTCTGCACCAACGTTATAGGAACTTTGCGCCTCATGGAAGCCTTCCGGGCGTACCACCGCAAACAATCCCCCGAGCGGCAAAAGAAACTCCGGTTTTTGCACATTTCCACCGATGAGGTCTATGGCTCTCTGAACCGGGATGATCCCCCTTTTACCGAACAAACACCCTATTCCCCAAACAGCCCCTATGCCGCCTCCAAAGCTTCCAGCGACCACCTTATCCGGGCAGCCTATCACACCTACGGCCTCCCCGTTCTGACCACCAATTGCTCGAACAACTACGGGCCGTACCAATTTCCCGAAAAGCTCATCCCTCTAATGATTCTGAACGCCCTCGAAGGCAAAGCCTTACCGATATACGGAGACGGTCAAAACGTCCGGGACTGGCTTTTTGTGGAGGACCATTGCTGCGCCCTTCTTAAAGTCTGGCAAAGAGGCAAACTGGGAGAGACCTACAATATTGGCGGAAACAACGAGAAAACCAACGTTGAGATCGTGGATACGATCTGCGATTTACTCGACCAAAAAGCACCCTCGTCGGCAGGCCTTCGCTACCAAGAACTCAAAACCTTTGTTACCGACCGGCCAGGCCACGATAAACGTTATGCGGTGGACACCTCCAAAATTAAAAAAGAGTTGGGGTGGCATCCTCGAGAAACCTTTTCTTCCGGTATGGAAGAAACCATTCAGTGGTACCTTGATAACCGGGCATGGTGCGAAAGAATCACCAGCGGCAAATACCAACGCCAACGATTGGGACTTTAACGTTTTCCGGATGAAGGTCTCCATTATTATTCCGGTTTTGAATCAGTGGGACTTAACCCATGCCTGCTTGCTCGCCCTGAAAAAAACCATCCCTCCGAAGTGGTCTCGAGAGATCTTTGTTTGTGATGGTGGGTCCACCGACGAGACGGCCTCCCAATTGCCTCATTTTTCCGATATAGAGCATTTGAAAACCAAATCTACTCCAGCGAATTTTGCCCAAAACTGCAATTTTGGGGCTCGCCATGCAACCGGGGAATTTCTCGTTTTTCTCAATAACGATACCGTTCCTCAACCCCATTGGCTGGAGCCCATGATCGCCGTTGCGGAAGCTGAAACAGATGCCGGCCTGATCGGCAATGTTCAATGGAATCCCCGAAGAAACTGGTGGGACCACTTCGGCATTGTTTTCGAAAGTGACGGAACTCCGCATCACTTCGGCCAATATTCGCGGAAGAATCTATTTCTCACAGGCTATGGGGAATGGAGTGCCGTTACTGCTGCCTGCTGCTTGATCCGGCGCTCCCTGTTTATCGAAAACGGTGGATTTGACGAGACCTACCGCAATGGCTGCGAGGATATTGATTTAAGCCTTCGCCTTCGACGTCTGGGATATCGCAACCTGGTCGCCTACGAGAGCCACATCGAACATGTAAAATGCGCCACCCCTGGAAGAAAAGAAAAGAACCGACAAAACCTTAAAATCTTCCAAAAGCGTTGGTCAAAGTCCATCGCTGCAAACGAAGCGCTCCACGATAGGCACAAGTGTGCCCTCACAATTTGGCGTAAATTCCTCAAATACCCGTGGACCTTATCGGCTCGCCAACTTGCCCAAAACACCCTTCCTCTTTTTTCCTCCCCCAAGCAAGAACCTGAACCTCGCTAAGGCAAGGAACTGACGGAAGGGAAGGCAAATACCCATTGTCAAAAGGACTGCCAGCACAAGGAACAATTCAAAAGCCGAGCCATTGCGCATGGTAGCGGATAACCTTCTGAACCACAATACCATCAACACCCCGAGGAAGAAGACAGGAAGCATGAAATTCCGCCTCACTCTTGACGGGAGATGAGGTATTCTGCCATTTCTCCCTCAGAACTTCCCCAAAACAAAAGTGTAGGGAAGGAACCCGAAGGATAAACCTGCCCGTTGTTTGGGAGAGTAAAAAATCAGGGGCGAAGAGATCCAGCAAGGCTAAATCAATATTTCCTGCGGAGTGAACAAGATAGACCCTTTGAAAGATGCGGGATAGGTAATCCAGGAGAAAATAGGAGGATGAGCCGCCAAAAATTAGTAAACTGTGCTCGGTAACGGCCTTCTCCCAACGGGTGATCAAGATGCGCCCAAAATTTTGTATCCGGTTATCGAAAAGCAAAGCCTTCGCATAACTAAAGTTTTGCAACCGTTTCTCGATGGCCATTCGCGGCGGGAAAGAACGAACCCCCAAATCCCCGATTTCAGGGTTCTCTTGATATTGGTCCTGAGCGAAAACAGAATGATCGCACTCGACCCCCATCGCTTTGCTAATTTCAAAGGAGGCCAATCGAGCTCCGAGCGGGTTCCAATGGGTATCCGTTTTACGAAAAACCCGTTCGGGACACGCTTTTAGAAAAGCATAAGGGTCCAGGTAACTCTTGTATCTCGTGCCAATCGAGCGCAATTGTAGCAAGGGTCTGACTTTCCCAGCAGCATGGGGATGAAACTGAGGATAGATATCCTCCTTTGATGGGGTTGGTAAAAACTTTACCTGACGAATTTTTGTGGTTTGAGGAAGTTTGTCCAACTCCTTCAGATAGCCCTCCCATTGTGCTAATTGTTCGTTCTCAAGAAGACGATGCCCTCGAAATTGTTCGACACTGTGATTCGTATCGTTGTCCAGGAATAGCCAACCCTCGCTCCCCTCCAATGCGTGAGCCAAAGGACTTACGTAAATTCGGAAAAGCTCTCGGAACCCCCACCACAAAGACAAACCTATTCGATTTTCAGAGGCCATTTGCATTTTTCCGGAAAACTTGAAAACCCGAGGTTTTCCCTCCGGTTGAAGGCTCAATGAAGATACCCCCTCTTTGTGACAACTTCCCGAAGAGGCAAGAATCTGGCCCTTATCATCCTTTATAACGAGTTTCCAAGGTCCGAAAAACGGGGCACGAAAAACACCTTCAATGGGTCTTAAAACTCCCCATACCTCCTCAACAGCACAAAGCATTTCCCTATCGGGCTGAAAAAGCTGAAAGGAACGATTTTCCCATGGCCATAACCGCCGAAGGCATAAATTTATTCGATAATGCATGACGGTTTATAGTCAACAGTACTTATTCGGCCAAATATAGGGCTTTGTTCTTTTTCATGATTTCTATCGCCAAATCCATTTCATTCATAGCTCTTACGATACGGAATCACCCTTCTTCTCTTGCCAGAATACCGACGCTGGGTTTGTGTCTTTATCAAGGAGGCTTTGGTTTTTCAATAAATATTCGAGCGGATCAAAGCAATACTGCTTAACCCGGCAATTATATTCCGGTAGATCGTACTTTTGCAGACAAGATTTGACGCGGTCATAGATATCAAGCCAAGTTGGTGCATAGTGATCGATATTGTTATCCGTAGAGAAAAAAGGGCTAGCCAAGGCGGTTTGTCGAAGAATGCGATCACACATTTTTCGGGAAAGAACCTCACGATAGGCAAAAACAGGATCCGTGCGAATGGATGATCCATACACATTCGGGTAGCGAGACCGAAGAACTTTCTCCTCAAAAGGTTCCCCGGTTAAAAAAAAGCCCAGTTTGCGTAACCAAAAATGGGGGCGTAAACAAAGACCTTCAAAGGGCAAAAACATAACATTGGGGTTGTTGCGGTGAGAAATGCATCCCGCAAAATATATCAAATAGTGGGATACCATGATCGATAGTTTGTTCTCGATGAAATCTTCAATGTCTTTACCATCAGACCCTGTTAGTTGGCTGTTTGCCCAAGAAACAAAAACTGCCCGGGGATCCCGATAAACAACGACGGCCTTACGGACAAATTCCGCCCGCCGCAGAACATCGCCCAGACATTTCATATAGGCAGGGGTCTTATCAAAAAAACCACGCCCGGAAAACCCAGGGAAAGCCTTTTGGCTTAAATCCTTGTAGAAATGATAGAAATCCTTCGCCAGAAATTCGTCCCGATCTTCGGAAGGGAGCCCCCAATAAGCCAAGAAAGTATCAGAATAAGGTTTGATATCCCCGAATTCTCGTGGAGAAGGAGCGAGAAGCACTCCACATTCGAACCCGCTTTCGTAGCCGTTCGCACGCAAAATATCAGAAACCAAGGTCGTTCCTCCCTTTTCATATCCAGCTATGATGATTTCACAGGGGCTTTTCCCGCTATTCTTCCCCATCACCGTAGAAGACGGTAATTGATCGCTGATTTCCTTTTCCTCTGCTTGGATGCGGGCTTTAATGGGATCAGGGAAAAAGAGGGCCTCATGGATATGATGGTGGGGGGGATGCGCGAGGGAAAATTGCTCTTTTAGCAAGGATATATTAGGATTGTGCAGGCCG
>JAFIGF010000217.1 GCA_020831535.1 Opitutales bacterium | reverse complement strand
CCCCCCCCCGGCCCCCCCACGCCCCCCCAGCCCCCCGCCCCCGCGCCGCCCCGCGCCCGGGCCAACGGGGGGGGTCTTTTGCGTCTTCCGGCCGGAGAGAATTCTTTTCACGGGCAACGAGGCGGAGAGCAGGAGGGCGGGGTGCGTTCCGGAACCGAGGCGCCCGCCCTGGCGGCGGCAATGGCCGCAGCCTTGGTTGAGGTCGGTGAAAATTGGGAAACCTGGGCGCCGGAGGTCCGGGCGGGCAGGGGCTTATTTGAAGAGGCTCTCCGGCAGACCATTCCGGGGGTACAGGTTCTGGGCGAAGGGGTCCCCCGGCTCCCCAACACCAGTTTTGTGATTTTCCCGGAGGGGGACCAGTTGCGCTGGGTGCGTTTACTGGATCGCCAGGGGGTGATGGTTTCCACAGGGGCGGCCTGTGCGACCGGTAAAGAAGGGCCCAGTCACGTTTTGGCTGCTATGGGGTATGACGCCCAAGAGGCGCGCCGCTCGGTGCGATTCAGCGGCTTGCCCTATAATGGGAAGACAGAATGGGAAGCGGCGGCCAAAGCGGTGGCGGCGGTATGGCGAAAAATAAGCCCTGCGTGAACGGGACTTACCGGAAAAGGGATTTTATCGAAAAGGCTACTGGTCGGCGTCGGGATCGACGCACTTGGGGCCTTTGAGAGGATCTTTAATTTCAACGATAACCTCATACTTCTCGGCTTCGCTGGCATTTTCCTCGACGTTGTGCTCATATTTTTCGGGCACATCGTAGTCTGGGAAAATGGCATCAACGGGGCACTCGGGAACGCAAGCATTGCAATCGATGCAGGTTTCAGGATTGATAAACAAGCGGTCCGGGCCTTCATGAAAAGCCTCCACGGGACAAACTGCGACGCAGCTTGTATATTTACAATCATTACAGAGATCAGTGACAACGTAAGCCATAAAAGCAATTATTAGAATAAGATGAGAAATTCGCAATCCTTGCCTTGGGTTTTTTTGATTTTACCCGGGACGAAGAAAAAAGGCAGAGCTTTTATTGTGTTTTTTAATGAGTTTTCGTACCTTATTTTCATGAACGATTCCACTGCCCCGAAAGTTGCCCCGCCCGTGAAGGCGGATTACGCCGAAACCCTGCAAGCTCTTCGGGAAAATATGTCCCTCCGGCTCAAAGGAAAACCCAAGGTGATCGATCAGGCCTTGACCTGTTTATTAGCGGGAGGACACCTTCTTATCGAAGATTTACCCGGGGTGGGTAAAACCACTTTGGCGTATTGTTTGGCAAAGTCCATCAATGGAAGCTTCTCGCGCATTCAGTTTACCAGTGATCTCTTGCCGACGGATGTAACCGGCGTGTCGGTGTATGACGAGAAAACCCGGAGCTTCCATTTCCGAAAGGGGCCGATTTTTGCGAATATTGTTCTGGCTGATGAGATCAATCGAACCACACCGAAGACCCAGTCCAGTTTACTTGAGGTTATGGATCGGGCCAAGGTTACGGCGGACGGAGAAACCTATCCGGTGGGCTCACCGTTTTTGGTTTTTGCCACGCAAAATCCTGTAGACTATGAGGGAACTTTTCCTCTTCCGGAGAGCCAAATGGACCGGTTTTTAATGCGGGTGAGTATGGGCTATCCTTCGCCAGAGGATGAGATGGAGGTTCTGCAGTTGCCCAAAGCGAACTATGACGAAATGAACCTCGAGCCAGTGGTCGAAGTCTCGGTGATCCAGGAGATGCAAGACTATTGCGCGGAGGTTTTCCTGGAGGATAGTATCCTTCAATATCTAGTCCGTTTGGCCAATGCGACCCGAACGGAAAATCTGTTTAAGTCCGGTATCAGTCCACGGGGTACACTTGCTTTGAAAGCGGTGGCGCAAGCGCGGGCGATGCTGGCCCGGCGGAAATTTGTGATTCCGGCAGACATTCGCGAAGGTTTCGTTCCGGTCTTGCAGCATCGTCTCCACCTTCGCCAGCAAACCGGAGACCCTTTTGAGGAGAAACGCATTATTGCCTCGGTGTTGGAGGAAATACTTGAGAAGATTCCCGATCCTACCTGATACTGCTAGTGGACACCACCGCCCCAACACGTACTGAATCCATTCCCTTTCCCCGGAAAAGGCGTAGTTCTCCGGTGCGAGCAGAGGATGGAGATTATAGTCCGGGAGCAGATCGTATCGTCTTTTCTGAGTGGGAAGGGCCGGCCAGCAAACCGGCGGACAAAGGGGTGCGGTGGCTTTGGAAATTGTTCACGGGGTTGTTTATCCCGCAAGAGAGGCAGCGGTTTTTGCCGACGGCCAGTGGATACACGTTGATCATTCTCGCGGTGGGCCTTTGCGCGGCCGCCTATAATACCGGGAGCAATATTTTATTCCTGGTGCTGGCGTTGCTGCTGTCATTGTTCATCCTCAGTGGTGTTCTGTCCTGGATGAATTTCCGCCGACTCCGCTGGCGGGTGGAGGGAGAACTCCCCTTTCGCTGTGGTGAGCGGGGGACGGTTCGGGTTCGGGTGGATAACCAAAAACGCTATCTGCCCGCAGAAGAGATTTTTTTTACCTTGCAGGAAAAGGACCATAAACTCAAAGAGTTTGTTTCTTTGCGGGTTCCTGTTCCTGCTGGCGAGACCCTCCGGGAACGATGGGTCGTGGTGCCGGAAAACAGGGGGCGCATGGAAGTGATCCTCAGTGGCGCGCAATCAAAGTTTCCCTTTGGCTTTATGCGGAAAACCATCGGACGACCTCAGACAGTGGAGTTTTCAGTATGGCCGAAACGGATACCTTGTCGGGTTCAACAGCATCCCTGGTCGCAGAAGCACCTGCACGGAGACGCCAGTCGGCATCCTGGTCAGGGAGATGATTTAATTCAGATTCGTCGCTACGAATACGGTGATCCTTTTCATTTGGTGCATTGGAAGGCTACCGCCCGCACCGGGCATATTATGATTCGAAAAATGGCGGGAGATGAAAAAGAAGGGCTGTATTTTTATTTAGATACAACTAAGCTGGTTTGGCGAACAAGCGAGAACTTTGAAAATTTTTGCCGTCTTGCGGGGAGTTTGGCGGAAAAGCTATTTGCCGCCGGGCAGTTTCGCGGTTATTTTGGCCCTTCGCTGAGTCTTCAATTGGTGAAAAAAGAAGAAGAAGTATGGCATTTCCTCGATCTTTTGAGCGGTCTCGCCCGCGAAACGCCACGTGCTACAGGGGAGAGGCCCATCATTCGAAAAAACACTTTGCAATTTGAACCTTATGGAGAAACGGGAGCTCAAGCCATCCTTGCCGGACAAGTCTTTGCCACCAGCTGAGGTTTTACACCTGCACTGGCAGTTGGGCCTGGTCGGGTACTTTTTGGGCCTTATTGCCTTTAGTGGGTTATTCGTTGCTCCCTTGGCCATAGGGCCCTGGTTCTTCTTCGGTTTGGTGGCGATAGGCGGGTTTTTTTTATTTCCCCGCTGGTCAGGAAAGATCCCCGCCTCAGTCTGGCGGACAGCTCAGATTCTCATTGTCGTGGTGTTTGGGTTGGACCTGTTCCTCGGTGGCGGCATTATCGAAGCCTTGGTTCGCCTGAATATTTTGTTGGTAACCTATCGGGTTATTTCCCCGCGTTCGCGCCGGGATGACTGGCAGTTGGTTCTGGTCTGTCTCTTTCTTATTATTATCAGTGGGGTCTTCTCGGTGTCGGCTTGGTTTATTCCGCAAGTTCTTTTGTTCACTGCTGGAACGATGTTTTTTTTACGGAGGGTAAATCGCTTGGACAGCATGGGGTATCGGCAGGCCGGTCCGCAGATCTGGAAGGAATTTCGCTGGAAGCGATTTTTTCAGAGGCCTAAACCCATAGCGTCCCGTATGCAGTGGATTGTTGGAGGGGTCGGATTTCTCTTCCTAATCGGATTGTCAGCTTTGATTTTTGTCACCATTCCGCGGCTTGACCTGGACAGTCGGTTTGAGTTTTTGCAGGTGAGGGGAACGGAATCCCTGAGTGGATTCGACGAGGAAATGGGTTTGCAGGACATCACCAATATCCTCCAGGATAATACGCCGGCCTTGCGGGTTGACCTGCCCGATGAGGCGGCTTTGCCCGGGGTGCCGTATTGGCGGATGCTGGCCTTTGACGAATATACGGACGGACGGTTTCGGCTCTCACAGGGAGCAGCTGAAGAGCAGGAATCCTGGCGCGGGCGGTTGGCGACCCCCTCGGATTTAGATTGGGAAAGGACCACGATCAGACTAGCGGAAGCGGAAGACCGCTGGACTTTTTTTCTCGAACCCGGGGTTTCCCGGTATCTACCCTTGGGAGGACCGTTTCGGGAATTGCGGTTGCAAGAGGAGCAAAGTTTCCGGCATGTGCCCTCCTTACAGATCATTGGCCAACCTGTTGTCAATGGATCTGTTTTTATCTACCAATTTAGGGGGAAAGGCATCCAGGCCGAGCGGATACCCGACCCGGATTTTAGGGAGCGAATGGAAGCGGCCTCCGAAGGGGCTTATCCGAGAACCACCACTGAATTGCCAGTGAATGAGGCTTCCCGGCGGTACTTACAGGAAGTGAACGAACAGCTCCTCGGGGAAGAAGGCCAGTTGTCGGCTTTGGGTTATGCGCGCCGGGTCAGCGAATATTTGCAGGAGCGACATGGGTACAGTTTGCAATCGCAGGTTCCTTCAGGGGATAAGGATATTGTGGTGCGGTGGATGGAATCGGGGAGTCCGGCGCACTGTGAATATTTCGCCGCAGCCTTGGTCTTGCTTTTGCGGGAGCAGAACATTCCGGCCCGGGTTGCGGTCGGCTTTGCAGGAGGGCGTCGCAACGCTTACGAAGGGCATATTACGGTTCGTTATTCGGACGCACATGCGTGGACGGAGGTTTATTACGACGGGTACTGGCATCGGGTCGATCCCACGCCGTCGGAGGAAAGAGGCGAAGGAATGGGAGATGAGTTCGACGAGGAGAATGGATTGGGGTTTCTCCAGGATACTGGCTTTGGGGCGTTTTTGGACGGGATGCGGATGCTGTGGTATCGCCGCATTGTCAGTTTCGATGAAGCCGAGCAAAGCGATTTTTTCACGCGGCAGCGGGAACGGTTGGAGACTCTGGGGGAGGAAATAAAAGCTTTGGCCATGGGGATTAGGCGAGTGGTAATAGACTGGTTGCGAGGCCCTTGGGATTTGCGCCGCGGGTTGACCCTGTTGGCCGGGATATTGTTTTTGGTGTTGGTCATTTTTGGGGTTAAATTTCTGCGTTGGCGGTGCAAACTTTGGTGGTGGCGTTGGCGCGGAAAGACTCATGCTTTACATCCGGTTCGGGCCAGAGCGGGAAAAGGTTTGCGGAAAGTGGCCAAAAAATCCGTCGCCAACCCAAAACAAGCCGAGGATTTGGATCGACTCAAACATGAGCTTTTGGTGTATCGTTACGGTGATGACTCCCAATGGCCGGGAGCCCCGTATCGGCAGCTGGAGGATCTGTTGCGCCAAATGAAAAAACTATAACCAGTGAAGTGATCTGCAAAATTTTAACACCACTCTCATGGGGCTCGCCTTTACACATGAAGGTTTGCATCTCCGCAAGCGACGATTTAAAAGACCCTATATGGATGCAACCACCGTGGAAATTTATGAGCGCTTTGTGATGGGCAATTATGGCCGGGCGCCTTTGACTTTGGTCAAAGGTAAGGGGTGTCGTGTTTGGGATGATACGGGGAAAAGCTATTTGGATTTTGTCTCAGGCATCGCGGTGAATTGCTTGGGGCATGGCCATCCGGTTTGGGTCAAGACGGTGCAGACGCAGGCGGCCGAACTGGCGCATGTGAGCAATTTGTACCGGCATCCCCGGCAAGGCGAGTTGGCCGAAGCACTGGTGGCCAAAGCTGGTCCGGGCCGGGTCTTTTTCTGCAATAGCGGGGCCGAGGCCAACGAAGGGTTGATCAAGCTGGCTCGTTTGTGCGGTGCGCAAAAAGCCGGGGTGGAAGGAAAGGTCCATAAGATTGTGGCTGCGGAAAATGCCTTTCACGGACGAACCTTCGGAGGCATGAGTGCGACCCCGCAGCAGAAGGTGCGCAAGGGGTTTGCCCCGCTCCTGGACGGGTTTTCTTTTGCCCCCTTGAATGATTTGGAGGCTTTTGCCGCGCAGGTCGATGACCAGACCGCAGCGATTTTTGTCGAGACCATCCAGGGCGAGGGAGGGATTCACCCTTGCAGCGTCGAGTTTCTCCAAGGTCTGCGAAAACTCTGTGATGAGCGGGGTATTCTTTTCATGTTGGACGAAGTGCAGTGTGGGGTCGGACGGAGTGGTCATTTCTTTGCCTATGAGGAAGCGGGGATTCGTCCGGATGCCATCGGTATGGCCAAAGGTCTGGGGGGAGGGATGCCGATTGGGGCGATTTGGGTGAACGAGGCCCATGCTGATTTATTTACTCCGGGGAGCCATGGTACCACGTTTGGGGGCACTCCGCTGGTTTGCGCTGCGGCTTTGGCGGTGCTGGAGGTGCTCGAGAAGGAAAACCTCCTGGGCAAGGTGCGGGAGGAAAGTGCGCGGGTTTGGCCCCGGTTACAGGGTTGGGTGGAACGGTTTCCGCAAAAGGTCCGCGAAGTGCGTGGCAAAGGGTATATGGTTGGAATTTCCTTCCATGAGGACCCGGCCCCGATTTTGGCTCGCTTGCGGGAAAAAGGTCTCCTGGTGCCGCTGGCGGGAGGACAGGTTTTGCGCTTGCTGCCTCCCCTGATTGCCGGGCCGGCCGAATGGGACGAGGCCTTGGGCATTTTCGAAGAGGTTTTGGCGGAATGAAGGTCTTTGCTCTTCAGATGGATTTGGCCTGGCAGGATCCGGAAGAGAACTTTCGGAAGGCCACCGCATTGCTGACCCAAAAACCCATTCCAGCGGGGAGCCTCGTGGTTTTACCCGAGATGTTTGCCAACGGCTTTTCGCAGGAGGTCGAAACGGTGGCGGAAGCGGCCGAGGGACCGACCTACCGGTTTTTGCAGGAAGAAGCTAAAAAACGCAGTCTCTTTCTTCTCGGCGGCCGGGCGGTTCATGCGGAGGACGGGAAGGGGGCCAACGAAGCTCTTTTGTTCAATCCCTCGGGGGAATTGTTTTTGCAATACCGAAAAATGCGCCCCTTCCGTTTTGTCGGGGAACATAAGCGGTTTGTTGCCGGAGAGCAGTTTGCCATCGCCAAGGTGGGGAAATTCACCCTTGGGGTGGCCATTTGCTACGACCTGCGGTTTCCCGAGATTTTTCGTCAGGGGGTGCGACAGGGCGTCGATTTTTTCATTGTCCCTGCTTGCTGGCCGGCGGCACGGGCCCGACACTGGCACGTTCTTTTGCAAGCCCGGGCGATCGAAAACCAAGCCTATGTTTTAGGCGTCAACCGCGTGGGTTCGGATCCCAACGTGGACTATGCCGGCGGAAGCTTGCTGGTTGACCCCCAGGGGCACATTCTATTTTCCGGAAGCGAGCAGGAAGAAGTTCTGTCGGGAGAACTCGATCACGACAAATTGACCGCCTACCGCAAATCCTTCCCCGCTCTCCAAGACATGCAGTAAGATACAATACAATATTTAATTTAAGTTTCTTGAACTTAGGAATTGACGGTAGGTGGATTTTTGATTTTCTGGGGGTATGCAACGACGCAGATTACATTTTACGGATTGTCCGGCGGTTTATCATGTGATGTCGCGGACGGCGAATGGAGAAAAGATTTTTGGTGAGAAGGAGAAAGCCGTTCTCGCCAAAATGTTACACCGGGTGGCGGCCTTTTCAGGGGTCAAGGTTTTGACCTACTGTATGAGGGCCAACCACTTCCATATTCTGGTGGAAG
>JAFIGF010000206.1 GCA_020831535.1 Opitutales bacterium | reverse complement strand
GGACCGGGTTTATGGTTTGTCGAACCGATGCTTTCGACGGTGAAGCCGTCCTTGGCGGTAACGCCGCAGCGGGCTGCGACTGGAGAAAGCGGCAGGAGGCCTGCCGCGGTCCAAGGTGCCTGCGACACGAGGGGGACCGGGTTTATGGTTTGTCGAACCGATGCTTTCGACGGTGAAGCGGTCCTTGGCGGTAACGCCGCAGCAGGCTGCGGCTGGAGAAAGCGGCAGGAGGCCTGCCGCGGTCCAAGGTGCCTGCGACACGGAATAACAAAAAATCCAAAGGGCACTCTGTTTGAGTAAAAATTCTCAAGGACGGGGCGGAGGGGAAGCAATCACCGCTGGGCGGGGGAAAAGATAAAACCAAAATTCAAGGAACCATTGGAAAGTTTTCGGGTTCTGACAAGGTGCCCTATATTACTCATGAAACCATTTTTGCTATTGTTGATTCCGATGCTCACTGTTTCCTTGTTTTCCTCGGAGGACTCTTCACCTTGGCCCGCTCCGGTGGCTGATCATGAGGCCGTCGCCCCGGGAGAACACCCCCGGCTCTTTTTCCGCCAGGCCGACCTCCCCGCCTTGCGTGCCCGGGCAGAAACCCCTGAGGGACAGGCCATTATCGAACGCTTGCGGGAACTTCTGGGGGGAGGCGAGGCAATGCCGGAGGCGTATCGCCCGATCGACGCGCCGTTTGGCGATAGAACTCCGCCCATTGATTTGCCGGAAGGAGCATACACGATGAGTCATGCCGCCGGATTCGGTCTGCTGTATCAGTTGACCGGTGAACAAAAGTACGCGGACCTGGGGGCGGAAAGTTTTCGCTGGGCTTTTGAGGGCATCCGGGATCGTGACCGCACGGGGCGTTATGGATGGAAGGAACGCACTGGAAATCTGCGGGCCGGGCCGGTATTGGGCTGGTATGCCGTGGCGTATGATCTTCTGTATGACGGTTTGGACGAGGATTTCCGCATTGAGGTGGCGCAGGCGATCCAAAACTTCGACCAAGGCGGCAGCACAACGCTGAGCAACCTGGCCGGAGGGGCGAGTCATCATCCGTTCAGCAACCACTGGGGAATGCAGGTGGGCGGGGCGGCCCTTGCGCTTCTGGCCATTAAGGGCGACCCCGGAGTCGATGATGAAAAAATTGCCCCTCTTTTGGAGGAAAGCCAGGAGGCGATGATCCGGGTGATGACCGAAGGCTTTGGGGACGGAGGATTTTTCGCGGAAGGCGACGGTCCCGGGACCATGGCCTCGCATATTGTCTTTTTACCTGCCTTGCAGGCCTGGCGAACGGCGGGAGGCCAGGATTTCCTGACTCCCCGGCCTCATGCCCAGTGGATGGCCAAGCGTTGGATGTTTCTGGCGCACATGCAGGACGGAGAAATTGATTTTCGCCCCAAGAGAGGCGGCTATCCCCATAATGTATGGGCTCGCGACACATTGTCCGGTGGCGGTTATTTTGCCTATGGGTTCGGGGTTCTTGAGGAGTCGCTGCAACCGGGACTTCACTGGATGTATAACGAATGGTTGAAGGAGGCCGACAAGGAAAGAGGCACCCCGTTTGATACCGTCAGTCCCTACCCGCATACCGCCGTTCTGGCCTTTATTAATTTTCCTCTGGAAAGTGAACCGGAGGATCCCAATGAAGTGTGGCCACGCCGCAATCGTGACAGGGACCATGATTTCTATGCCTGGCGCAATCGCTTCCAGGATGAAAACGACGTGATTATTTCGGTCTTGGGAAAAACGACACCGGGCTATATCAAGGCCGAAGCAGAGTCCGCGGTGAGCATTCTTACCGGGGGAGAGCTGATCGAATGGGCTCCGTTTTCGGATGGAATTGCGGAGGAGTATGACATTCGTGAGCACGGGGGATCGGTTCTGCAGTTTGGTGACGGAGAATCCTTTGCGGTGGATTTTTCCGGGACGTCCGGGCGGGATGTTCTTCTTGTGCGGACCACCCGGGAAGCTCCGGAGGAGGGAGAAAGCCTGCGTCTTGGGGAGCAGTATTTGGATTTTCTGTTCCTTGGAGACGGGGAAACCCCAACGGTGGATTTGCGGGACGACCAGGGTCACGCAGGCGAACAGGTCATAACCCTAACCGACGAGGGCCGTCTGTCTCTGCGTCATTAGATCCTTGGTGGAAAAAAAACTGGCGTGAGGGGGGAGAATTCTTAATGGTGGGGGGATGGATTTTCCCCTTGGTGAAAGTAGCGGTTCGGCTCTCTCGATTCCTCCGATTGATTTTGAGGGGGAGTTGAATGAGGAACAGTATCAGGCGGTCTCGGCGGATCCGGGGCCGGCGCTGGTATTGGCGGGGGCGGGTTCGGGGAAAACGCGCACCCTCACCTACCGGGTGGCTTATTTGTTGAGCAAGGGGGTGCGACCGGATGAGATTTTGTTGCTGACCTTCACCAATAAGGCGGCGCGGGAGATGCTGAACCGGGTGCATGATTTGTCGGGCATTCCGGGGCACCGCTTTTGGGGAGGGACCTTTCACCACATCGGGCACCGGATTCTGCGGATGTACGGGGAAAAGGTCGGGCTGAAACGGCAGTTCACGATTCTCGACCAGGGGGATGCCGAATCGATTATGAGTGAGGTGGTGAAGGAAAAGGATCCGGCATTTTTCAAGAACAAGCAAAACCCCAAGGCCAAGGTGCTGGGATCGGTCTGGAGCATGGTGCGGAATCCGCGGAAAGGAATCGACGAAACGGTGGAGGCGCATTTCAACCATTTGTGGGAC
>JAFIGF010000188.1 GCA_020831535.1 Opitutales bacterium | reverse complement strand
CTCCCCGACACCGACAACAAGCCCAACACCGACACCGAACCGTTTACTATTCCCAACTATTACATTGGGCCCAACGTGGAGCGTCGGCGCGAACGCAATCTCTTCCTTTCCGGCTGGCGAACCGGTTCGGCCTCCTGGATTTACCAGACCGCGATCGAGCGTATTCTCGGCTTGGAAGCGCACTATGACGGGCTCCTTATTCGCCCCGCCCTGCCCTCGGATTGGACTACCGCCTCCGCCGAACGGCCTTTCCGTGGACGACTCTATAAAGTGACCTACGAAAAGCCCGAGGGTGAAGCCAATACCATTCAATCCATCACCGTCAACGGAGAGTCCATCGACGGCCCTCTGATTCCGCTTTCCGGGCAGCCCGGCGACACTCTGACGGTAAACGTAAAACTCACCTCCTAATCCGGGGACCACCAATACCTCCCCTTTTCCATTCAACCAACAAACCATCATGTCTGAACTCAAATCCTCCTACGGCGAATTTTCCGCGGACGGCAAAGAATACATCCTGCGCAAGCCGGATCTCGACCGTCCCTGGATGAACACTCTCAGTAACGGTCGCTGGTGCTATGTCGCCAGCCACCTTGGCGGCGGCTACAGCTTCCTCGACAACCCCACCGTCGGGCGCATCACCCGCTGGCATATTGACGGCACCCCGCGCGATACCGTCGGGAAGTTTGTGTACCTCCGCGACGAAGACAACGGCGAATGGTGGACCGCCAACGGTTACCCTCCCACCAAACCCCTGGATTCCTGGGAATGCCGCATTGGCTTGGGCTACAATAAAATCCTCAGTGAGCAGTCCGGCATTGCCAGCGAAGTGACCTACTTCGTCCCCATGCCAGACCCCAACAAAACCGATGCCACCGGCGACCCCTGCTTGCTCTGGACGGTTAAACTGACCAACAACTCCGACCGCGAGCGCAACATCTCGGCCACCAACTATGCTGAACTGGCCCTGGGCAATTGGAATGAAGACACTTCCTGGCGCGAGTTCTACACCCTCTTCAACCGGCAGACTTTTAAGGACAATATCCTCTATTCCCGCAACACCATGTGGGTGAAGTACGAAGGCGGTTGGCAGGCGCTCAATGAGTCCGGCAACAACATTCCCTTCGAGCACGATGTGTTCCTCGCCTCCTCGGCTCCGGTAACGGGCTTCGCGGGCGACCGTTACAATTTCACCGGCACCTATCGTTCCCTGGAGAACCCGCAGGTGATGGATGACGGGAAATTGGAGAGCAAGGAAAACGAAGGCCGCGACGCCTGTGTCTCTCTGCAAAACCGTTTCACCCTGGCCCCCGGCGAGAGTGTTTCCTTTGTCATGATGCTCGGCGCCGTCCCCTACGAAAGCTGCGACGCCTCGGCCCTGACCGGGAAATACCTCTCCGTCGAAAAAGCCGAAAAGGCCTTTGCCGAAAACCAGGCCTACTGGGCCAAAACCGTATCCACACCACGAATCGAAACGCCGGACCCCAAACTGGATGTCCTCGTCAACGACTGGTACAAGTACCAGGGCGCAAACCTTTCCTGGTGGAACCGGAATCCGGGCTATTGCTATTTCGGCATCTACAACTTCGGCGTGCGCGATGCCTGTCAGGACGCCGTCGCCCGACTCTCCGAAAACTCGGACTGGGTACGGGAACATATCGTTAAGCGCATCATGATCTGGCAATTCGAGGAAGGCGACTGGGCCCACGGGGGCAATTTTGTTTCCATGATGGGCACCCGGACCAAACATTCCGATGACCCCATCAACCCGCTCTTCATCCTCGCCAACTATGTGCGTGAGACCAATGATTTCTCCATTCTCGATGAAGTCACCGAATACGCCCATACCCGTGGTGAAAAAACGGATACCATCTACGACCACATCATCACCGGACTGGAGTATTTCTTCTCCCAGATGTCCGACCGCGGTCTCCCCTTGATGCTCAAGGCCGACTGGAACGATGCCCTCGACCAAATGGGTCACAAGGGCAAGGGCGATTCCGTCATGCTCGCCTGCTGGGCCATCTATTGCATCCGCGAGTTCTTCCCCTGCATGGAATACAAAAAAGACCATGCGCGCATGGAAGACTATCGCCAAAAGATCGAAAAGCTCGCCGATACGGTCAACGAAATCACCTGGGATGGCGAATGGTACCAACGCGCCCGGCACGACGATGGCTGGATCCTCGGCACCAAGGAAAACAAGGAAGGCAAAATCTGGTCCAACCCGAATTCCTTCGCCATCATTTCCGGGGTCGCCAACGAAGAGCGCCGCGAAAAAATCTACGCCTCCTTCGACAAACATCTCAACCACGAGCTGGGCGGCTACACCTTCTACCCGCCCTTCGCCAAACCGGAGCCCAAGGTGGGGGTAATCTCCCGCTTCTATCCCGGCACCAAGGAAAATGGGTCGATCTTCGGCCACTCCTCCCGCTGGCGGATTTGGGCCGAATGTTTCGGGGGCCGCGGCGATGCCGCCTACCGTCTCCTCGATCTGATGAGTCCGGCCACCCGCCACCTCGAAGACCCCGACCTCTACCGCGTCGAGCCCTACGTCGCCTGCCAGTTCATCTACGCGCCCGAAAGTGGCCGCCCTGGCGAGGGGTCCCACTCCTGGGCCACCGGCACCGCCGCCTGGACCCTCATCGTCGTCTGGGAATGGGTCTTCGGCGTCCGCCCCGAACTGGACGGTCTACGCGTGGATCCCTGTTTCCCCTCCCACTGGACTGAAGGCCGCATGCAACGGAATTTCCGTGGCGCAAGCTTCGACATCAAGGTAGAGAAGAAAGAGGGCCTCTGCAAAGGCGACCTGAGCCTCTATCTCAACGGCAAGAAACTCGACGGCAACCTCATCCCCGTCCAACCCGAAGGCAGCCAGAACGAAGTCCGCGCAGTCATCGCATAGGTACTTTCCGGAAAATCTCCCTTCCTCCCAAGCCCCCCGGCCCCTAATCCCGGGGGCTTTTTTATGGCCTGATTCAAGTGGTCTCACACCAAGACGCTAAGACGCGAAGGAGGAGTGAGAATGAACAAAACAAACGATTACCTTTTCCAACAAAAATCTTTGCGTCTTCGCTGCTTTGCGTGAGAACCTTTTCCTCGTGCCCAAACGCTTAGTCCATCAGTTTCTTCCAAGTGCAGCCGATCGCCTCCCGGAGGCGTCGGGCAGTCGTTACCAGAATATTGATTTGACCAGCCTCGATCTTTTGAAGGGTACGAAGAGCGATTCCGGCCCATTCCGCCGTTTGCTCCTGGGTATAACCACGTTTCATCCGTTCACGGCGCAAATTGTCTCCAAAGCGTTTTAGCTCGGGTGTAAGCTCAGATCTCGGAATTTTTGAAGGCACGACCTATTATGCCGTTTTACCCAAAAAGAAAGAACGTCCCAATAGGTCGTAAATTTAAACTTGCGCTCTCCACCGGAAAAGAACAGAAATTTTAATTATTAGACTCTTTTGGCCTTGCCCTCGAGGCCCAAAAATATTTGTTTATGAAAAATCAACTGCCATATGAAGTTTTCCCTGTCCTATCTCGCGGCGTTTACCTTCCCCACCATTCTACTGTTTGCAGAGTCTAAAGAGGTTCCCGAAATTCCCACCCGCACTGAAGCTGATTCCATCGTGGCCACTCAGGAGCAGGCCCGGGAACATCGCGAAGCGGAACGCAAAGCGGCCATCGAAGAAATCCCCGCTTCCGAGGAATGGAAAGTCGATCACGGCAACCGGCAAACGATCCTGCGACGGGTCGCACCGCCACCTGCAAAGGTGACTATTCGAGAAAGCGAATCCACTGACGAGGCCACAATCGAGCCGAAATGGACGGAAGAGGAAATCGCCGCCTGGATCGCCGCGCAACCCGTCCCCCGCACCTTGAACCTCAGCGCGGTGGTTTATGACCACTCCTTCACGAAAATCACCTGGCGGGAGCAGGAGTCCGGCGAGGAATGGACGGTCCTCAGCAACATTGACTTTCGCTACCTCAGTGGCATCGGCAGCTTCGAGGATAAAAACCACTACTGGCAAACCTTCCTCTTTGTTGACGAAATCGATTCTGAAAAAGAGAAGGAAATCGCCCCCCTCGCCCACACCCTGCAAATGCAGGGTGAATCTCAAATTGCATCGCCAACCGGCGATGCCTTGCGGACCGCGGATCTCTGGTTGAATATTCTCCCCTCCGATTTCCTCCCCACTTCACCACTACACGACTCCTCCACTCCACCCCCCCCCGGATATCTAATCATTGCCGACGCCCCGGATACCGCCCGTCCCGCCGCCCTTTACGCGGGACTGGACGC
>JAFIGF010000182.1 GCA_020831535.1 Opitutales bacterium | reverse complement strand
GCCGCACGTTTCCATGTGGTTTCCGGTTTCGATCTTTATGGAGCGATCCACTCTGTTTAATGGTTTAGCTGGCATGTGCGCAACACTCGGTAGTTATTACTGGTTAGGTTTTATAACATCAGGACTTTCACAGGATCAGAGACGCCTTGCTTCGCTCGGCGCAAGAACGTCTAGGTCAGGAGCCGGTACCGGAAGCCCGGGTTTGCTGACACGACAAGGGTTGAAGTTGTAAGGGATTATGGGTCATCTCAGGGCACGGTACCGGTTTCCTGCACCGTCTTGTTCGACTGGTGGGACTGGTCTGTGATGATAGGCCAACCCGAATCGATATTATTCTTCCTGAGCATATTGGGGAGGATAGGAGTCTTCGGTACTTGGGTAAATGAAAATTCTCTTCTGGTTCTTGGGAAATGTTGGTCTTGCCTGTTGCCGGGCTTGTGGGTCGTTCGAATTCCTGAAAGCTATTGATTGGTCTTTTGTCCAAGAGCGCCTTGTTCGACTTTTGGTTATACATCACTGTTCGAATCCTTTACTCTGATGGTGCCACAATACATCATAAACAAGATTAGGGTCGATCTGCTCGTGGTAGTTCAAATGAATCTTCAATCTTCCTTTTGTATCATAGTCCAGTCGCTTTAATGACAAGACGGAGAATGCTTTTGGTTCATTCCATTGTTGTGCGATGATGCCCAGATTCTCTCCCGAGACAACGCTCCACGTTGCCTTTCCTCCGGCAATACTTGGTAAATATCTGAGCTTTAGGATGTGGCGTAATAGATCCTTCGCTGATTCTATTCCGTGGGCTTCAAATTCTTTCCAGTGCGGTGCCAGCGCATCATCGCCAGCACAAACGCTGGATCTGCTCAGGATTACTTTCATTTCTTTTGTCGAACGTCCGCATAACCGGACGACTTGAGCGCAGCGAAAGACGTTCCGCGTTAATGCGCTTGTTAGAGTTTTTATTGAAACAACTGTTTTACTGCCGAAATTAAAAATTCATCTTGATAAAAACCAGCAGCAATAGATAAACCAACAGGCGCATTATCAACTGTTGTCATTGGGATGGTTATTTCAGGAAGTCTAGCCACCCCTGAAAATGCGGTAATCGCCATTGTTCTATCGTAAAAATCCATCGCGGTTTCCATGTGTTCAAAAGCCCCTTTCAATGGCGCAATAGTCGGCACTGTTGGAAATAAAATTAAGTCGCCTTTTTGAAAAAATGAAGTTATTTGATTAAACATTTTTTCACAAAGCATCAGTGAGTTATTGACCTCTTTACGGTCAAAGTTACGCACCGTTTCATACTTCATGGCAAAAAATGGGCTTAATTCAGGCGATTCATTTTCAATCCAATTTCCAACCGTATTCAAAAACTCGAATGTTT
Source organism: Opitutales bacterium (assembly GCA_020831535.1). Lineage (GTDB taxonomy): Bacteria > Verrucomicrobiota > Verrucomicrobiia > Opitutales > T3Sed10-336 > JAIUMY01. The sequence goes on along the minus strand of JAFIGF010000182.1, from coordinate 24,501 downwards.
GTAATGGTCTTAAAGCATCTTTGTTCAATTTATCGAGCGTCATTGGTTCTTTGATAATTTTACTTAATGTGATAGAAATTATATTCGCATCACAACGAGATGATAGTGCATCAATCTTGCATTTTAACGCCTTAGCCACCTCGGTATTTGATAAGGTAAAAGCATCTTCAAGAAGATAAATATTTTGTATCTTTTCTGGTGTCGTATTTTCACTGCGAAGCAGTGTTCCCATCACTTTGCCTAGCGTATTGAGGTTACCTGCAAAGGCTCCAACCGTACTAGTGCTTGGCACAAAAGGCAAAACACCAGCTTCAGAAATTCGGTGCATCGTCGGGCGCATTGCATAAACGCCACATAAACTAGCAGGGACACGAATAGATCCAGCGGAGTCCGTACCAATGGAAAAATCAACCAAGCCACAAGCAACCGCTGAAGCTGATCCACTTGATGATCCGCCTGGAATTCGATCAGGAACAGTTGGATTTATCGGAGTACCAAAAAAATAACTCTCGCCATCTAAGCTATAGGTAAATTCGTCCGATACGGTTTTACCAAGACAGCTCGCGCCAGCCTCTAATAACTGATCAATACAAAGCGCATTGTATGACGGGGCGTTATGTTTATCTTTCCACGACGGGCTGCCGTAGGAGGTTTTGTGGCCAGCAATATCAATATTGTCTTTTACTGCAAAAGTTAGATCACCTAAAGAACCCTTTGAATACGGTTCTAAAGTAAAGGTTTCAACAAATGCGCCTGATGATGAAAAATCGTACATTACTTTCTCTGCGATTCATGTGATGGATAGTTGAGGATATCTCTAACGTCGAGGTCAGGAGCCGGTACCGAAAGCCATCGTTCGATTGGTTGTGGGTTGATTTAATTTAAGTGAAAGATGGGTCATCACAGGGCACGGTACCGGTTTCCTGCACCGTCTTGTTCTGCTTTTAGGGTTTTGTAGTTCTGTAGATAAGTCGTCCCATTGTAAGTCCACGGCTCTGGATCCACTTCAATCCACTCTGTAAACCTGCTTTTCAGTGTTTCTGGATGAGACCAAATCTGAGTCTCGACATATCGATACCAGTTGTTCTTTGTTCGTTCTCTATCCAGGTGTTGGCGGATCTTCAGGGTATCAAAGCCTTCCAATAACTCCTCATAGGTCAGTAGCTTTCCGAAATAGGGATATTCAGTTTCGGAGTAATCTTTTGGCAACTGATATCCAAACATCTTTTTGCCACCGTTTCTTTTCATGAGGCTTACAAGATGGAAGTGGTCAGGGATCATAAAGGTGATCTCGTCCGAGGCAAACTCACGAATAGGCATGCTGATCTTATATGGGTCACGATACAATCCACCCACAACGTCAGCATCTCCAAGAACCCCGTAAAATGGTCTTCGTGGAGCCTTACCAAATTTGCTTCCATAGAGCTCCAGTAGCAGGTCGTCCGCTAGATGGCGAAATGCGAAAAACTCTTCACCGTGTGAGAAGCGGTTGAATCCCGTTTCTGAATCTTTTTCACGGCTGATGATCTGACTTCTCTCCTTTGGCTGTAGATCGCAGATGTTCAGAAACGGCCCAGCCTCATTCTCAAAGTAGTGACTAATGTAGCTGGCGGGTTTCATGTTTTTTTCGCAGAACGGTGAGCACTATCGCGACTGTAGCGCGGAGCGCGAAAGGAGTTGATAGGTGCGAATGGTTCTACCCTCCATTGGTCCGAGACTGGCAGATGAAACAATTACAGGTATTGCTAATCGTATGGTGTCTAACCCCAACTACTCTGTTGTCTCTCTGGTCGGCCCGAGAGTAAATTTTTCGAAGAAGTTCTTCTTCTCCATTTTCGAAAAAGCGTCTTAGAGCATAAGCACAAAGATCTGCAATCTGAACCATGCTGGTTAGTTCGCTATCGACAAAAAGCGGAGTTTCAATGATGTTATCGATTCTTTGAAAAAACGTCCCGACTCGATGGAATTTCTTCATCAACTCGGTATGCTTTTTTGCCACAGTGTCATTATTATCATGGATAATGACACCGTAAGCTTTTTTATGGAAATCAAAGTTGTCGGATATTGCTGACAAATAGTGCTGGAATCTAGATACAACCTGTTCAAACGCCTGATAATCAGGTGTGATAGCTTGGTTGTAAGTGGTGTAATTGATCTTATCTATACATTCTGCAAATAATCTCGCGTAGCCCCAACTTCCAACAAGCTCCGCGACCTCTGTAATGAAAGCTTTCCTCTCGGAATAGCTGAGATGAATGTAAGATTCTGTTTTCCTATAATTCTTTTTTGTGGATTTGAGTAATCTATTCTGGCCAGACCTCTGCAACCTCAAGATTTCTCTTCGTCTCAAAACATCAACAGCGTTTCTTCTCTGATCATGGCTTAGGTTCTCAAAGTCTTGAACCTGTAACTGTTGTGGGTATCTCCTAAGCATCCACGCGGTGTGGATCTCGGCATCTTCGAGGTTATATCGTCTTTTAATTCCCGATATGTCACGATCCGCTCCCTTCCAGTGCCAAATCGGAATGGCTATTCCAGCGAGGACAAAATACTCGGAATTACCAGGTATCTCGCTTGTTCCAGATTCATCTACGTAGCACAAATGCATGCGTGCAAAAAAAAAGCGGCTAGGGTGAGGGCTTAAAAGCCCGTCGAAGAGTTGCTTGGCATCTCTTCCCAGACGCTAAATATAAGTTTCGTCTTTTTTCTTCTGATTGCAAGTTTTTTTTTGCGAACAAGTTATTAGATCGTTTTGAGATAATCTTCATTGGTTTGGTGGTTCAAGTCTTTTTGTGCAAAAAAGTACTTGATCTGCTAATTATCTAACATCAATTTATGGATAATAGATCGATTTACATATCATGCTAAGGCTTTCAAAGGAAGTGTTTTATCGTTATCAATCAAGGTTGAAAGAGCTGGGCGTTGGGGATCAGGTATTGCCGCATTGGGTCAAGTGGGTGCGGTATTTTTTGGACTATGAAGCAAAGTATGGAAAGGGGGCGCCAGAGATATCGTTAATCGATGGTTTTATAGCGAAGCTCGCGAGCAAAGGACAGTCATTCGGGCTTCGTAAACAGGCCCGCCAGGCAGTTGAGGTTTTTCTCGAGATGGGACCGGGAGAGGATCCTGCAAAAGTGGAGGAAGAGCCGGAGGAATATGAAGTCAAGGCGAGGTCATCTTTGCCGGTGGAGACCGAACTTCGGAGTGGTTGGCGGGAGTTGGAAAGGGCCTTGACGGCAGAGATTAAGCGGCGGAACTACTCCCCAAAGACAATGCAGGCTTATCAAGCCTGGGTTCAACGTTTTGGGCAGTACACGGAATTTAAGCCAGTCGATGAGATTTGTGACGAGGATGCGAAAAACTTTCTTACGGACTTGGCGGTCAAAGGCGAGGTAGTGGCGTCCACGCAGAACCAAGCGTTCAATGCCCTGCTGTTTTTGTTTCGTCATATTCTCAAGCGCGAATACGATCTGAAGGATCGGGTAGTGAGGGCGAAGCGTACGAAGTATATCCCGACCGTATTGACAAAGACTGAACTGGAAGCGGTGATTGGGGAACTGAAGTTCCCTTACGATTTAATCGTGTCGATGCTCTATGGTTGCGGGCTGCGCCTTTCCGAGTGTTTGGAACTGCGAATTAACAACCTGGATTTTGTCGGAGAATGTGGACTTGCGTACGATCCAGGAATTATTAGGCCATGCGGATATCAGGACAACGATGATCTACACTCATACGGTGAAAAGCCGAACCAGGAAAGAGATGATCAGCCCACTGGATTTGTGAGCCGGAGGCTGAGGATGAAGAATGTTGAGGGTATTCGCCCTTACAGTCTTTCGTAGGAAACTCCGCGCATGCGGTAGAGGCCTTCCATTTGAATATCCCGGGGATTGGTTCGAACCTCGAACTCGCCGTAAAGGCGGACGGGGAGCTCGGTTAGAATGGGGACTCCGGTGCCTTTTTCCAGCTGCACATAAATGTATTCGTTGGCTTCCGGTTCTTCGCCGAAGCAGCAGAGGGAGTGATCCTTCATCAGGAACATTTCCCGGACCTCGCGGGCTTCGCGATCCACGCGTATCGGCAGCATGAAGCCTTCGACGACTAATCTTTCTCCGTTCAGGGCCAGAATGTGATCCGGGATGGAGGGCGATTGAAGATCGCCGCCGGTGGCGCCCGGGAGACGGGTCTGACCGGTGAGGGTGAAGCCGGCGAGAACATCGAAGCCGACGGATTGAAAGCCGTTGCGGTCGGTTTCGCGGGCAGCGGAGGAGGTTGCGGAAGGTTCGCGGGACGCGGATGCCCTTTCGTCGAGATCGACAATAGGTCGTCCTTGAGGCACGGTGGCCTCCGTCTCGGTCGGCGATGGGTCCCGGGAAGGCAGAAAGGGCAGGATCAGCAAACCAGCCAGGGCGCCTCCGGCAAAGGCCAGAAGAGGCCCCTTCCAAGATCCTTGGGAAGGAGAGGAAGTCTCTGCGGTGGGTTCAGTGCTCATGGATTTCGTGTCCTTCGGGGTAGGAGAAGGTCACGTCGGTAAAAGTTTTCTCGCCGATAGTCAGAGACACGAATTCACCTTTGAAGTTTCCGTTCTCGGGGAGCCAATCAATTTCCGCGGCAAACATGGACGTGTTGCCTTCGGTCTCGCCGGTGGCTCTTTGGGCTTGGGGAAGGAAAACCACTTCGCGGGGTTCCTCGTCTTCCTCTTTCTGCGCGAGGAGGCGGATTTCGAGTTGGGCGATGCGGACAAAATGTTCGAGGTGTGCGTCCAAGACATAGAGAAGCATGGAGTTCTCCCCGGGCTGGTGGAGTAATTCCAGATGGTATTCGTCCTCGCCCAGAACGATGGGCACGCCTCCGTGGGGAGGTTCATGGCTGTGGCTGTGGTGGCCATGGTCATGATGATGCCCCTGGGTGTCCGGACCATAGTGTTCGGAGGCCTCCGAATGGTCATGGTCGCCGCAGGCGGTGAGGAGCAGGAGGGAGCCTCCGCAAAGAAGGAAAAGAAGAAGGACAGGGTGTTTTTTCATAGGGTTTAGGGAAAGAATAATGGAACGCTGAAAAGATGACAAGTCCGGGGAGTTGAATCAGCTCAGAGGCCTTTTTCCTGGAGGAGGCGACTGGTCGGCATGGCGTAGGCCCGCAGACCCGGCAGGAGGCCGGCCAAAGTGCCGAGAAAGAGCACTCCGAGGGGGACCCAGAGAAGCGCGGGGTGGTGAAAATTGATTTCCAGGACAACCCCGGCCTGATCCTGTAAAATGCGCCCGGCGAGTTGAAAGAGGAGGAGGAATGTGAGGAACCCACCGGCGACCCCGCCGAGGGCCAGAAAAAACCCTTCGCCGGCAAACATTCCGGTGATGGTGGCCCGACGGGCCCCGAGCGCGCGGAATACGGCAATTTCGCGGCGGCGGCTTTCCATGGCGTGGTACAAGGCCACGAGAATGGTGGTCATGGCGACGGCGGTGAGAGTCCAGGCAAGGATTTGGAAGAGGTCGAAGACCCAGTCGAAACGTTCCAGGAAGCGGTTGACGACGAGGGGGACGGGCCAGGCAAAGGTCAGGCGGTCCCCTTGGCGATTGTACAGGGTGTTCAGGCGCTGGCCGGCGGCGGAGCCTTCGACAAAGGTGATGAGAACCGCACTGAGCCGATCAGCGAGGGCCGCATCGTGGCCGCTCATGTGTTGGATCCCCCGCAGGGGAATCCAGAGGACGCGGTCGAAGGGGGAGTTGGTGGGTTCCAGAATGCCGACGACAACATACTCCTCTTCGTGGCGATGCCCTCCATCGAGACCATGATAGGGGTGAAAAATATCCCCAAGTTGGAGCTCGAGCCGATCGGCAACGTAACTGCCGATGACCGCTTCCTGCAGGTCCGGCTCAAAAAGTCGTCCTCCCGGGCGGAGGCGGAAAGGTTCGCCCGGTTGAAACTCGACATCGGAAAAAAGGCGCGGATCGGTGCCGACGATGCGGTAGCCGCGGTAGTTGTCGCCTCCGGCGAGGGGAATGGCGTGCTTGACCGCAGGATTGGCGGCGATGTCCTGATAATCCTCCATCGGAATAGTGCCCGGCCAATCCTCGAGGTGAAAAAGCGCATTGAGGACCAATTGCAGGGGGGCGCTGCGGGCGCCCAATACCGCATCGAAGGGGCCGGTGCTGTTTTGGAAGGCCCGCTCGGATTCGGCCCGGAGAACCCAGACGCAGAGGAGCAGTCCTACGGCCAGCGAAAGGCTGACGATGGTCAGGGCGGTGGCCAGACCACCTTGGCGCAGATTGCGTCGGATGAGGGAGAAAAGATTCACGATGAAGAAAGGGACTGCTTCGGCGGGGTAGGTGACAGGTGGAAGTTATCCGGGAAAAGCCGGCAAAGGCCGGGGTCATGGGAGGCCATGATAACCGCGCAGCCTTGTCGCTCGGCTTGTTGCAAAAGCAATTCGGTGGTGCTGCGGGCACGTTCCGGGTCGAGATTGCCGGTGGGTTCGTCCGCGAGAATGAGGCTTGGCTGATTGACCAGGGCGCGGGCGATGGCGACCCGTTGTTTTTGTCCGGCTGACAGATGCCGGGGAAAATAATCCTGTTGCTCGCCCAGGTCCAGACGTTCCAAGAGTTCGTCGATCCGGGAGCGTTTCGCGGACCCCCCGAAGAGTTGCCCGAGGAGGATGTTTTCCCGGACGGTATAGCGTTCGAGAAGGTGAAAGTCCTGAAAGATAAAGCCCACGGTGCGTGCCCGCCAGCGATCTCTCCGGGCTTCACTGAGTTGGTAGAGTGGTTTGCCGGAAAAGTGGACGTCTCCTTGGGTCGGGGGCAGGAGGCCGCCGAGGATGTACAACAAAGTGGTTTTGCCCGATCCGCTGGCTCCGGTAAGGGCGATTTGCTGGCCTTCGTCAAGCGACCAGTCGGGAAGGTCGAGAACGGTTTGGGGCCTGCCCCGGGGGACAGGGTACAGGTGCTGGAGATTGGTAACCTGGAGAAGCATACGGCATGGGGAAAGGGAAACGGAAAGGGGAGTCTACTCGATTGTTTCCGAGATGTCTAGAACGAGGCGAAAACCGAGGATGTCGACTCGGCGGCGGGGGTGGAAATGGTGTCGGGCCGAGGGGTGAACCAATTCCGGGACCCCATTCCAGTAGGAGGACCCCCGCACGGCCCGGTTAGGGCGGTTTTCGCTGAAGCGGCTGGTGGTCCATTCCCAGACATTGCCCGTCATATCGTAGAGCCCGAACTCATTCGGGGGGAAGGAACCTACGGGGGAGGTGAAAAGAAAGTCGTCCCGATAGTCGCTGATCAGAGGAATCTGCGAATTTCCGACTTCGGCCCATTCCTGGCCGGCCAGATTCCCGACGTTGGGTGGAGGTGGCCAGGAAGTTCCCCAAGGGAAGGACGCGGTCAACCTCTGGGCCAATTGCTCCGGCCAAGCGTTTCGCGATTCCCGCAGGCCTGCCGCCAAACTCCACTCGCGGTCCGTGGGGAGGCGGTAGAATTGGGTTGCGTGGAGCCGACCTTCCGCTTGCTCCCGTTGTGTTAACCACTCGGCAAAGGCTTTTGCGTCGCCCAGGTGTACTCCGACAACGGGATGATCTTCTTCCTGGGGAAACCCCGGGTTCTCCCAGCTTAAATCAGTTTTTCGGGTCCAGCCTTGATTCTGTCGGTAGCCGATCATGGTATTCGCGGCGGGGATATGGCCGGTTTCCTCGGCATAAAGAGCAAAATCCCCTCGCTGAACTGGAAATTCGGCGAAAAGGAAGCCTTTCTGGTCGATCGGGAGGAAACGAATGCCGAGACTGGAAAGGTAGGGCTGGTCGGGGCCGGGGTAGCGATTCTCGGCCAAATGGTTGATGGTTCCCAGAAGAATAAAATGCAGCCCGATAAAAAGGGCTGCCAGAACCAAGCTGAGGCGGTTCCGTTGCCAGCGCTGTTGGCGTAACTGCTTTTTGCGTTCCCTGCGGCTTCCCCGAAATCGACCTCTCCTTTGGGTCGATGGGGCAGAATGATCGGGCAGGGAACTTTTTTCAGATTTGGCCATAGCCAAGTTTAATGTGTAGAAAAGGGAAAAAATCAATGGCAAAAGGCTTTGCGGTAAATCAAACCGTTGGATTGTAAATTTCAGGTTTCCCTTATTCGGAGAAATTTGGCGTTGAATTGGCGGGGCGGAAAACATCTACTGGGGTTTTTGCGATAAATTATGCATCTCAAGGAACTCCGCGTAAATGGCTTTAAGAGCTTTGCCGATGCCACCCGGTTGCATTTCGACCCCGGGGTGACCGCTATTGTCGGTCCCAATGGCTGTGGGAAGAGCAATATTGCCGATGCCATTCGCTGGGTTTTGGGGGAGCAGAGTGCCAAAGCGTTGCGGGGTGGAAAAATGCAGGATGTCATTTTCGAGGGGACCGATGATCGCAAACCCCTGCCGCTTTGTGAGGTCGCCCTGACGTTTACCGATTGTGAGAAGGAGCTTGGCGAGGGGTTCAACGAGATCGAAATTTGCCGCCGGGTCTCGCGGGAGGACGGCGGGGAGTATTTGCTCAATGGCAAGAGTTGTCGGTTGAAGGACATTCAACGGATCTTTATGGACACGGGGATCGGGCGGACCTCCTATTCCATTATGGCGCAGGGGCAGATTGACCAGATCCTGTCCACCAACCCGACCGAGCGCCGGGCGATTTTTGAGGAGGCGGCGGGGATCACCCGCTACAAGGCCCAGCGGCGGGAAACGCTCAACAAATTGAAGCTGGTGGAGGGCAATCTGACCCGCTTGACCGATGTGGTCGGGGAGGTGCAACGGCAGATCGGCAGCTTGCGCCGCCAGGCTTCCAAGGCGGTGCGTTACAAGCGCTTGCGCTATCGCTTGGAGAAATTGGACCTGGCTTGGAGTGCGTTCCAATTTGCGGGGTTGTGCCGGGAGGTCAACGAGTTGAGCACCAAGGCCCAGCGGCTGCAGGAGACCGGAGCGGGGCATCGTTCCCGGCTGGAAGCGGCGGAGGAGAAAATAGAGGCTTTGCGGAGCAAACGGAAGGCGCTCTCCGAGGATTTGCAAGCGGCCCAACAGGCGGTTTTCGACTTGCGTTCAGAAAAGGAGCAAGCGGAAAGCCGGGCCGGATTGGCGGAGGCGCGGATTGGGGATTTATCCTTTCGTTTGGAGGAAACCACGAATGAAATTTCGTCCTTGGAAAAGCAATTGGCCGAATTGGAGGAAACCCTGCGGGGGAGTTCGCAGCAAAAGGAAAAGCAGGACGCGGTCTTTCGGGAGTCGGATGAGGTGTTCCGGAAGAAAAACGCGGCGCTTTTGGAGGCTCGGCAAAAACTGGAGGAGTATGAGCAGCAAATTCAGGTAAATCGCCGGGCCGTATTGTTGGCCGAAAATGACTGGACCCGGGAACGCAATCGGATCTCCTCTCTGGAAGTCGATTTCAAGGCCGATGAAAAGCGTTTGGAGGCTTTGGCCGGAGACGAAAAGGGGTTGGCGGAGGAAATGGCCTCGGCGGAAGCCGAAAAGAAACGAACGGAGGCCGAGGTTTCCGAAGCGAAGGCGGAGGAGACGCGGTTGACCGGGAAATTCCACGAAATGCGGGAGGCGGTCGAGCAGCACCGGGGGGCGGTGCGGGAGGCGGAGAAGCAGCACCAGGAGCAGGAGCGCGAAAATGCGCGTCTGGTCAGTCGTTTGAAAACCCTGGAGCAATTGCGGGAAAGGCTGGAAGGTTTCAGTGAGGGGGCCAAGGCCCTTTTGCAGGGAAAATGCGGGGAGGCCTTGGCGACGAAGGAGATGGTGCCGTTGACCCGGGGGCTGAAGCTCAAAGCCGGGTATGGACCTTTTCTGGAGCAATTGCTGGGGGCCGCGTTGGAGATGGTTGCGGTGGATTCCCCGGCGACCGCGCAGCAGGTGGTGAAAGCCTTGCATGCGGGGCAATGGGGACGGGCTTGTTTGCAGTTTCCGGTTCCCGGCAAGGCCGAAAGTGAGCAGAAATTAGAGGAAGGGGCGGCCCAGGCTCCCGATTTTCTTGAACCGGCGGCGGATTTCTTTACTGCCAAGGCGAAAAAAAGTTCGGTCGAGACGTTGCGGCCACTGCTGGCCGGTTGTTACCTGGCGGACTCGCTGGAGGATTTTCTGCCGTGGTGGGAAAAGAATTCGACTTTCCCGTTTCGTTTTGTGGTGACGCGGGAAGGCGACCTGGTGGAGGCGAGAGGGTTGCTTTTCGGAGGATCCCGCAAGAGTAAGAACAACACGATCTTGCAGCGGGAGGCGGAGATTCAGCAGTCGGAACAGCATTTGGCGGAAGGGCAGGAGAAAACGAACACCCTGCAAAAGCGTGGGGAAGAGGCGGGTAAAGTCTTGGCGGAGGCCGAAAAAACACTGGAGAATACCCGTCAGGAATTGTCCGCGGCCGCGGAAAAGCGTGGGTCGGTGGAGGCTGCCGTGAAGGCGGCCGAAAGGGCCTTGGCGGAAGTGGAGCGACGCCGGAGCAAGTTTTCCGGGGAAAAGGAAAAGCTCGTTGCCCGCATCGAAGAGGCCCGGGCAAAATACGATGAAGCTCGGGAACGGGTGGAGAAGGCCCGGCAGAATTACGAGGAGCGGAAAAAGCAGGCCAGCCAGCACGAGGAGGGCATGGGCGATTTGCGGGAAGAGGTGGAGAAACACCGGCAGGCGGTTGAGGAAGAGCGTTTCGCCCTCGCCGAGAAGCGTCAGCGCCTGGAGATGTTGGACCGCGGCCTGGCCGAAGCCGGACAGCGACGGGAGAGAGCCCGTTTGAATCTGGCGCAGAAGCAACAGGACCGGGATTCCTTTGATAAGCAGAAAAAGGACTTGCAAGAGCAGGTGAGGCGACAGCGGGAGAAGGCCGAAAAATTTTCCTCCGAAATGGCCGAAGCACAGAAACGGGTGGAAACCCTCCGTGAAAAATCACGAATTCTGGAAGATGAGTTGAGTACTCTGGACCGGGATACGCAAAAGCTGCGTAAGGAAAATGAGCAGTCGGGCAACGAGTTGCATCGCATTGAGGTTCGTTTAGCCCAGTTGGCTTCAAAGAAAGAACATTTTGTCGAGGAATGTCAGCGCGAGTATGAGGTGGAGTTGGAGACCGTGGATTGGGTTCTATCCCTCTGGGAGGCCGAAGCCGAGCCCCCGGGGAAACATCCTTTGGATCTTGAGGATGAGGAAGAAGGTTCGCCTGCGGTTTCGGCGTCCCGTCCTCCGGAAGCCTTGACGGACGAGGAGCGCAAGAAAATTGAGTCCCAGACGGATTGGGAGGCGGTGTCCGCCGAGGTGCAAAAGTTGCGAGGGCGCCTGCAGTCCATGGGGCCGGTGAATTTGGTGGCCATCGAGGAATATGCGGAACTGAAGGAGCGGCACGAATTTCTCCAGGCCCAATGCAACGATTTGACCGAATCGCGGGACCAATTGGTACGTGCCATCGATGAAATCAACGAGCGTTCCCAGACCCAGTTTCAGACGATTTTTGCGCAGATTAAAAAGAACTTTGCCTATACCTTTGAAAAGCTTTTCGGGGGAGGGAAGGCCGATCTGGAATTGCTCGAATGCGAGGACCCGCTGGAGTCCGGGGTGGAGATCATCGCCCAACCCCCGGGCACCCGTTTGAAGACGCTGGTTCTTCTTTCCGGGGGTCAAAAGACGATGACGGCGGTGAGTTTGTTGTTTGCCATTTACATGGTAAAACCCAGTCCGTTTTGTGTCCTCGATGAGTTGGATGCGCCTTTGGACGAAGCCAATATTGGCCGCTTCACCTCCATGTTGCGGGAATTCACCAGCAAATCGCAGTTTTTGATCATTACACACAACAAGCGGACCATCTCCGAGGCGGGGGCCATTTTCGGGGTCACCATGGAGGAGAAAGGGGTGTCCAAGGTCGTGTCCATGCGCTTTAGTCGGGAGAAAGAGGAACCTGAGACGGTAGCGGGGTGAGGAGATGAAAAAAGGGTCGATTATTTGCTTGCTTCAAAGGAGTGGAGGCCGCCATAGTTTGGGGTCTTATGAGACGTTCCTTTTTGTTTGCCACCCCTCTCTTTCTCGCAGCCACTCTCTCGGTCCAGGGTCTGGGTTTGGATGATTTCCAAGTCGTTACCAAACAAACCTTTGTTACGGATTATATTTTTCGTGGGGTAAAGGAAACCGGAAGTGCGATTCAAACCGAGGCGGAAGTTTCGGTGAATGATCGTCATCTTTGGGGCAGTGGGAACGGCACTGTTTATTTGGGTGGCTGGGCCAATCTCCCCGTAAAGCAAGAAGATGGGGATAACCAAATCCAAGGGTATGTGGGCTACGATTGGAGCCCCCCGCAAACCGATAAGGTTTCTTTCGATCTGGGGCTTACCGTCTATTGGCACCCCGATGGGGCGGATACGGCCGGTAACCGGACCCATGAGGGCTATCTGGGAGTGGTTTTCCGGGAATTCGGCATCCATGGTGTCTCCGCTGGAGGCTATCTGATCCATGATACCGACTTGAAAACCACCACAGCCTTGCCTTTTGTCAATTTTCGCACGGACCTTGCGAATTTGGGACAACCCCGGGTGACGTTTGAGTTTGATGCGTACACGGGTTTTACCAGTGGCCGAAAAGGTTCCGAAAGTTATAACTACTATGGCGTCAAAGCGGGTCTGGGGTATGATATCAACGAGGTTGCCGGTGTCGGAGTGGGAATGGGGTATGAGGACAACAAGGGAACCTCCCGCCGGGGAAATAACCTTTTTGGAGAAGCCTCGATTTCTCTTGGCTTTTAAGAACGAGCTTATTTCCGACTAAACGGACCGAGGAGTCCGAACACCTCTTCTTGGGGAATAGATTTACTGGAAATTTAAGCGTCTAAGCAAAATTTGACGTTCTTGCGTCGATTTTTCACGGTGGCGTGTTTTTTGCTTGGTAAGAAGCCGACAATCTTGAAAGATGATCTTCTTATGACGGCTAAACGGAAACCAGTAATGCTTATAATTCGAGATGGTTGGGGTGCCAACCACCAGCCCGATCAGGATCGGTACAATGCCATCAAATTGGCGAAAAAACCAGTGGATGATCGTTTGCGCAAAGATTATCCCATCGCCGAGCTTGCGGCGGCTGGTTTGGATGTTGGGCTCCCTGAAGGGGTTATGGGAAACAGCGAGGTAGGTCATCAGAACATTGGTGCCGGACGTATCGTGGATCAGGAAATGGTCCGCATTGGCAAGGCTTTTGACGAGGGAACCATTCGGGCGAATGAAACTCTGCAAAACGCTTTTCAACGGGTGAAGGAAACCGGCGGCAAGTTGCACCTGATGGGGATTGTTTCCGATGCCGGGGTGCATGGGTTATTGGAGCATCTGTATGGACTTATCAAGGAGGCCAGGGAAGCGGGGGTGGAGAAGGTTTTTCTTCATTGCTTTACCGATGGACGGGATACCAGCCCTCGTTCCGGGGAACGCTACCTGGGAGAGGTTGAGGCCAAGCTCAAGGAACTTGGGATTGGGCAAATCGCTTCCGTTTGCGGGCGTTTTTGGGCCATGGATCGGGACAATCGCTGGGACCGGGTGGAAAAGGCGTATCGGTGCCTAACCGGTGAGAAGGCTGAAAGAACCGCGCCTGATGCCGTCTCGGCGGTTAAGGAATATTACGACAATCCAATTGATTCAGATCGAAAGGGAGATGAGTTCGTTATGCCGACTTGGATTGTCGGTGCCGACGGCAAGCCGTTGGCGACGATGGGGGATGGGGACAGCGTGATTTTTTACAACTACCGCGGGGACCGCCCCCGGGAATTAACGAAGGCATTCGTTTTGGATGATTTTTCCGGTTTCCCCCGCGAGCGGAAACTGGACCTCTATTTTGCCACCATGACCCAATACGAGAAGGGGCTGCCGGTGGAGATTATTTTCCGCAAACCCCCGAAGATGAAGAACATCCTCGGACAGGTCGTCAGCGAACGGGGGATTCCGCAGTTTCGCTGTGCGGAAACCGAGAAATACCCTCATGTGACTTTTTTCTTCAATGATTATCGGGAGGAGCCTTTTGATGGGGAGGATCGTAAAATGGCCCCCAGCCCGAAGGTTTCCACCTATGATCAACAACCGGAGATGTCGGCCGCCCAAGTCAGGGACTACACCAAGGAAGCGATTCTTTCGGGAAAATATGGACTGATCGTCGTCAATTTTGCCAATCCCGACATGGTCGGGCATACCGGTTCCCTCGACGCTACGGTCAAAGCAGTGGAGTTCGTTGACCAATGCGTGGGCGAGCTTCTCAAGGCCTTGCAAACTGTTGGGGGATCTGCCCTGGTGACCGCCGATCACGGGAATGCCGACCAGATGTTTGATCCCGCTTCCAATGGTCCCCATACCTCGCATACGCTAAACAAGGTCGAATGTGTGTTTGTCACCCCACGTAAGCAAGAGCTAAAGGCTGGCTCCGAGGGCCGTTTGGCCGACATTGCGCCAACGATCCTCTCGCTTATGGAAGAAGAGATTCCTGCTGAGATGACGGGAAAAATTTTAATCCGTTAAGGTTGGATGTTTTGTTTGGAAATTGTTGAATTTCCCTTTCGGGTGAACGTTTTTGCCATGTGAATATTTAAAAATTGGAACTTTTCCAAAGGATTTTCCGACTAGAAACGTCACTACAAGCGATACACATTTACATCGACTATTTGAGTTGCCATGGAGTTTAAAATAAAAATTAAAGACGAAGAGCTTGGGCCGTATTCTTTGGACGAGTTGAAAGCCAGATTGGCTGCCGGGAGTCTAACGTTTGAAACTCCCGCCCGCCCGGTGAAGGGGGGAGGCGAGTTCGTGCCGCTGAGTGATTGGGTTTCCCCGGAGGAAATCAAGGAGAAAAAAAGCTCGGCTTCGGCAGTACCCGGCCCGGGGAAAAGCAACACGCTGAAAGCCACTGGGGCAAAATTGCCCGCCAGGAAAATAACCCGGAAGGCCGTGCCTCATAAGGCGCCGATAAGGAAAGTCGCGAAAAAAAAGCAGAGTTTCAAGACTCGGGTCATCGCGGCAGCCGGTTCGGTTGCCTTCGCCGTCATCCTGATTCTTTCATTTCTCTTTTTATGGGAACGCACCGGGGTGAGTTTGGCCCTTCCTTCAGAGGATGTGGAGCTTCTCAAAAACGGTACGGTGGTGAACTTCGAAAACCAAACCTACCGACAGGGAAGAATGTCCCCGGGGGAATATGAGTTTACGGTCCGCCATGCCGATCCACTTCTGGAGGAATGGCGGAGCACGGTTACCGTTGGCTTTGGGCGACTTCATCAGGAGAGCATTGAACTTGAAGCGGTCACTGCACTTCTTCATCTAGAGACCGAGGAGGACGGTGTTTCCTTTGTGGTAAGCGATTCCGAGGGACAAGAGCGCGAGTCCGGGTCCTTGCCCGCTTCCCTGGCCTCTTTGGAAATGGGGTCCTACACCGTGGCCTTCATCCTTGAATCCGGTGAGACGGTGGAAAAATCAATTTACCTTCATCCCGAAACCGCTGAGGGGGTAGAGGTTTTGGAAAGCACCGAATTTGTTCTGGCCTGGGCTTTGCCAGCGGCCGAAGAGGATGACCTTGATGATTTATTTGGGGAAGAGGATGATAGAATGGAGATTGATCCCGGCAGGGCTGCCCTTTCGGTGCAAACCGAACCAGAGGGGGTCCGGGTTGGGGTGTTTGGCCCCAACGAGTTTTCCTGGAGGGGAACGGCTCCGGTGTCATTGAATGATCTTGAACCCGGTGAATATGAAGTTGAGTTTCGGGCCGAAAACCGGGATATAATGAGAAGGGAGGTGTATCTTGAAAAAGATTCCGCAAAAACCGTGCAAGAGGATTTTTCCGGGGGCACTGCAAGAATTGTGACCGAGCCATCAGGGGCCTTTGTTCGGCAAGGAACCCGGTTTTTAGGACGGACCCCAGTTACCTTGGAAAATCTTCCGGTGGGAGAAATTGAATTTGAAATTGGTTTTCCAGGTGAAGAGTTTACCACCCTGGAAGGGCGAATCACGGACACCCCGCTGGTTCTGGGGGCCCGATTCAGTGGTGGTTCGTGGACCCAGCAAGAAGCCTTCTACGAAAATTGAGCTTGATCTCCAGTTCCGGGAGATCAGGTCTTATCGGCAAGAGTTTGTAAGATTTCCTGACGTTGGGTGCGGAAGAAAAATCGGTCGCTTTGTAGAAATTTCCGCGCTGCTTTAAGGGTCTCAGAATCCGGGCGTCTCATTTCCACCAATTGTTCAACTACCGAAATCAGGCCGTCGAAATTCCCCGTGGTGATATGCAGATTGGCTTCGGCACTCACAAATTCCTGACTGAGGGGGTGTCTGCGCTGACCTTCGCGCAAAATCCTGAGGGCAGGGGAGGGATGACCTTGTTCCGTTAGCAAGCGAGCCGCTCTTAAAGCTGGTTCAGGGTGGGTTCTTATGGCGGATAAAAGTGAATTCAGAGAGCTGTTGGCATCCGCATCATTTTCCTGCCACTGATGCCAAACCACAGCGAGGGCATGGAAATAAGCCTGTCGGGCTGGGTGGTTATGGATTTCAGGGTGGGACTCAGCCATGGAGAACCATTCTTCAGCACGGTCTTGGGCCTGGGTGGCCAGAGCAGCTTCCAAGGCAACCAAGATCGCCAATAATCTTTCCTGGTGATCCTCTTCAAGGTGATCCAGGAAGAGCTGCCCCAAAGAGGGATCCCGGCTCTCGCGAACGACCCCCCCCAAAGCCCGTAGGGTTTCAGCGGACTCATCAGATCTTAAGAGGTTGAGAAACTCTCTTTGGAGGCGTTCCTTGTTTCCCAACCGGAGGTCGAGCTCCATCAGAGTTCGAGCTGGTCGAGAGGATTCGGGATGCCGTAAGTTATACAGAATGGCCCACTGGCGCGCCTCGTCCCAGTTGCCACGTTCCATGAGAAAGTTGATTTTCAGTTGGAGAAGGTTTTCATTGCGCGGGGACTGTTCCAGCCATTGTTGCAATTGGGATAAAACCGCCTCGTATTGGCCCTGTTCCCAATCCAGGCGAAGGGCGAAGACCATTCCGTCGGCTGATTCCATCAGCCCATATTCATGTAAAAACTCTCTAGCCAAATCAATATTACCAATCTGCCAAGCGGCCCGGCTGGCAAATAAGGCGATATTTTGTTTGATTTCAGTGGGGAAGTCCCTTTCGGCGGATTCTTCAAGTAACGCAAAAATTGTTTCTTCTTCGCCTGCCCGTAAAAAGACCGGCAACGAAAACTGCAGATAGTCGGAGCTCTCGTATGCCTTCTCAAAGTCCAAACCTCTTTTCAGGATGGTAGCCGCTTCCATCGTTGCATTTCTCGATAGTTCAAGTTCCGCCAGCAGACGCCGCCCTTCCATATTGCCCGGGCTGTGGGCCAGCCCACGGCGCAAGTAAAGGTGGAAATTGCGCCAATCCTGGGTCTCCAAAGCTTCAAAGGCTTTTTGCACATGGGCATCTCCCAATGATTCGCGGTAAGCATCCCACCTCCAGGGAAAGACCACGTTCAAGTAATTCCCCTCCTTAAAATCCATTTGGTGCCGAACGAAGAAAAAACCGGCTAAAGTGAGTGCAATCCATCCGGCAAGCCCGGTCAAAGCCAAGGCTGCGAGAATCCGTCCCCAGACGAGGCGAACCACCGACTGACCTTTTTTGTTAAGTTTGGTAGTGGCAAAGCCAAACCAATAATCGCCCTTGCGGAAAAAAGAAGTCATTTTGTGTTGCTTTAAATTTGAAAATAACTTCTAATTACAATAGCTTAAGCTAAATTGCAAACCAACTTTAATACCCGCTAATGATGAAATTTCGCATCTTCGCTGCCTTCAACTGTTTTCTATGCCTATCGGCATTCACCCTTTTTGCCCAAGTGGATTTTGATCGTTTGACCAGGCTTATCGACGAGAACCCGGAATTAACGCGCCAGCTAACCGCCTTCAACGTCAGCACCAATCAGGATTTGGCGGAGGAGATTGTCACCAGGCTTTCCGGGGATTTCCCTGAATTGTCATGCAATATCTGTCTGGGCGCTCTTGATGCCTTGGAGGAACTCGACGAAGAAATCGTGGCCCAACTTCTAACGGCGATTTTTACCCTACATCCCGAGTTGGCTACGCAAATTGGAGAATGTGTGGCCTCGGAATATGAAGTATGGGAACCTCTGATTGTGGGGTTATTGCAGGATTTTGAGGAGGTTCCGGTGGATGATTCGGTGGGGGTCTTGCCTCCTTTTCCACCAGTTTCCGAGCATCTGCCCCCGGATACCGTTACGCCAATGGATGCTACGGTGCCTAGTCCCAACTGAGTTCTGACGTACTTGTTTCATCAGAATCTTTTAATGTAATGGAGCGTTAAAATCATGATCGATATTTCCAAATGTCTAAAAAAGCTCGCTCTGGGGGGGCTTTTCACGGGAGTACCCTTCGCCACTTTGGCCAGTCCGCTGATTTCCATAGGGGAGAATGGAGCGATCTTTTTTAATTCCAGCGCCACCTTTCAATGGAACGATAACATCTTCCTGGATTCCCAGAACGAGGTAGAGGATTTCATTTTTATTCTGACCCCTGGTTTGGAATTCAGTGTGCTCGATACCGGTGATGTGGGGTTGCGACTTTTCTACCGGGAGGATTTCTACCTTTATGCGGACAATTCCCATTTGGATTTCAATGCCAGCCATGTTGACGCTGATTTCAACTATAATACGGAGGTTCTTGAATTTCGGGCCGGGGCCGCTCTTCAGCAAACCCGCCAAAATACCCAAGACGTCAACATTGAGGGAAATCAGGTTCGGAGGACGGTCCTCTCTGGCGAAATGCAAGGAGAATATGCGTTTTCCGATATCTTTAGCGTTGGGCTCGGTTTTACCGTTAGGGATACGGACTATAAAAACCAAAGTCTTCGGGATAATACCGTCTATACCGTTCCAGTGGATGTTTATTATGCGGTTACGCCGTTAACTTCTCTCAGTTTTGGCTACCGCTACCGCTACAGTGACGTCCAAGGCACCGGAACCGGTAATGCCACCGATCATTTTTTCAATATCGGTGCCCGCGGTGAGTTTACTCCTGCCCTGGAGGGACGCATCTTTGCTGGTTATCAATACCGCGATTTCGAGAATATCGGCTCGATCGACGGACTTTCCTATGGGGCGGACGTTAATTACGAATTCACCCCTTTGCTCCAGGGGTTTTTTACGCTGGAGCGAGATTATCGCCTAAATTCTGCGGGTGGAACGGTGGAAGCGACGGGAGCCTATTTTCGTCTCGACTATTCGATCGATCCCAAAGTGACCTTGAAAGGTGGAATTTCCTACTATCACCACGATTATCGTCGCGGAGCGGCCAGTGGTCGTCGGGATGATTATGTGGTGCTCAATCTCGGTGGAGATTATACTCTCAACGAGTACACCTCGATTTCGGCGAATTACCGTTTGCGCAACAACGAATCCAACCGCTTCGCCTCCGAATTTACCAATAATACAATTTCCCTCTCTGCTTCGGTACGTTACTAGGCAGAAAAAACAGAGTTTTTCTAAAAGAGTCCCGATCTTTTGGGGCTCTTTTATGTCTCACTCCTCGTGATGATCTATCGAATTACTACTTTCTTTCTTATCAAAATCCTTTTCTTCTCCGTTGGCATTTGGGCCCAACCTGCGGAACCTGAGCAGGAAGGCCTGTTGGCTGATGGTCGTCTGGCTGAGCCGGATAGCTATTTGTTAAATGCCGGCGACCTAATCCAAGTCATTGTTTTTCAAGAACCGGACCTGAACCGGGAAGTTCGCATCTCGCAGAACGGGAGAGTACAATTGCCTCTCGTCGGAAGTGTCGACTTGGCGGGCAATACCGTTCAAGAAGCCACCGAAAGGATCTTTGATCTCTATGAAGGGGATTTTTTGATAAATCCCCAGATCAATATAACCGTCTTGGAATATTCCCAAAGACGGGTCAACGTGATGGGGGAGGTCAACAGTCCCGGTACCATTATGTTTCCCCCCGAGGAATCCATGACCATCATTGATGCGATTTCCCGTGCTGGCGGACCAAACAGTCTGGGAAATCTTCGCCGGGTAAGCCTGATTCGCAAAACCGAAGAGGGCGAAATGGAGAATTTTACCATCAATGTTGACGAGATAATGAGCGGAAATTCCGATGTGTTATGGGTCCTGCAAAAGGATGATACGATCGTTGTCCCCCGGCGGCGCATATAATTGATTACTATGAATAATAACGAAACCTCAAATCCGCCGCCAGGCAATCTATCGTACCAAGGCAATAATGCCTATGGTTATGGACCCTACGGCTACGGAACAAGCCAAGAGGAGCAACAATCTTTCAACCTGGCAGATTTGTTGTTTGTTATTCGGGAAAGGTTCCTCCTGATTTTTGTTATTTTCGCCCTTACGTTTGCGGCTGTGGTTGCTTATACCTTTACCCGCCCTGAAATGTACCGGGCTTCCGCCTCAGTCGAAATTCTGCGCACTCCGACCCGTGCGGTGCAAGTCGATGAAGTGGTTGAACAACGGGTTTCCGGCGCCGAGGATTTTAATACGCAAATATCTATTTTTGAGAGTGGAACCATAGCCCGCCGAGTGGCCGATCGATTGTCGGAAAATCAGCGTAATACTCTCATGGGACCCCACCGGGGAGATGGCGATATTGCCTCTCCAGTAGCGGTGCTTATGAGCAACCGAACGATCCAACCCCTTCGCCAAAGGCTGATTGTCGTTGTGCAGTTCCAGCACCAGGATCCGCAATTGGCTGCGGATATCGCGAATCTTTACGTTGAGGAATTTATTGCCCACAAGAGGGAGGCCCGCTTCCGGGAAACCTTTAGCGCGGTTGAGGAACTAGAGGAGGAAGCGCGTCGTCAAAGAGCACGGGTAGAGCAATTGGAAAATCGTTTGGCGGATTTCCATGAGGAAATTGGCACCATCTCCCTCGATGAGCGCTACGATATCGTAAGTGATCGATTGCGGAGCCTGAATCAGTCTGCGACCGACCTGGAGCAAGAATTGCAGGTCCGGCAAAATCGGCTGGAGCAGATTCAGGAAATCACCGAAGCGAATGGAGGGTTTAGGCAATTGATGGAATTGCCCTTCATTGCCAATAATTACAATGTCTCAGAGTTGAATACCAAAAGGGTTTCCGCCAGCATTACGGTCAATCAGCTTTCCGAGCGTTATGGCCCCCGGCACCCGGAAATGATCCAAGCCCGCCGGAACCTCCGGGAAACCGAAGAGGAATTACAGAAAGCGGTTCAGGAAACGGTGGAAAATCTTCGTTCAGAATATGAGACGACTCAGCGAAATTTCTTATCGGTTCAAGGGTCCTTGCAACGCCAGGAAGAAGAAATTATCCGTCTGTCCCGTATAGGGGTGGAGTACCGCAATATATTGCGGGATAAGCAGGATGCCGAGACACTCTACAATAGCCTCCTGAGCAGAATTAGTGAAACGCGTTTGATCACTCAGGTCGAACCCGTCAATGTAGTCCCGCTTGATCAAGCCTCGGCCCCCTTGAATCCCTTTTCTCCCCGTATTTTTCTTTTTCTTGGAGTGGGGGCCCTCGGGGGGTTGGGACTGGGACTCGGGCTGGCCTTCTTTGTGGCCCTTATCGACGACCGTGTCAAAAGTGCCTATGACATCGAATCGGTTCTTGGGTTGTCCCTCCTGGGGATCATTCCGGAAGCCAAAAAAGTAAAAGGTGAAGCGGAAAGAACCCATTTGGCCATTTCAAACAAGGATCCTATGACGGCCGAAGCGTTGCGGTCGTTACACTCGTCTCTCAAGTTCCACAAACTGACGAGTACCGCCCAGGTGATTCTGACCACCAGCATATTGCCCAATGAAGGAAAAACCTTTGTCAGCTCGAATCTTGCCCTGACGTATGCCTTTACTGGAGAAAAAACGCTGCTCATTGACGGTGATTTACGGAATCCCTCAATTGCCGCCGATATGGGTCTTACCAACGATGTTGGCCTGACCGATTACTGCATCGGAAATTCCTCGGTGGAGGATATTATCAATGTTAACGTTGAAGAAAACCTGGATGTCATAACCAGCGGTCAACAACGGAAAAAGCCATCCCAAATTTTACATAGTGAGGAGTTTGCTGAACTCATGCAGGCCTTGCGTAAGCGTTACAAGCGAATCATCATCGACAGTCCTCCCCTGGGCCCGGTTCGGGACAGTCTCTCGATCTTACCTCAAACCGACGGTGTCATGTTTGTTATTCGTTTTGGTGAGGCCAAGCGAAAAGAGGCGAAGAAAATCATCCACGAACTTTTCGACTCCGAAATCCCCATCTTCGGGGCCGTTCTCAATGGCGTCGATCCCTCCGTTTCGGGATATTACAACAACCAGTATTACCGCTCCAGTTATCGCAGCTACTACATTGCTCCGGAGGGTAAGGAGAATTCATAATCCCTCTGGGGATTCTTTTTTTCCGCTCTTTCTTGCGCATTCTCCTTTTAGGGGGTCTCCTCGGGTATGAGTTCGTCTTTCGATGTGGTGGTTGTCGGCTCCGGCCATAATGGTCTGATCGCCGCCGCCTATCTGGCCAAAGCTGGCGTTAAAGTACTGGTACTTGAGCGGCGACCTATCGTCGGCGGCGCGGTTTGCACCCAAGAGGATATCCTTCCCGGTTACCGCATCGACGTGGGCAGTTCGGCGCATGTGATGATCCATCAGACGCCAGTGGTCAGAGAGCTTGGCTTGGAGGAGTTGGGCTTGGAATACATCGAGATGGATCCGTTTGCCTATTATCCGCTGCCGGGACAAGAGGGGAAGGCCATTTGCTTCCACAAGGATGTCGAGAAAACCTGCCAGAGCATTGCCCGAATCTCTCCGCCCGATGCCGACGCCTACCGCGATTTTGTGCGGGCGTGGGGAGAACTTAACGAGAAAGTCTTTCAGGTCTTTTTGTCCAGTCCCACTCCCTGGAATGTCATGCGCCGGCTTATGGGCGGGTCCTTGCGCGGGTCCAACCGGATGCAAATGGTCCGTTTGCTGATGGCCCCTTACGGGCAGGTGGTGCGGGAGACCTTTCAACACGAAGCGGTGCGAACGGCGATCATCTGGCTGGCCGCCCAATCGGGACCACCCCCCTCGGAGACCGCCAGTGGGGATTTTGCCGGCTGGCATTCGATGTACCATCAGAGCGGCATGAAACGGGCCAAAGGGGGGAGTGGCGCCCTGACCCAGGCTTTGAAAAAACGGATCCTGGCGGAGGGCGGAGAGGTTCGTGAAAATGCTCCGGTGGACCGCATCGAAACGACCGCCACCGGACGAGTGACCGGCGTTGTCCTGGAGGACGGGGAAACCATCGGGGCCCGTTCGGTTCTGGCGGCCTGTCATATCCAAATCACCGTTGATCGCCTTCTGCGGGAGGCCCCGCTGCCGACAAGTCTACGCGAAAGGATCGGGCACTTGCGGGTGGGCAATGGTTTCGGCATGATTGTTCGCTGTGCGACCGACCGTTTGCCCCCGTATTCCGGGGAAACCTTTGACGAACGCGGGGTCTGCCCCGGGCACCATGGGTTACAATTGCTCTGCCCCTCCCGGGCCGCTCTGGACCGGGCCTATGGAGACTACCTGAAAGGGGCGCCTCCGGAAAAACCCATCCCGCTGGCGATGACCTTTTCCGCCCTGGACACGGCGCTGGCGCCGCCGAACAAACATACCCTTTTCATCTGGGGACAGTATCATCCCCACACCCTCTCCAACGGCGAAAACTGGGATGATATACGCGAACGGGAGGCCGATAAGTTGATTGCGGCGGTCGAAGAGTATGCGCCTGGCACCGCCGAGGCGATTACCGACCGCTATATTCAGACACCCGTTGACATAGAACGCCTTCATGCCATGCCCAAAGGCAATGTCATGCATTTGGAGATGAGCCTCGATCAGATGTTTCTCTTCCGGCCCACCCCCGAGCTGGCGACCTACAAAATGCCTTTGACAGGCATGTATCTGACCGGTGCCAGTACCCATCCCGGGGGAGGCGTCTGGGGAGCCTCGGGCTACAATGTCGCCAAAGTCATGCTCAAGGAGCGTCGGAAGTGGAAGTAAGGGTCAGTAACACCGCAGCAGGCCGCGGCTGGAGAAAGCGGCAAGAGCTTGCCGCAGTCCAAGGTGCCTTCGGCACGAAGGGTGGTCGGTTGATGGTTTGTCGGATCGGCCTATCCGACGGCGAAGCCGTCTTTGAGCCATGTGGTTTGGTTTATAAGTCCGCCGGACCGACTCTTCCGACGGCGAAGCCGTCCGTGGACTGCGCCAACCTGTTGGCGCTTTCCGTGAAGCCAGCCCTGCTGGCGAACCGTTCGGTTCGGTAACGCCGCAGCAGGCTGCGGCTGGAAAAAGCGGCAAGTGGCTTGCCGCAGTCCAAGGTGCCTGCGGCACGGGACTCCAAAAGCAACAAACCTTTCCCAATCAGCAAATACGACCTTTTTTCTGTGTGAATCTGTGTCATTTGCTTCGCCCATTCGGTTGAGTGGCGCTTCGCTCGGAAGCGGTTGCTTTTTCCCTGCAAAATTCCACCTTCGCGTCTTGGCGTCTTCGCGTGAGACCTCCTTC
>JAFIGF010000176.1 GCA_020831535.1 Opitutales bacterium | reverse complement strand
ATCCGCTAAGGGCAAAAGGTTTTTTTGGGATTATATAATGCGCCTGTCTCTTCCCTTTTGCGTGAACCCCAAATTTCCGTTGAGGAAAGTCGCTTTTGTAGGGCCTTCGCTTGCGAAGTGCCGCCCGGGAAGACGTACGCTCTGGCCAAAGGTTTGGGAAGGGCATCGGAAAGGGGCGGTCATCAGCACAACATTTCAACGGTCACAGCGCGACGGCATTGCGCAAGCGCAAGCCCTACAGGAAGGATGGGACGTTTTTTCCGGCAAAGCCGGAGACCGCTACTAGGCGCTGAGGGAAAAGCGGACGAAATGCTGGGAAAAAAGAAAACAGCCAAAAGAACCACGAATGGACACAAATAGACACGAATTTTTTGGTATGGAAGGTCTCTTTTGTAGGGCCTTCGCTTGCGAAGTGCCGCCCGGGAAGACTTGCGCCCTGGCCAAAGGTTTGCGTCGGCTATCGGAAAGGGGCGGTCCTCAGCACAACATTTCAACGGTCCCGGCACGACGGCGTTGCGCAAGCGCAAGCCCTACAGGAAGAGGCGGACGGTTGGCTCCAAATCCCAAGGACCGGACGGAGGCGGAGACCGCGAGGGCCACCCTTCACTTCGTTCCCTTTCAGATTTTTTCTTTTTCTCTCTCCGCCTCTCAGATCGGGGCGTAAAGCCCCTCCGACGGAAAGGCTTGGGTCTATTCCATACTGAGGAGTAAGCGGGCGAAGAGGCGGTCGGGGCTTTGGCCGTTGCCGTTGAGTTCGACGGAAATGATTTCGTAGTCCCCGTCTTCGGTGGTGGTCCACTGGGAGGGATCGATGTCGGACCAGCTTTCGGGGGTTAGGTCTTCCGAGATTTGAACGGTGTACTCGACGTCGTCGGGGGCATCGAGGGGGCGGCGGAATTGAAAGAGGGTCTCCCCTCCCCCGCCGGAGGCGCGGACGGCGCGGGGGCGGTCGGCGGCGGCGGGCAGGGAGGTGGCGGAATAGCCGAGGGCGTAGCGTTCGAGGTTGGTGATCCCCTGCCCCCAGGGGTCGTCGGAGGGGGCGGTTTCGGCGGTGCCGTCGAGGTGATCGGCGACCCAGGCGTCGAAGCCGGTGGCGGTGGCGGGAACGAGCCAGAGGTCGTTGCCGTCAACCTCGGTGGTCCAACCGGAGGGAAGATCCCCGTTTATCCCTTCGGCGGGCAGGTTCAGGGAACCGGCGGTGAGGAGAAGGTAGTCGGTTTCGGCCTGCGGCGAAAAGCCGGGGGCGAAGGTGACGGTGAGGGTGGCGCCAGAGGAATCGAAGGTGAGGTGGTCGGCCACGGCGAGGACGGGTTCGGCGGCATCGGCCCGGCCTTCGTTGAGTTCGAGATGGAGGGTGCCCTCGAGGGTGGCGGAGTAGATGTCAAACGTTTCGGTTTCGAGCCAGTATTGGTCGGTGGAGGTCGGCGCAGGTTGAAAGGCAGCGGTGGCACCGGGGTGAACGGTGAGGTTGAGGTGGTTGCCATTATCGGGGGTGAACCAGCCGTTGCCACTTTTGGCCTCGGGCCAGGAATCGATATCGGGATTGGTTTGAAAAAGAATCCTCCCCTCCTCCAGATCAAAGGTCGTCCCAAAGGCATAGGATTGGGTTCCGGCGAGAATCAGATCGGCCGTCCCTCTTTTGGTAAAGGTGAGGTTCTCGGTTCCTCTGGTGGCGAAGCCGATATTCACATCCTGGTGCCACGCCCCCTCGAAGAGCAGGTTCTCCTCGGTTTGCAGAATCCAATCGCGTTGGAAGTAAATCCCGCCATCGTAGGATTGCGGGTTACTGCGAACAATCCAAGTAGTGGGCTCACCGTCGTAATCGGGATCACCTCTGTCGAAATTCAGCAGGCCGTGGTGGGTGTATTTCTTCGGATCATCTTCTGGTCCAGTAAACTTGTGAATCGAAGGCAGGTTGGCGGTGTTGTGGGTGATGGCGGTGAGCCCCTCAGCGCCCCGCCAGGTGGAAAGACCTCCCTCCGGTTTGACATAGGAACCATCCGGGGGCTGATCGTACGTTTTGGCGTAAGGCAAGGGATCTTCGGTGACCAAAACGTTCGGGTCGGCGAAATCAGCATTAAAATCCTCATGAAATTCCCAGATGCTGGTGGGCCCGGAACCATAGACCTCGAATTGTTGGGCGCGGATAAGATCATCCATTTGGTTGTTGATTTGGGCATTGGCCCCAACGATAAAGTGGGTATCCTCTTCCAACCAAAAACGGGTTCCATGACCATGGATTGGGCCGAAATCCATTTTACCCTGAAAGGTAATATGGGCGCCCTCCCCTATCCGAACCCCAATACGGCTATGTATGTTGTTTTTCTCCCACGTCGATAAAATCTTCTGGGGTTCGGGAGAGTTTACGAAAAGATTTCCGTACTCATCGTTGTTTTGACGGGTAAAAACGATGGTCCCCAAGCCGTTGAGGAAGCCGCGGACTTCCAAAACTCGTGATCCCCCGTTTAAACGAACGAAAGCGCCCAGATTCACGTTGAGATCCCGAACGACAATATCATCATTCACGTTTACCGTTTGCCCATCCGGGATGACCACATCGCGGTCTTCCCAAGCCAGGTCCCAGGCAATCGGGTCACCGGTCAGGTCCGCATTGTCATACCAGCCCTCATCGGTCCAACGGTTGTCGTCGGACCCTCCCCAGTAGAGGATATCGTCTCCTTGCAGCAGAGAGACACAGGGCAGGCCGAGAAAAAAGAGGCAAAACAGGATTCGGGGGTAAAACAAGGCCATGAAAAACGGGAGGGGTAGAATAAAGTATAATTTAAAAATTATGATTTATGAAAAAGGGTAAAGAAGGCAAAGGAAAAAGCTGAAAAGCTGAAATGGAACAGTCGGGGAACCACACGTAGCGCATAGCGGGGGAATCGTTCCTTCGTTTTCCCGTGCCGCAGGCACCTTGGACTGCGGCGGCGTTACCGAACCTATACGGTTCGCCAGCAGGGCTGGCTTCACGGAAAGCGGCAGCAGGCTGCCGCAGTCCAAGGACGGCTTCGCCGTCGGGAAGCCGGTCCGGCAAAACAAAAACCGGTCACCACCCGTGCCGCAGGCACCTTGGACTGCGGCAGGCCTGCTGCGGCGTTACCCCCATTGGAAAACCTTCGCTTGCCTTCACCGCGACGGCATTGCCCAAGGGCAAGCCCTACAAGGTAGGTGGCGGACGGTTGGCTCCCATTCCCAAGGACAGGAATGTCCTTGCTCCTTATGGGAAACAGCCCAAGGACAGGACGGAGGCGGAGACGGAGAGGGCGAAGCAATGTCCTTGCTCCTTAGCTGGAACCCGGTCCCTCCATAACGAACTTGCCAATCCGTTCACGGGCCGAATACTATCAGCACTGCTGGCCACAAGTGAAACACTTGCCGTTCGTAGACGGGAAAGGAACAAGCCCCCACCAAAATCCTTATGAAGAAATCCAGTTTCGACGCCATCTGCAAAGCGCTCCAAGGGGGACGGGTTCCCTTTCTGGTGGTCGGGGGGATTGCGGTCATTCATCACGGCTATGGCCGTTTGACACAGGATGTGGACCTGGTGATTCGTTTGGAGCGCGAGGTAATTCAGCGGGCTTTCGCAGCGCTGAAATCCATCGGTTATCAACCGTCGCTGCCAATCAGTGCCGACGAATTTGCAGACCCCGAATGCCGGGAACGATGGAAGCGGGAAAAGGGGATGAAAGTTCTCAAGTTCTGGAGCGATCAGCATCGCGAAACTCCGGTCAATGTGTTTGTGGAAGAGCCCTTTGACTTTCAAAAGTCTATTGAGGAAGCCGATGCGCGGGAAACGAGTCCAGGGGTTGAAGTTCATATTGTTTCCCTCGAAACGCTCCTCTCCATGAAGGCGCAGGCCGGACGGCCACAGGATCTTGCCGATATTGATGAACTCAACCTCCTCCACGGAAA
>JAFIGF010000165.1 GCA_020831535.1 Opitutales bacterium | reverse complement strand
CCCGCCACTGCTTTCTTTCTTAGTTACCCCAAAACTCCTACTTGCGTAGGAGAAAATCAAGATGTTTTAAGTTATGGGGCATTTTTTTCCATGGGTCAAGTGGTTTTTTCGAAAAAATGCATTTTTTCGATGATTTGCGCTGACCACTCCCTTTTGTTACTCTTAGATCCATTATGAAACGGGTATGCTTTGAGACGAAAACTTCTTTTGCGTTTGTCCGGGTAACTGGGGATGATCGTTTTCCTTTCCTTCAAGGGCAATTCACTGCTGATCTGCGGCCTCTTGAGCAAGGGGAGGAGGGAACGATTTACGGACTATTTCTCGATAATCGGGGAAAAATGGTGGCCGATGCCTTTATTCAGGCAACAGCAGAGGAATTCTTGGTCTATTCGCCCTCGGTTGAACCGGAGATTCTTATCGAAAGACTCG
Source organism: Opitutales bacterium (assembly GCA_020831535.1). GTDB lineage: Bacteria > Verrucomicrobiota > Verrucomicrobiia > Opitutales > T3Sed10-336 > JAIUMY01. The sequence continues at coordinate 8,764 of JAFIGF010000165.1, read as the reverse complement.
ATAATTATTTAATCGCCGATGAAGTTGAATTGGAGGACCTGACCGGTGTCTATTCGGTAGTAACGATTGCTGGGGAGCCAAAAGAAGATTTTGATGGGGCAATCTACCAGTTTCCCAGTCGTCGCTGGCCAGTTCCGGCTTTAGACTTTCTTTTACCAGCCGAGAAGACGACTTCTTTTTTAAAGGATTGTAAAGAAAAGGGATTTAGCGAAGCAGACTCAGAAGACGTTGCTGAAAAAAGAGTTTTGTATAATTTGCCCAGAGTTCCGCATGATACCGGGCACAGACTTTTGCCTCATGAAGCTGGTTTTGAAGATGCCGTTTGTTATACCAAAGGCTGTTTCTTGGGTCAGGAGATTATGGCGCGCTTTAAGAATTTTGGATCTCGGCGCAAAGGACTTTTTCCTGTTAGGGTTGACGCGGAAAACCTTCCCGAGCCGCCATTTCCCATTACGCTGAATCAAAGAAAAGGTGCAGAATTGGTCTCTTTCACCAAGGTTTCGGGCGATTCCGGTTACGGATTTGCCATGCTCCCCTTGGAGTGGAAAAATGGTGACGGGATTTGGTCGACTGATTCAGGAGACAACCTTTCCTTGAAAATTCTAGAAACTAATCTTAATGCCGATGGATGAAAGTGAAATAGTGAATAAGCTGATGGGCGTCTTCCAGAATTTGGGGGCCGATAAAAAGCAAGCATCCGTGATGGCGAGGCAGCTTTGGAAACGGGCTCAGCAAAAGGCTGACGAAGAAAATTTGGCACTCGACGAGGCCCTCAATAGTCTCTTGAAGAAGGCTATAGATGGGCGGCAAGGGACTTTTTCGGGGTAAACTGGCTCTATGAACCTAAAAAAGGAGGTTTTTTTAGCAGAAACCGCGTAATTATGCGGTTTTTCCATTGACCACCAACCATTTTCTTACTGTTCTTGATTAATCGGTCTAAAAGAGACCATGACAAACACCCAAAACCTAAAGGAATATAATATGAACAAAGCTGAACTCGTTGCCGAAGTGCAAAAAAATCTCGGAAAAGAAACTTCTAAGGCCGCTGCTGAAGCAGCCGTTAACGCCGTTCTTGATTCAATCAAGAAGGGGGTTAAAAAAGACAAGAACGTCCAATTGATTGGTTTCGGTACTTTCTCCGTGGCCAAACGCGCTGCTCGTGATGGCATTAATCCCCGTACCAAGGAAAAGATTAAGATCAAAGCCTCCAAAACGGTTAAATTCAAGCCTGGTGCTGCCCTTAAGGGTGTAGCTTAAAGGCCCCAAAACGACCGCTTTTCGCGGAACCCGCGCTTCTTCCCGAGGCGCGGGTTTTTTATTCTTTTCAACCCTGTCGGTTTTCGTTCCTCTTGAATCATGTCTATTTATAAAGAAGCCTACGGGCAAAATCCAGAGTTGACCTCATCCGCCCCCGGGAGGGTTGAAGTTATTGGCAACCATGTAGACTACAACGGGGGCTTGGTGATTGGGGCAGCTATCGACCGGAGGGTTCGATTGGAGCTTGGCACAAACAACGCTGGCCTTCTTAGGCTCGTTTCTGGTCAAGATACAAAGCCTGTAGAGCTTCCTCTGGGGGAGGGGGCTCTCGTTCCCCTGCAGGGGCCTGACCGATGGGCCAACTATCTCCTCGGGGTGATTAAAAAACTTTCCGAGTACGGCCTGCCTCTGGATACTGGAATAAATTTGGCCGTATCCTCGGAACTGCCTTCGGGTGCGGGTCTCAGCAGTAGCGCAGCATTAGAGATGGCCACCGCAGTGGCTTTCAATGAATGGGCTCATCTTGGTATGGACACCAAGGCTTTGGTCAAAGCCGCCCGCTGGGCGGAGAATGAATTTGTGGGAGTTCCCTGTGGAATTCTGGATCAAGGAGTGGTGGGTTTTGGCCGAGCCGACTCCTTGGTGGCAATTGATTGCCGAAAAGAGGAGTTTCAATCCGTCCCTTTGCCTGCCGATACCTGTCTTTGGATTTTTAACTCAGAAAAAAAACATTCCTTGATTGATTCCTTCTACGCAGATCGTCATGCAGAGTGCCAGAAGGCGCTTTCGCTGCTGCAGCGCTCATTGCCGGAGGTGTCGCACCTAGCTTTAGTAACTGCTGCGCAACTTGAGGATTTAAAAGAAAGCCTGCCCGAACCGTTGGCCCGCCGAGCCCGCCATGTAGTGGAGGAACAAGGACGTGTTCAGCGATTTATGGAGGATTTGGAAAATGGAGAGGGTTGGGAAACTACCGGATCCTTGTTGACGGCCTCCCATGCGAGTTCACGAGACCTTTTTGAGAATAGCATTGATGAATTGGATTACCTTGTGGAGGCGTTAGCCGCTTGCCCGGGGGTTTTTGGAGCACGGTTGACCGGCGGGGGATTTGGCGGGGCGGTTTTAGCCGTGACCAGCCCTTCTTTTGCCGAACCGGAGGGAAGGGCTATTGCCCATTCCTACCAAAGGCGTTTTGGGCATTCCCCTCAGGTTATTCGTTTAACTCCCGACCAAGGCGCTCGGATCGATTCTATCTGAGTTAACCAGGGAACAAAAAGGCTGCATTCTCGGCGAAATACTGATCAACCCAGTGGTCTAGGAAAAGGAAGTAAACCAGAGCCCCAGCCGCTAGCATCGGGCCGAAAGAAACCATACCCCCTTCCGGCAATTCCTCGGTGATATCGTCTTCCGAAGGCATGTTTTTCTCATTTGCTTGTTGACTTTCGGGCGCTTTTTCTGGTGCAGGAGTTTTCCGGAAAAGGCTTATAGCCCGCCATAGAATTACGCCTAAAAGTCCAATGAGTGCCCCGCCAAAAATGGCAAAAACGGCTCCCTGCCAACCGGTAAACGCCCCTATGGCCGCAATGAACTTTACATCCCCGAAGCCCATGGCCTCTTTTTTCAGGGCCATACTCCCCAATATTCCGATCCATAAAATCAAAGCACTTCCGATGAGACCTCCAAGGATCGCGAGTATGCCGGACTGAAGGGAGGCCAAGAGAGGTACAAAGGATTCCCGTTCATGCAGACTGGGGAAAAGAAAAGCTAGAAAAACGCCCAGGAGAAAACCGCCGATCGTAAATCTGTCGGGAATGATCATATGATCAAAATCGATGAAAGTGGCGCAGATCAGAATCGCGATGAAAACGAAACCGCACAAGGCCTTCCCTGGGGGGAACAAGAGCCAGCAAGAGAGAAAAAGAATGGCCGTTAACAATTCGATAGCAGGGTAACGAATGCTGAAGGGCCGTCGTTCCGGGCAATGGCACCGCCCACGCAGGAACACCCAGGTGAGGATAGGGATGTTATGATACCAAGGAATGGCCCGTCCGCAAATACAGTGGGATCCAGGGGTGATAATGGATTTCTCCAAAGGAATGCGGAGAATGCAAACGTTCAGAAAGCTTCCGGTGATCGCGCCCAGGATGAAAGCGAGGGTTGGAAAAAACCAGGGGAACAGTTCGTTAAAGGCAAAGAAATCTTCGAGCATGAGAAAGATGAGGTTCTATTGTTGATTACCGATTCAAAAGGATCTGACAATCGTAAAACTGGTTTCAAACAAAAGAGGGGTAACGATTAAAAACTAAATTTCAGATCAGACCGCAAAAGCAAAGGTAGAATCTCGGCCACCGCCCCGTGAATGTGGAAATTTAGATCAAAGGGAAGGATATCCTCACCGAGCGCTTGAGTACGGATGCTCAACTTAATTGGAGTCTCCGGTTCTTCGGGGCGAAATAGTTGAACGAGAAATTGCTCTACGACCAAATTCTCCAAACCTGATTCGGCCCGCCGAAGCAATTCGTATCGTGGATGGCGGGGAGAAAGACTCCCTGTGAAAAGTCCTGGATATCGAATTTGTAGGCTGGCTTTTTCTCCTTCCGGTAAGGCTAGAGTCCCGGGTAGAATTCTGAATTTAGAGGGAGATGCAAAAAACGAAACGCTTCCTTCCAGGTTGCCCTCTCCTGTGGTATGCAACTGGGGGAAGAGGGCAAGTAGTTCCCTTATGGGAACAGCTTGGAAATTAAAACGGAATATTCCTTCAGGGCTAAATGGATTCAGGGAGAAGGGAGACATATTCAACTTTGCCGTACGCCAAGAAGTGGTGGCTTCCTTCACCGAAAGCGAATCCCAGCTTTCCATGATCCCCAATACCTTTCCATCGCTAAAAGGCAAATCAGCGATATGGAGTTTCTCAAAGGTTAAAGCTAAGGGCAAACTCACAGAGTCCTCTTCTTTTCCGATTCTTTCCATTTCTCCTTTCCAAATGTTGCTCCAGAGAGCACTGAAACTCAAATCTTCTCCGGCTACATCCCATTTGGGAATTGCAAAATCAATAAAATTCAAAATAATGCCCAATTCGCTTGAACCGACTGCTTTAGGGCTGCGAAGGCTACCGGCAAATACGAACTCTCCGAGGGTTGCCGAAGCCTCAATCCCAAGGAGGTCTTCAATGATATTCTTCCAAAAGGTACTTATCTCATGCTCTTGTATCTCGCCTTCAATATGCAAAAATTCTTCCTTTGGTGTGGTGAAATTGTATTCAAGAGAGACGGAGGAGATTTCATTACCAGATGAAACCTTCAAGAAGATTTTATCATTACCAGCTTTCCCTTCAGCCTCCCAAGGGAGGCTTATTCGAGAATTATACCAATGCGTGAATTTGGTCTCTCCGTCTTCTCCCCGAAGGGTAATTTCGCCCACAAAAGGAATCTCGGGGATTGGCAACAAGGGGCTGCCCGTCTCGAATGAATTTTCGAAGGATTCACTTCCCTGTGTCTCTGCTGGCAACGCTGGCATGAAGTCTCGCCAGTTATTCACGTCGATCTCAATGAACGGTTCCTTAAAAAGAATATCCGCCGTATAATCGATTGTCCTTGAAGCAGATTTTTTAGCCGAAATGGTCATTACAGGCATAAAGAAGCTAAACCAACTGTGTTCAAGAGAGATGTCTGAGAGGTCAACGGACCCGGTTTGGGGGAGCAAGGACCGCCAGGTTTCCGGTCCGACTTCGGGAATCTCTCCTTCGCTGGACAAAATGAAGCCTTCGAGCTTCCAGAAGAGATCATGTTCTGACCAATTTCCAGAAAAGTTCTTCCCGGTCAGCGTTTTTTCCCATTGTCCTTCGGGATTCCCTTCTCCAGCCCATGTTGCTTTAAGTTTTCCCTTGATTGACCCTTCTTCAGGAATGAAATTTTGAGATTGAAATGGTAATAATTCAGACAAGGCTACTAACCCGAATCCGTCGATTTCCATTTCCATTCTAGCTCGTAGGTCTGCACTCCTATCACGACTCTTAGCGAGCAGCATGTCAAGCTGCTCTAAAGTTTCTGTATGGACAATACGGAAGGCCAAGGGGAAATGTCCGGACGGATCCTGATGCCGTTCGCTGTGAAAAATCAAATCAGGAAGGGTCTCCATGTCCTGGAAAATCACACTTTGATTTCTAAGGGCAAATTCCAAAGGATATTCAAACAGTAGCGATGTTAGAATTAAAAGAGGGTCAGTAGATCCTTTTATTTCACCAGTTCCTTTATTTTCCCGATTTGCCAAGAACTCTTTCACCAGAGGGAGATTCACGTCCCACACCCCACTCCTCACGGCCAACCGGCCCCAATGTTTGTAAAGATGGAATTTTTGATCAGCCATGGCCGAGACTCCTTGCAGATTGATTTCGGCAAAAGAGGTCGTGAGTTTTAGTTCATCCAGGTGAACCATCCCTTTCCAGTCTTCGGTCTTCTCCGGAGGCGATAATAAAGTTAATGGATCATGAACTTCGGCAAGAAAACCATTTATGTGAATGCGAGAATCCCACGAGTCATCCGACACATTCAAATGGTTCGTCGTCGCATTGATTCTGCCATGAGGCTTTTGGCCGCGAAACCAGACAAATTCAGCTTGTAAGTCAATGCGATCACTCACGAGAGAAAAGGTGGGAAAGGTTTCAGATAATGGGAAAAATAAGGAAGGAGAGGGGATTTCCCAATTTCCTAAACTTAACTCTTGAGAGTTCAGTTTTAGAGGAGGAATACCTGTTGAAATCTCGGCCCACCATTTCTTTTCTCCTCGGGTTGCTGTTAGTCTTGCGCACATTGGGCCGTGATCCAAATGTACCTGAAGGTAACGCTCTCCCCTTGCCACCGTGGAAAATACAGAGGCCTCAATCGGAGTCTGGAAAATTTTATCGGTCGAGTGAAGTACCTGGATATGGGCAACACTTATATCGGTAACCGGCCAAGACTGAAAAAAAAAATCGCCTTTAAGGAACTCCATCAAATCCGGCGTAGAGGAGTCATTTTGTCTCGGTTCGGCTAGTTGATCGGGCAAATGGACTATGACTTTTTCCGCCGTAAGAGAGTTCAATTTTCTTGCAGTGAATAATCTTGCGTCATGGGTGAGCGTGAGGTCCTTGATATTGACCGACCATTCCTCGGTCTCGAGAGAAAGTTTTTCGATAACAAAATAACCCCAGTGCCAATCGGTTATCGAAATGTCCACGGTAACTCCCGCCTCCGCAAATTGTCGAACAACTATCTTTTCCGCGATAGGAACTCGAAAAAAAGCCAACCCCAAAAATCCCAAGAGCAAAAAACCGGGTAGCAGCAGGAGACTTTTGAACAAGCAGCTTTTTAGAATTCTAATCATGAGACATTTTTTTTCTAAGGAAATCACTCACATCCTTCAAGCCCATGGTGTTGATAACATCCTCCCGTTGGAGCCATCCTTTTCTCGCTATATTGATTCCAGCTAAGGTATAAGCAAAGTGATCGGAGTGATGGGCATCTGGGTTAATGCTGGCCCGTACCCCTTTTTCACGGGCATATCTCCACCAGCGCCAATCCATATCCAAACGACGCGGGTGGGAATTGATTTCTATCACGACTCCGTTTCCCGCTGCGGCATCAATTATTTTCCGGTGATCAAGGTCGTAGGGTTCTCGTTGGAGTAGGAGGCGGCCTGTCGGGTGGGCGATCATGGTCACCAACGGGTTCTCCATCGCCGCGATAAGTCTGGCGGTCTCGTCGGGGCCTTTTTGACCCGAGCGGGAATGAATAGCCGCAATGACATAATCACACTCAGCCAGAACCTCATCCTCGAAATCAAGGGATCCATCGGAAAGAATATCACATTCGATGCCCGCGAAGAGATGAAGTTCACGATCAGGAGAAGCATTATACTCCCGAATTTCCGCAATCTGCCTGATTAACTTTTCTTCATTCAACCCGTCAGCTTGGAAACTGGCTTTGGAATGATCGGAAATGCCTAAATATTCCCACCCCATCTTGGCTGCGGCATGGGCCATTTCTCTTAGGGAAGATTGCCCGTCACTCGCTTTGGTATGGTTGTGGAAAACACCTTTTAAATCTGATTCTTCGATGAGTAAAGGAGGGTTTTCCCCTTCCAGGCGTTCGATCTCTTCCCGTCCTTCCCGAAGTTCGGGAGGGATCAATGGCAATCCCAGGAACTCGAACAGATCTTCCTCGGAAAATATATTTTGCGGCGCCTTATTTGCTTTTTCTGATTTTAAACCCCACTCGCTCAGGCTGTAACCTTTCTGCAAAGAACGGCTTCGCAAGGCGACATTATGCTCCTTGGAACCGGTAAAGTGGTGTAGCGCGAAGGCATACTGCTCTGGAGGAACGACCCGCAAATCTGCCTGCAATCCGCCAGTTAAACGAACACTTGCCTTGGTTTCCCCCTTAGTGGTCACTTCCTGAACCTCAGGGCGCTTAGTGAACCAATCCATAATCGGAGCAGGAGAGCCAGAGCTAGCCAAAAAATCCAGATCTCCGACGGTTTCTTTTTTTCGTCGAAGGCTTCCGGCGATCTCGGCCTTTTCCACCTCGGGCAACTCCCTCAGTGCTTCAACCAAAGGCTTGGCGATCGCATGAGCCTCCCACCAAAGGTGTCGGGCCATATAGGCTTCCCGGTTTTGGATCCCCTTGAGGATCTTTTCTTCAGTTTTTTTTCCAAAGCCATCTAAAATCTGTAATTTGCCTTCCTCGCAAGACGCTTTCAGTTCTTCAATGTTTGAAATGTTCAAGTTTTTGTGCACCGCTTTGATCTTTTTAGGTCCCATTCCGGGAATATCCAGCATATCCAAAAGCCCTGGAGGAATGGAGGCTTTAAGATCGTTATAATAAGGAAGATCCCCTTCGTTGACCAACCGACTGATTTTCTCGGCTATCGCCTTCCCGATACCCTTCACTTGATCCAGTCTCTCCTCTGCCACCAGTGTATGGAAGTCCTCCTCCAACCCCTCCAGCGTTCTTGCGGCATTTGCGTAGGCTCTTGTTTTAAAAGGATTCTCCCCCTTGATTTCCAATATCACCCCAATCTCCTCTAAAATACCAATGATGTCATTTTTCGTAACCATACCCCCATCCTCCCAATCCCGCCTATAAAAGCAATGCCATCTTTAAATTTTCATGTATTTTAAATACTTGACGGCATAAATAAACAGGTAATTCCATCTTGACAGGTGTGGTGATTTTTTCAGGATGGGGGAATGAAGCGTATAGTACTTAAAGAAGGCGATGGGGTGTATCATGTGATGTCCCGAACGGTGAACGGGGAGAAGCTCTTCGGGCCGAAAGAGAAAAAAGTGATGCAGCGTATGCTTTTTCGGGCGGCTGGCTTTTCGGGGGTGGAAGTGTTGACCTACTGTCTGATGTCCAATCACTTCCATGTGCTGGTTAAGGTTCCCGACAAGACGAAAATCAAATTGTCGGATGAGGATCTGGTGGCGCGCTATCAGATCTTATACCAGGAGGACCGGCAGTTGCGTGAGGGG
>JAFIGF010000163.1 GCA_020831535.1 Opitutales bacterium | reverse complement strand
GTGCGCCCCTCCCCCCGCCTCACCCATTCAGACTGGGAGGAACGCAGCCGCGCCTTAGGCAAGCGTTATGGCGAAGCCGGGTTGGAAAGCGAATTTACCGTCTATGCTGAATACTGGAACGAGGCGTACCTGAATTGGGCCAACCGCAACCGCGCTGGCTTTGTCAATAGGTTCTTCGATGAGAGCCGCGCCGAGGAAGGTGGTCCGGTTCACATCAAACACGACGGCGAGAAAGCACCCCATTTGCGCTGGACCCGTGATTTCGACGCTCCACCCTGGCAATGGACCAGCGAACGCGATTGGCGTCGCGGAAAGGACGAACGTGGCCGGCAACACTCCCCGGTCCACGCACCCCCCTACCGCGGCATGGACGGTGTGTACGGTGGAAGCTGGACCCCCCACCTCCATCCTCCCGAGGATGTTGAGGACGGCGAAACCTACGAGGCCAATGGCCGCACCCTAACCGCCTTTACTCCATGGCATATTTACGATGAGACCCAATTCACCTATTGGTCGGGCAAAGGAATGCTGAAATTCTACAACGAGCCGATGCTGGCCTTCGGGGAAGCCCTCAAAGAAACCGATCCGGATGCTGTTTTCATGGTCGGCTGGGGCTTCCGAGCTTCGGAAGACCATTGGGCGGCCTGGGACATGGTGTATCGCCCGACCATTGACGCGGCCATCCACATTGCCGATGGCTGGGTGGATCACGATTATGGGGGTGACCCTCGCCGCCTCGCCGCCAACTATGAGACCGTTACCCACTACACCATGACCGAACACGACAAGTGGCTGTACGGCTTCAACACCGAAACGGCCATGGGATCCGACCCCCAGGCTTATCCGGATGCCGATGTGGTTGCCGGTGGCACCCTCGCCGATGTGGCGAAACGCACCTGGACCAGCCGCAAAGTCATGCACGCCCTGCGTTTTGTCCCGGACAAGGCCCGCTCCTTTTCCCACTTCGGTCACGGAGGCGGATGGTTCAGCGACTCCGGCGAAGGGGTTGCCCTGATGGTTATGCGCAATCTGCGGGGACGAATGCTCACCGTGGAAAACGATGACTTCAACCTCTACGTCGTCGCCAGCATTGACGGCACCGATCCGCAAAACCCCCGCCCCGGAGACATGCCGGATCGCCAGGAACTGGTGGTCGCTGTGCTCAACGACCACAGGGAAACCCGGGAGATCGATCTAAAAATTCAAGCACCCGAAGGCACCCGTTTCACCGAACTTATTTTGCGCGAGCCGGCCATCGTTGATGGAGATCAGGTCATGCGGGAGGAAAACCTTCCCTTCTCCGAGGATGACCACGCCTCCATTCGTTTGCAACGAGAACTGCCGGCCCGCCACCTGGTCACCTTTACCCTGCCACTGGAAGGGGAGATCACCGATAAAACAGTCACCGTGCGGGACCAACAGTATTTTGGCGGAAACATCCTGCAACGGGCCGGTTATGAGGAACCCGCCAGTTTTGCCATCACGATCCCCGCCGAAGAATTGGCCAATGGAGAAAAGGCCACCTTGCGCTTTGTTGCCGAACACCTCCAGGGCGACCAGGGCAGGGTCTTGGTCAACGGCCACGCCTACAATCTCCCCTCGGCCATCGGCCCGGAAAACTCCCCCTTTATTCGGGAGCTGACCATCGACGCCGCTCACCTGCAGGAAGAAAACGAACTTCGTTTCGAAGTCACCGAAGACCGCTTTGCCAGCTACCTGGTCTGCAGCGCCAGCCTCTACCTGCGTCTGAACGAGTAAACTTTCCTGGCCCGAAATTCCGTCGCCGGGAAAAGCTTTGGACCACCATAACTGGTCTTTCCCAAAGGGGTAGATCGGCCTTCCAACCTGTGCCAACAAAAGAAAAACACCGCCAGGATGGGTGTGCTACCGCTGAAGTAGCCCGCTGCTTCAGCAAGGGTTCCGTTCCTGCGCGAATGTACCAGCCCGCACCAAAGATGCTTGCTAAAGCTGCGCACTACTTATGTTGCCGCAAAAACAAACCCAGCAGTAGCATAGGCTTCCAGCCTGTGTGGGCAGCCAAAACACCGCCAGGACGGCGGTGCCACCTCAGGCGCAGCACGGGCCAAAGCCTTTCCTCTGCCATAGTAGGTCTCCGCTGTCAGCGCAATTCAGGATTGAAAAAAAACGGTTTTCCCGCAAGTTTCAGAAGATGACCTCAACACCGTTCATGGATCAACTTTCCCAAGACCTTTTCTGGGATACCGATCCGACAACCCTTGATCCTGAACGGCACGCTTCCTATTGCATCATTCGCATTGTCGAGAGAGGAACCCGCCAGGAGGTGCGGGCCGCCTGGTCTTATTACGGGGAAGATCGTGTGCGGGAAGTCCTCCTCAAGGCACCCGCCCTTTCCGCCCAAACCATTACCTTCTTTGCCAATCAGTTTAACCTCCCGCCGAAAACGTTCCGCGCTTTCCGGCGTTCCCAAAACTGGAACACATGAGTCTTCACTGGAAAACCATCTCGCCCCAAATGCGTACCCTTTTGGACCGGTTTATGGGTTTTCCTCCCTTGGATTCGTTTTATCTTGTTGGAGGAACTGCCCTAGCCCTGCGTTTTGGACACCGCACCTCCATCGACCTTGACCTTTTTACCCATCAATCCTTCGAAGCATCCCGCTTGCTCGAAGATCTGCAAAAAACTTTTTCCCTTTCCGAAGTAAGTGTCCGCGAAAATACCGTCACCGGAAAGACCGATGGCATTAAAGTGGATTTCATGGCCCATCGCTACCCCCTTATCGCTAACCCCGAGGATCAACAAGACGTGCGCATGGTATCTCTTGAGGATAGTGCCGCCATGAAACTCAACGCTGTGGCCAATCGGGGAAGCAAAAAAGACTTTTGGGATATTTGTGAACTTCTCCGACATTTCAGCAAAGAACAACTTTTAGGGTTTTATGAACAAAAGTATCCGCATAGAAATACCTGGATGGTCGAGAAATCGCTCACCTATTTCGAAGATGCCGATCCCGAACCCGACCCAATTGACCTCACTGGTCGAATATGGCAGGACATCAAAACCGAAATCCTCGCCCATTGTCGTTTGGACTGAGTTTGTAACACCTTCACCCC
>JAFIGF010000161.1 GCA_020831535.1 Opitutales bacterium | reverse complement strand
CCCGCCAGCCCCAACTCCCCTCCCCCGAAGCCCTGCAGACCAAAGTCGAAGGCCGCACCGCGGTGATGGGTATCGACGGACATTTTCCCGGCGACAAAATCCGCACCGAAGCAGTAAACCGGCAGGTCTCCCACTATGCTGCCCGCGAGGACGTCCGCAACCTGCTGCTTCCCTACCAACGCAACCAAGCGGATTTTGCCAAAGAAAACGGTTTCTGCGGACTGGTCATGGAGGGCCGCGATATTGGCAGTGTCGTTTTTCCCGATGCCGATTTCATTTTTTTCCTCCACGCCGACCCCGCCGCCCGCAACGAACGGCGAGCCCGCGAAGGCCAGGTGGATTCCATCGACGAACGCGACCGCCTCGACACCGCCCGTAAAACCGCACCCTTGCATTGCGGCCCCAACGCCACGAAAATCGATACCACCCACCTCAGTTTACCCGAGGTGGTCGAGCAAATTTCCCAACTGATTTCACGCAAATAGACTGCACCCATGAAATTCCTTTACGCCGGCGGCTATTACCTGACCCAAGCCATTTTCGACACCCTGTATCCCGGAGAAGTCTGGGGCGTACACCATATCCCTCCCCGAGGCGGATTTCTCCTCGCGGCCAACCATGCCAGCTTCTTCGACCCCCCCGCCGTCGGCTGCCGGGTTCCACGCGAAATCCACTACCTCGCCCGCAAAACCCTCTTCAAAAAAGGACTTATCGGCAATCTCCTGCGCAACGTAAACGCCATCCCGGTGGACCGCGACGGCGATTCCGATGTGGGGTCCCTGAAAACCGTCATCCGGACCCTACGCGGAGGCAAGGGCCTCATTCTTTTTCCCGAAGGAACGAGAACCCCCAACGGAAAAATTCAGGACGCCAAAGCCGGTCTGGGTATGATCGCCTGCCGGGCTGAGGTACCGGTCATCCCTACCCGCATTTTCGGCAGCTACGAAGCCTATTCCCGCAAAATGCGCTGGCCCCGGGTATTCACCCCCATCGATGTGCATTTTGGCAAACCCCTCTTTCCTTCGGATTTCGATCCCGGCGGACGCGGCAAGGATCGTTACCAGGAAGCCACCGACCGGATCATGAACCGCCTCCGCGCCCTCTCCCGCCCAACTCCCTGAATGCTGGGAAAACCGGCAAAGTATTACTTATCTCTCCCTCTTTCCTTCGTCAAAGCCATGCGTAAACCACGAGTCACCGCCCCGGAAAAACACGCCATTTATCACCTCACCGCCAAGACGTTGAACGAACAACCCTCGTTTGACGAAGTAGATCTCGAACACCTTCGCCAGATCTTGTTCCGCACCGCCAAATTCGCCAACATCCAAGTCTTCACCTATTGCTTTCTCCCCGAACGCCTCCATGCCCTCATCGAAGTGCCTCCCGCCAAGGACAAACTCCGTTACCGCGACGAGGAACTGATCCAGCGCTACGCTGAATTGATCGGCGAACCGCGCAACCCCGACCAACCCGAGTTTCGCAAAAACTACCTCAAAATGCGGGTCAAGCAGGTCAAAGACCGGTTCCGCGAAAGCCGTCATTCCGCCGCCGAGGCCCGCGCCACGATTCTGGGACAGATGCATGATTTATCCGCCTTCGGCAAGCTCGCCCTGCAGAAGATGACCATCTGGTACAATACCCGGCACGAACGCACCGGCCCCCTCTGGAGCACCCGCTTTCGCAGCGAACTCCTCGACCGCGACTCCCCCGAATTCGAAACCCGCGCCGCCTACATCGACCTCTTGCCCGTCCAGCACGGCCTCGTCGAGGACCCCGCCGACTACCCCTTCTCCGGCTACGGCGCCAGCGAACAAAACGACACTCCCCTCCCCGGCCTCTCCACCTTGGTCAACGAAATCTTCGACCAAGTCCCCCCCGAAAAAACCCTCGACGCCTACCGCACCCTCCTTCTCGGAGATCGATAGCATTCATAGCCCGCAGCTTTCTTTGTCCTTTGACCGAGCCCCCCCAAAAAAACTCTGCGCCTCTGCGTCTCTGCGGGAGTCTCATGGCTGTTTACATGAAATAAATAGTCTCGCGCAGAGACGCAGAGAAGGACAAACAGCCAATGCTCCATTCCTCCAACACTCCCTTTCAGCATTTCAGCATTTCAGAAATCCTCCCCTTCGTGCCTTAGTGCCTCCGTTGAGCCACCGCGAAATCCCGCTAAGCGGTGATGAGAGTCTCGGCTGTTTCCCCCTTTTCCACCTTTAAGCTTTCCTCCGTTTTTCATCGAAATCTTTACGAATAGTCTCCAGATTCAGAACCATGCATCTTAGCAATGAGCAGGTAGAAACGTTTCGGAAAGAAGGTTTTTTGGTCGTCTCCAAGGTTCTCGACGAGGACGAGCGAGCCACCCTCCTAAAAGCCTTGGAACGCATCCGTACCAAAGTGAATGCCCACCCCGAGCGCTACCACGCCCGCTTCGTCAAAAAGTCCTCCGACACCTGGGGCTGCGGGGATGTGTTCACTCCCGAACTCTACGAAGAAGCCCTCGCCAACTACCTCGCCCGGCCCGATCTGCTGGACGGCATCAAGGCTCTTTTAAGGACCACCGACCTACGCTTCTGGGGAGGGCACGCCCTCTGGTCGCCCGACCGCATTCCCTACAACCTGCATTGGCATCGCGACGGCACCCCCGATCTTTACGACCCCAGTGGTCGCGCCACCCATGTCCAGTTCAATACCGCCCTCGGACCCGATTCCTCCTTTTTAGCTATTCCCGGCTCCCACCGCCGAGCCCTGACTACCGCCGAAACCGAAGCCGTCACCAAACGCACCACCGATGTCCTCCCTGGCGAAGTGGTCGCGCATTGTGAGCCCGGAGATGTCGTTTTCATGAACGCCTGGACCCTGCACCGAGGCCGCAGCCCCGCCGGAGGCGGCCGCCGCACCCTCCATTTC
>JAFIGF010000158.1 GCA_020831535.1 Opitutales bacterium | reverse complement strand
GCAGGGACACGAGGTCCCCGCTTGGGCTCCAATCTGAAGTGCTCCGTGCAGGGACACGAGATCCCCGCTTGGGCGTCCACTCTGAAGTGCTCCGCGCAGGGACGCGAGGTCCCCGCTTGGGCTCCAATCCGAAGCGCTCCGTGCAGGGACACGAGGTCCCCCGCTTGGGCTTCACTGTGAACGGGGGCGTTTGACGGCCATTCAGGTTGGGTTGTTAGCCGCCCATGCCGGGGAGTTTGGGGAGGCCGCCGGCTCCGCCGCCCATTTTTTCTTGCATGGCGCGCATCATCTTTTTGCCTTTGCCGCCGCGCATGGCTTTCATCATTTTTTTCATTTGGGTGAATTGTTTGAGGAGCTGATTTACATCGCTGACCTTGGTGCCGGAGCCTTTGGCGATGCGGTTGCGGCGGCTGCCGTTGAGGAGTTTGGGGTTGCGGCGTTCTTGTAGGGTCATGGAGAGGACGATGGCCTCGGTGCGTTTCATTTTGTTGTTTTCCTCATCACCGATCTGGACGTTCCCCATTCCGGGCAGGTGGGAGAGGATGGATTGCATGGACCCGAGTTTTTTGACTTGCTGCATTTGGCTGAGGAAGTCTTCGAGATTGAAGTCGGCCTTGCGCATTTTCTCGGCCATTTTCTCGGCTTCTTGCTGGTCGATGTTTTCCTGGGCTTTTTCGACGAGGGAAACGACATCGCCCATGCCGAGAATCCGGGAAGCCATGCGGTCGGGGTGAAAGCGCTCGAAGTCTTCGGGTTTTTCGCCGATACCGGCGTAGCGGATGGGGACTCCGGTGATGGCTTTCATGGAGAGGGCGGCACCGCCGCGGGCATCTCCGTCGAGTTTGGTCAGGATTATGCCGGTGAGATCGACGGCTTCGTGAAAGTGTTGGGCAACGTTGACGGCTTCTTGTCCGAGGGCGCTGTCGGCGACGAGGAAAACTTCGTCGGGGATGATGGTTTTGCGCAAATCCTTAACTTCTTCGATGAGGTCTTTGTCGATCTGGAGGCGTCCGGCGGTGTCGAAGAGGAGGGCATCGTAGCCGTTGTCCTTGGCGTATTGGAGGGCGTTTTTACCGATTTTGGCGACTTTTTTGTGGTCGCGTTCGGCGTAAAATCCGAGGGATTCCTGAGCGGCGAGTTGTTCCAATTGGTCGATCGCGGCGGGGCGGTACACATCGCAGGCGATGAGGAGGGGGCGGTACCCGTTGGCGGTGAGCCAGCGGCCCATCTTGGCACTGGAGGTGGTTTTTCCGGACCCGTGCAAGCCGACCATCATAACCCGCAGGGGTTTCTTTTCGGGGATCTCCGGGCTGTCTCCGCCGAGGAGTTGGATGAGTTCATCGTTGATGATTTTGACGACCTGTTGCCCGGGGGAGACGGATTTGGTGACTTCCTGGCCGACGCATTTTTCTTTCACCTCGTTGATGAAATTGCGGGCGACGCGGAAATGAACATCGGCGGAGAGCAGGGCGGTGCGAACTTCCTTGAGGGCGTCGGCCATGTTCTCTTCGGTCAGTTTTCCTTTGCCGCGGAGGTTGCGAAAGGTGTGGGAGAGTTTATCGGTAAGGCTTTCAAACATGATTACTGCTTTTGTAAGGGATTGAGGCCTCGGAGGCAAAGAGAAAGTAGATTGTTGGTTTCGCTTCCGGGGAGTGAATGTGTCAGGGGGCTTTAGCGAGAAAGAAAAGATATTGTTACGGGGCGGTTTCTCTGTAATGAATACGCTCTTCATGGACCGACTCCCCATTATCCCGGAAATTTCGCCTGATCGCGGGCCTTTGACGATGCTGCATTTTGCGGATTTGCATTCGCATTATGAAAAGTATCCGAATTTTTTGCCTTTGATTCGTCGGATTGTGGAGGAGGAGAGCAAGGAGCGTCCGGTTCTTTTGGTCTTCAATGGGGACTTGTTTGAGGGAGGGGATGTGGTGGCGGAGCGTAGTCAGGGGGTGCTGGACTGGGAGTTTATGCGGGAATTGCGTCAGTTGGCGCCGGTTTTGGTGAATCTCGGCAACCATGAATTCGATTTTATGTCGCCGGGAGCGTACTTGGCGAAAGCGAAGGAGTGTGGCCTTTCGGTTATTGGTACGCTTGCCTGGAAGGATTCTGGAGTGGCCTTGTCTCCGTCGATGGTGCAGGCTGGGGGGTTGGCCTTGATGGGGTTGTCGGTGGCCGATATGAATACCTACCCAACTGCTATAGAGAAAGAGCTTGTGGTCCCGTCTCCGGAAAAATGTCTGCGGCAGATGTTGGGGGAAATCCAGGAAACTGAACTTTGCCCGTTTTTGATCAGCCATGCGGGTTTGGATGCCGATGCGCGCTTGTTGCAATATTTGCCGTCCGGAACGCAGGTTTTTGGGGCGCATAACCATCTTTTATTTGAAGTTCCGCTCTCTGGCGGTGGCTCCTACCGGCACCAAGGTTTTCGTGGTGAAGCCATTACCGTTACCAGGGTTGACTGGAGTGATGGCCAGCCGAGCTACGAATTTCGCGATTTGGCGGAGGATCCAAATCCTCCTCATGTTGACGCAGGGTGGGAGGAAAAGGTTTTCGCGTTGCAAAAGAGATGGCTGAATTCCGATGATACGGAAATTATCGGGACCAATCCCCGGGGGGTGTCCTATCGTCGGGCGGCGCAGTGGGTGGCCGATCAGTTGCGGGCAAGTTTGGGGGTGGACGCAACGGCCATCAATCATACGTCGATTGGCTCTGAACTTCCGGAAGGGGCCATTTCCCGGTATTGTTTTAATGCGTTTGTGCGTTTTGAGAACGAGTTGGTGAGTTTCCGGTTGTCTGGCGAGGATCTGGTGAGAATTAGAGAAAAGGCGACGAGGGAACAGGAGAATCCGTTGGCTTGTGGACGTGGGGATTTGCTCTTTGGGGCTTTTCCGGAAGAAATTGATCCGGGCCAATGGTATACTTTAGTCACCACCGATTGGATCGCCAGCGAGCCGAATCAGCTTCAGTATTTAGGCCTTTCCGGTAGGAAAGCGACGGGAATGAAGGATTGCCTTAAAGCGATCATTAAAAGGGCTTTATGTTTAAAGGAAGATGATTAGCTCTGGTTATGCGAGTATTAGAGGGTTCGCTCAAATATTTGATAGACATATTCCCAAATGCCCAATTTAGTAGCTTTATGCGGCAACTATTCTCCATCTTTCTGGGCATCTCCCTCTGCATTCCAGTCACGTTGTTGGTCGGTGAAACGACCTCCTTTGATCGGGCTACCATCCGCGAGGTGGTGAACCAAGTGGAAATCGTGGATCCGGAAACGCTTACGGGTTCTCTGGTCGAGGAGGGGGATCTCTTGCGATCACCGAATATCCTGGAGACTGGTCGAAGGTCGCGGGCGGAATTGTCCTTGAGAGATGACACTATTATCCGGGTGGGTTCGAACAGTGCTTTTTCCTTTCCCGAGGAGGGGCGTCAACTCAATCTGAATGAAGGAAGTGTTCTTCTTCATTCCCCATCCGGTCGGGGTGGTGGTTCGATCGTCACCAGTTCGGCGACGGCGTCGGTGGTGGGTACGACCTTTATCGTGGTGGCCACTTCGGATGGAGGTTTTAAGATAATGGTGTTGGAAGGGCAGGGCAAGGTGACTTTCCCCAATGGGGAGGAACAAAACTTGCAACCGGGCCAGATGATGTTTGTCCTGCCTGGGTCCACCGGAGTGAAAGTGGACCGTGATGGGAGGACTGGAACCGTACAGGTGGTGGCTGGAGAGCCGGGGCCGGTGCTCGACTTCGATCTGGAGCGACAAAGTACGAATGCCTTGCTTCTGCAAGGTTTCTCGCGTGGTCTGCCTTCCTGGGGAAATGTTGAGACGGAGATTCGTGGACAATTGCGTCGGATCGAAGAAAGGGGCTTGCGTCGTACCAACCGATTGATCATTGGGGCGATCAACCGGGAATTTGTTTATACCTATGAAACCGAGAATCGTCCCAATCGCAGCGACAACCGGCGGGACCGCAGGGAAACGGTTGAGGATGGGAGGGAGTCCGAGGAACTGGATGACACTGTTGAGGAGCCTGAAAGAAATATTCCTCGTATTGAAGGCGATCCTTTTGTTTTAACTTCGGACCATCTTTTTACCTTGAACCCCCGCCTGACCTTGGATGGTCGATTCATTGGTGAGGGGGTATTGTATCGATCCGCCAGGGATGGAAGTTTCTCCTCTTTTGCTTTTGTGGAGTCCGGGACGTCAGGTTTTTTCAATGATAGAATTGATAGTTTTTTTAATGAGAACGAACAGGAGCACGCCGTTTTTGGGTTTCAATCTCTTTTCGTTGATGGTTTTTCGCTAGAGGCTTTTGCTGACCGCGGCTTGGTTCTTTTCTCTGAAGGGGATACTACTGTTCACTTAGGCGCTGCAACAGAAGGAAGTTCAATCATGGATCTTCCCGGAGGATTGCCTTCTCTGGCTTTGGTTACTGAAGATGGCCGTCTCTCTGTAATAAACTCAGATATTCTGGCAAGTACAGACGTTCCGTTAATTGAAACCGCCCTTCTTCTTGCGGCTGGAGGTCCCAATGGCGATCTGGATATTGAAAACAGTTTTTTTCGGGCCCGTGACCACAAAATTACGGCGGACCAGTCTTTGACCATCTTGACCAGCGAGATTTTCGCGGAGTCAATAACGGACTTTTTTTTCGGGGACATCGAGGGGCCGCAATACGAAGGCGGTGGAGAGATTATTATAGGTCCTGAAATTGATCAGTTGATTCCCCTCGATATCAATATTTTCTCGAATGCCGGTCCGATTCTGATTGAGGATTCGGCCTTTTTCGCTTCGGAAATGGAGTTCATGTCTGGTTCTTCCGGTGAGTATGACGGGGGTGGTGGTGTACTCGGTGAAGGCGAAGGGGAGGGATTCTTTCCTTTCCGTCCCATCGGTCCTTCTGGTGCAGCTCCCCAGTATGGGCAAATTGTTGTTTTTTCCGAGAGTGGCTCGGTGACGATGAAAAACACCGATTTGGTCGCTACGGGTGGACAATTAGTCGAGTTAATGGAAGATGATATGGTCCCAGTGGATAGCCAGTCGGGACGAATTGATATAATTGGACAAACTCTTGATCTTGATGGAGTCTTTTCGGTTTCCCAAGGAGATTCGGGAATCATGTTCCTGGCCGTTGGTCGAGACGGGGCAACTATTCGAAATTCAAATTTCCTCTTAGAGACACCTTCCGAATGGATTCTGGGAGAGGGCGATGGCAGCATCCCTAATGGGGTTTTATCTGCGGCTGGGGGGGCCTTGTATTTTGGCGATTCGGCTTTTGAAATGGAGGATGTTCTGGATGGTTTTCTTACTCTTACCAGTGGTGAAATGACCCATCTTTCGAATGCATTTGTCTCTACTGGTGAGGATTCCGGCACGGTGACGGTGAGAGCTGATTCCGGAGGAACGGTTCTTATCGACGGAGTTGGCAGCGGCGCGGTTTCAGGTGGTATGACCAGAATAACGGCCCGTGAGATAGAACTGAATGGCCAGATTATTGGCATTCGCGAAGGGGTCTTAACGGGGAAAGAGATTTCCATTGATGCCCGTCCTATGAATTCACCGGATTCGGAGATCCGGACAGGTCGGACGAGTGCTGATTTTGGCAATACACGTATTGGGACGGCGAACACTACTTCCATTTCCATGGATGCCCGGACGATTATTCTGGAGAATACGCATCTCTTTTCCGATGGAGACCCCGGTTCGATTTCGCTGATTTCGGAAAACGGCCTTCTGAATGATAACGGGAATATCGTTGTCGGGAGTGTGAATTATGTTGGTGATGTTCGTTACACTGGCGGTACCTTTTCTGATGTTCCTGCAGTTGATGCCACTTGGGCTGAACTCAATGGGAAGGGTGACGAAGGCCTTCCTATCCACGTCATTCAACGGAGCGTAGATTGATCTTATGAACACTTTAAAAAAGCATTTTAGCCAAACCCTTGTGGTTGTTTTTTTGGCGGTATCTCCGCTTTCTGGTCAGGTTGCGATCGATGAGCAGGACCAAGTTTTGCGTCAGTCCTTGCCGTCGACTTTGCCCTTGAAAGACGGGGCTTTTCGTCTGCCTGAATTATATGATGGAGAATTAGAGGATGTGGGTCCGCAGTTTCTCTTGTTGCGGGAACCGCCGCATCAGTATTTTCGTATCTTAGGGGATTTGCAGTATATTCGGACCTCGAATGTCAATTTGTCCTCCGAGGACGAAGTCTCCAGTGATATTTTGGTTGCGACGGTGGAGACTTCCTTCTTTTCCCGTCCGGTGGAAATGTTCGAAGGGGAGGCCTTTGTGGAAATAGCTTTTCGGGCGCAAAATTTTGACTACGGGGCGTTTACTGACTCCGGAAGGATGGCCAATGGTGCGGTTATCAACCACAATGATTTCCAAGCCTACAACCCGTTTGTCAGGGTCCACTGGGAGCGGGATGGGTGGTTTGCCGGTGTGGGTTTCAGCTACAACCATCTTCGTGGTCAGCGTCCCGAGAGGGAAACCTTTTACCGGGAGTACGTGCCTTCGGTAAGATTCGGGTACAATCATGAGCTTACTCCCCGTGATTGGGTTGTTTTGCAATACGAGGGCAATTATCGTGAGACTTCGGCACCGACGATGGGGGTGGTTTCTGACAATTGGAACAATCGCACCGACCAAAGGCTTTCGGTTCATTACCGGAAGGTCGTGTATGACCGTATTTTGGTACAACCCTACTACATGTTTCAATTCACTGAATACACGGGTGGACGGGATCGGCGGGACTACCTGAATACGGTTGGGATTGCGGGGAGTTATTACGTGTCCGATTCTTTTTCGGTTCGCGCATTTGCGAATTACGACAAACGGAGAAGCACTCCTTCCCGGACGTATGACTACACCAACACGAATGCTGGCCTGGGTTTGACTGCCAATGCCCGCTTCTGAGAAAAGGAAACGGTTCGTACTTGGTTATCGCTCTTGGCGGCGGGTAGTCGTCCTTTTTTTTGGATTCACCTTTTTCGGCTGGTTGGGGTATCAGCCGCCGGCCTTTCTCAAAACCTTTTTTCTTGATGTAGAGCACCAATTTTTGGACTGGCGTTTTCTCCTTCGTGGGGTGGACATGCCTCCTGACAGGGTGGTTATTGTCGGGTTGGATGACTCTTCGTTTCGAGTCCAGGAAGATTATTTGCCGGGAGATTTTGAGCCTGAGGAAGCTTTTGGGTGGATGCGGCCGAATTTTTCCCCTCCCTGGGACCGAAGGGTTTTCGCATTGGCCTTGGAAAAGTTATTGGATGCAGGTGCCAGTGCAGTGGCTTTTGATTTTGTCTTTCTCGGGGAAAATCCTGGCGATGAGACCTTTGTGAAAAAACTCTCCCTGGCTCCCGAAAGGGTGGTCCTGGGGAACCAGATTACCTACCGGGAAAGCGAGGATGGTTCGGTTCAGGTGGGGATTCAGGATCCGCATGATGCCTTTCTTTTTACGACTCCCGAGCCCCATCTCGGTTTTGTCAATGTGTATCCTGACCGTGACCGCATCTTGCGGAGGACTCCCTTGGGGATCAATTTGCGGTGGGAGAGGCTTTTGGCCGATGGGCGGGAGGATGAGTTTGGCGGTGATCCAGAGGAGATTCCAGCCACTGAAATGGCCTTGAGTTGGAGCCTTCGCGAAGCGGGCCACCCCGGGGCGGAAAATCCCGGGGTGGTGGAGCGGCCGTTGATAAAATATTACGGTCCGCAGGGGAATTTTCCGGTGGTTCCGATTGAGGCTCTTTTTATTCGCGAGCGTTGGGAAGGTTCTGGTTTGCAGGAGGGGAGATATTTTAAGGACAAGTTGGTCATCGTCGCTCCCCTTTCGGAACTGCGGTTCAAAGATCTCCATCCCACGCCCTTTGGGATGATGTATGGGGCAGAGATTCATGCGACCTTGCTGGCCAATCTTCTGGAGGATGATTTTTTGAGGGAGAGCCCGGCGGAGCAACGGATGCTTATTTTCCTGCTATTAGGTGCTTTGGGGCTGGGCTCTTTTTTTCTGCTGAAAAGCCTTCTCTGGAGGACTGTGGTATTAAGTTTTCTACTATTGGGTTATGGTAGCATGGCCTTTTGGGTTTTCCGAAGCGGCGGTGCGGTATGGCCCATCAGTGGTCCGGTCTTTGCCTTTGGTTTGGCCGCGTTGTGGGGGATGGCGTATGACACGGGATTGCTGCAATATGACCGGCAGCGCATCAAGAAGATGTTCGGAAGTTATTTGGCGCCTGAATTGGTGGCGGAAATGGTTGAGTCCGGGACCGAACCTGCGCTTGGGGGGGAGGAAGCCGAAATTACCGCTTTCTTTTCGGACATTGAGAGTTTCTCCAGTTTTTCCGAGCAGATGTCGGCGCGCGAACTGGTTACTTTGATGAATGAATACCTTTCCGCTTCGGCGGAGATTTTGCAGCAGGAGAAGGGAACCCTGGATAAATTCATCGGCGATGCTATTGTGGCGATGTACGGAGCGCCCTTGCCCTTGCCTGATCATCCGTACCGTGCGGTGGTGACTGCTTTACGGATGCTTGAAAACGAAAAATCGCTCCGGCAAAAATGGGCTTCGGAGCGGGAAGCCCGGGGGTGGCCGGAAATGGTGGGTCGTTTGCATACCAGGATCGGCATCCACACGGGGCCTGCGGTGGTGGGGAATATGGGCAGTGACCGGCGTTTTAATTATACCATGATGGGCGATACGGTAAACTTGGCAGCCCGCTTGGAAAGTGGGGCGAAATCCTTCGGGGTTTACTGTTTGGTGAGCGGGGAGGTGGTGGAAAAGTGCGAGGGGTTGGGGAAACAACAAAAAGAGATTTTGTTTCGGCCCATTGACCGGATCCTGGTGAAGGGGCGGGAAACTCCGGTGGAGATTTTTGAGCCCCTTGCATTTCTCGACCAGGCGGTCTCCCGGGAGAAAAAGCTGGTGGATTGGTTTTCCCGGGGGCTGGCCTCTTATCGTCAGGGAGACTGGGAAAAGGCCAAGGCGGCGTTTCGGAAGAGTGAGCGGCATGAAGCCCGCCCCGGTTTCAATCCATCCAAGCTCTTTCTGGAGAGGATTGAGACGATGCGGGACAACCCACCAGAAAAGGATTGGGACGGGGTTTTTCGAATGACGGACAAATAAATGGCCTAAAAGCAATCTAAACTTGCCAAGCGGGTAAGCGTCTCTCACATTCTATTTCATGGAACTGGTAGAGTATTTTCCTATTTTGGTACAGATCCTTTTGGCCTTTGTCCTTGCGGTGGTGATTCTGACGGTGAGTCAGATTTTCGGGCAAAAAATCCGCCGGAGCCTCACCAAGGACAGTGCCTATGAATGTGGAATTCCTTCCGAGGGGAAGTCCCATACCCGGTTCTCGGTAAAGTTTTACGTGACTGCGATGCTCTTCATTCTCTTTGATATTGAGGTGGTTTTTCTCTATCCTTGGGCCTTGGCATTCCGTGATTTCCTCGCTGCCGGGATTCCTATTTTACTGCCCGTACTTTTCTTTATCGGAGTCATCGTTTTGGGGCTTTTCTACGAAATGAAAAAGGGTGCATTGGAGTGGGAAAAATAAAAGACGACTCTTTTTGTTGAAAAAGTCTTGAATTTATTCACTGCAAAGGACTTACTCCTTTGTATCCAATGCGTTTAGACAAGTTTGTAACCCGCGGCAGAACCATTGATTTGGAAAGTACCGATCTCAAGGGTGCTTTACGTGAACTTTTGGAGGTTTCGACGGCGCGCTTCAAGGATTTAAAGCCGGATAAGCTCCTGAAAGAGTTCATTGAACGGGAGAAGAGCATGACGACCTATCTGGGAAATGGGGTCGCAATGCCCCATATCCGGATGAAAATGCCGAGGCGTTATGTTTTTGCAATAGGGCGGAGCAAGGAAGGTTTGCAATATGACAGTCTTCAGGATGGGGAGAAGGTTCATCTCGTTATCATGCTGATTGCTGGTGAAGATGAGAAAGATTATCTGAAAGTGCTCGCCTCGATTGCCCGGGTTTTGAAAAACGAGGAATTTGTTGAAAGTCTGGTTTCCGCACCGACGGAGGATGTTTTTTACGACCGAATGTTTCAAGGGGTTGGCGGAGTCTTGTCCAAGCCCATCAAGGTTCAACAGAATCGGGTCAACAAGTTGATCTTTCGGCAAGCGGAGAAAATTGCCAAGGGGGCTGATTGTTCCTGCGTTGTTATTTTTGCCGATACGCTGAACAGTGGCTTGGAAATGCCCAAGTGGTTTCCCGGCTTTCGGACGATCCTGGTTGCGGGTGCGCTGACCGATGTGGTGGTGGACCAGAAACAAGTATCGACTTCCATTCAGGTGCGCTCCTTGTCCCGGCAGCGATTGTCCCAATTGCGCAGTGCGGTCCTGGTGGGTATGACCCGTGGTGAAATCGAATACCATGACCGCCTTTGTTGCATCGCCGGCATTCCCGGGAGCAACCAGTTTGATACGGTCACGGTGGTCGATGTTGATCGGGAGTTTCAGATTCTTTTCAACGAAAACGCCAATATTTTGCCCAAGGACGTAAAGCCGGAGATTTTGGAGCGGATTCTTGCGGTGGCCACTGAGCTTGCGGTGGAGGGGAGGGAAGGCCACCCGGTTGGTGCGCTTTTTGTCCTCGGAGACCATGAAAAGGTTTCGAAAATGTCCAAAGCTCTCGTTATGAACCCCTTTCATGGTTATTCGGCGGAGGACCGGAATGTGCTCAACCCTTTTCTGCATGAGACGCTGAAAGAATTTTCCCTGATTGACGGGGCGTTTATCATTCAGGGCGATGGTGTTGCGGTTTCCGCTGGTGCTTTGATTCATGCTCCCGATTATTACCACAATTTGCCCAGTGGGCTTGGTTCCCGGCATGCTGCCGCCTCGGCCGTATCGATGGCGGCGGATTGCATTGCCATCGTGGTGTCTTCTTCGACCGGTCAAGTGACGATATTCCGGGCGGGGTCCATGTTGCCCTTGTTTGAAAAGTCCTCCAGTTCTTTTTAGGGAAAAGGGAGTGGTGGAGTGTCCGCCTCCCTTCCGGGAACTATGGCGGGGGCTGAAAGAGAGGGTCCTTGCGAATCTTTATCTGAAGTGCTCCGCGCAGGGACATGAGGTCCCCGCTTGGGCTCCACTGTGAACGGGGGCTTTATGCCCCTGAGCACCATACTTCGGTAAACGGAAATGGCTAACCCCAAACGATCACTCTGTGGGCGAAGCGGAGCTCGTCCCTCCAGTGAAGTCGGCGGGGGAATTAGGATTGATGGTTGATGCTTTTTGATTTTTGAAGAACAGTCAGGGGAGGAAAATTTGCTCTTGCCCTTGTTGCGGGAATCCTTCAATTTGATCGTTTTTTCCTTCGCGAAGACCCTTTTTTATGAGCCTACTTATTGGATTGCTAACTTTGTTACTGATTTTGATCAGTCTCTTCATGGTCCTGATCATCCTCATGCAGCGCGCCCGCTCCGACGGTGGGATGGGCGCGGCTATCGGAGGCGGTGGAGCCGCTGAATCAGCTTTTGGGGCGGAAACTTCGAATATTCTCACCCGAGCGACGATTGTTTGTGCGGTCCTGTTTTTCACCTTGGCCTTCGGGTTGTATTTAATTCGGATGTATCAGCATCACCAGTCTGACATTCCGACGCGCG
Organism: Opitutales bacterium; assembly: GCA_020831535.1. Classification (GTDB taxonomy): domain Bacteria; phylum Verrucomicrobiota; class Verrucomicrobiia; order Opitutales; family T3Sed10-336; genus JAIUMY01. The sequence continues at coordinate 16,934 of JAFIGF010000158.1, read as the reverse complement.
GAGCGGTGCCTGTGGTGGAAGAGGAGGCCGAGGATGAGCCGACGGCTCCGGTCTTTCCTGGCATGGATGACGACGATGAAGATCCTGCCGAACCTCTCGACCAGTCCGACCTGCCCGTTGATCCTGAGGCTCTGGAGGATGCGGTGGAAGATTTAGAGGAAACAATTTCCGCAGAGGATGTGTCGGAAGATGAAAGTGAAACACTCGATGATGCAGATTCTGAAGCGGGACGAGACGAAAATCCGTAAGGGGGTTCTTTTCCGCGTTTCTTCCCGCAAACTTTTTCCCAGTCTTCTCTTGATGGTACTGGGACTATCGGTGCTGATTCCCTGCGCGCTGGACGCCCAGCCCCGGACTCGGCCAACGGCACCGGAATCCCGCTTTGACGATCTTGAAAAGGAGGAGGCCGAGGCCTTTTTAGAACGTTTTCGGGAAAACACCTTACAAGCCAGCTACGTCTTTGGGTTCGAAATGCGGGTGATGCCTGCCCGGGGCAAAGGAGTGACTTATCAGGGACGCCTGTGGAATGGCCCGGTTTCCGAGGATACTGCTGGTTCGCTGGTGGAAATTTTCAGTGACGACCGGACTTCACCAGAGGTTCAGTTGTTATTTCACCGCAACCGTTCGGGGGAGTCCCGTGGTTGGAAATACTCTGGATCAGTGGAGACGCAGTCCCCGGAAGAGTGGGGAGAGGAAAAGCGCGAGGGAGTCCAGGTTCTTGAATACGACCAATTCTATCAGCCTCTTCTGGAAACCGATTATTCGCCGTTTGATTTGCAGATGCCTTTTGTTTTCTGGCAGGACGCCTCCTATGAAGGGCGATATTTTCTACGGGGCCGGTCAACGTACACGTTTTTGGTCCATCCTCCCGAGAAATTTCAGGAAGACGACGCTTGGCCATGGAAGGCGATTCGGCTGCACTTTGATGCCGAATTCGAGGCCTTGATGCAGGTTGATTGGATTGATTCCCGCAACCGTGATCGGCGTACTTTGGCTCTTCTGGAAATCAAAGAAGTGGAAGATCAGTGGATTCCCAAAACCCTTGATTTTCGAAATCGGGAAACTCGTGGAAAGACCCGCTTTACGGTGAATCAGGTGGCTTTCAATCTCGCTTTTCCCCAGGAAATTTTTACGCCTATGGTTCTGGGGCGTTGGTCTCCGGTTCTTGATGACGATTTCTTTCACCCCGTTCAGTAATTTCCCCCAACATGTCTTTTTCATCCCTTGATAGAAAGCTGGGTGTCGTATTTGATCTTGATGGCACTCTGGCAAATAGTCTTCCCATGGTGATTGGCGCTTTCCAGTATGCCGTTAATGTGTACCGGACCCCTCCCACCGAAGAAGAAGTTTTGTCGCGGATTGTGGGGCCTGCGGAGATCAATCTGCGGAACCTACTGCAGGCGGAGCACTATATTCCGGCGGCGATGAATCGTTTGTTGGAATACAATGCCAAGTACCGGAATGAGATCGTTCCTTTTCCCGGGAGCACGAAGTTGCTCCGTGACCTTTTGCAGGCCGGGACGCCAGTGGCCTTGTGGACGGGGCGGGACCGGGGCACAACGGATGAGATTCTAACCCGTTTCAAGTGGTGGCCTTATTTTCAGAAAGTCGTCTGTGGCGACGATTTTGAAACCCACAAGCCGGACCCTGAGGGATTGGAGTCGATTCTGGCGGAACTCTCATTGACCAGTTCGGAAATTCTCTTTCTCGGCGATGCCGATGTGGATGCCCTGGCGGCGTATGCGGTAGGTGCCGAAATTCTGTTGATCGAGCATGGACGCAAAGTCTCAGCACGTATTCGTTCACTGTGCCGGGAGATCGTCGATAGTCCCGAAAGCGCCTATCGGGTAGTCCGTGCCCGAGTGCTTACCCAAGGCACGGGATTGCGCCGACAGAATTTCGAAATCTGAAGCTTAACTTGGCTGCGGGGACAGTTTTTCCCGTCCGAAGAGCCGTTTGGCTAAGTTGACGGCGGCCCGGGCGCGATTGAGGGCATACAAGTGAACCCCATCAACGTTATGGGCGTAGAGATCACTGATTTGCTCGGTAGCCCATTCAATGCCCTTGTTCTCAACTTCCTCTTTATTTTCCGAGATCGGTTCAAGGATTGAAGTCAAGGAGGCTGGGAGGCTGGCTCCACACATCTCGGTAAAACGCTTGATCTGCGAGTAAGACAAAACCGGCATGATCCCGGCGTTGATCGGTAGATCGATGCCCCTTAGGCGGGCAGCGTCCCGATAGCGGTAGAAGGACTCATTGTCGAAGAAGAGTTGGGTGGTGATGAAATCTGCGCCAGCGTCAACTTTGGCCTGCAAATGGTCCATGTCATCTTCCGGGTTCCTTGCTTCCGGATGCTTTTCCGGGTACCCGGCAGCGCCCAAGCAGATCTCGGGAAAGTGTTTTTTGAGGATGGCGATCAATTCGCTGCCGTATTTCGGACCGCCTGCGGTCGCTTCGAAAGTCGTTTGCCCTTTCGGTGGATCCCCACGAAGCGCCATGATATTGCGATAGCCTTCTTCGACCCAGCCTTCGACCAACTTCACAATATCTTTTTCCGTCGAACCAACGCAGGTGAGGTGGGGCATGACCAGGAAACCATAGCGGTCCTTCAGTTCGCGAGCGGCGAGCTCTGTCCGTGCCCTGGTCGAGCCTCCGGCTCCGTAGGTGATGGAAACAAAATCCGGCTCGAGGGTGGCCAATTTGCTCGCCGTCTGGTGAAATTGTTCCCAGCTCTTGTCGTCTTTGGGAGGGAAAAACTCAATGGAAAAGGTAGTCTCGGAACGCTTTAGAAGAGGAGCGATAGGTTGTTGTTCTTTGCTAGGCATACTTATCAACATATAAAGATATGTTGATGAGTGTAAAGGAAGGAAATCGAAAAAATTCAGGCGGAGGAGTTTGGGCGGTATTTTTTTTGGTCAGGTCGGGTTAGGTAGAGGAGTCCACCGAGCAAGCTGCCCCACAGTTGGAGGCTGAAGAAAAGCAGGGAAAAGGCGATGGCCGATTCGGTGACGGCGGTGGGGCTATCGCTGGAAACGATGGAAAAGGCGCCGAAAAGCATGACCATGGCGGCTTCCCGTACGCCATGGCCACCAATGCTAATGGGCAGACTCGCCGCGATTTGAACGATAACCAGAATGAGCATCACTTGGGGAAGGGTGATAACGATGCTGAGGGCCTGTGCGAGGGCCCACCCTCCGAGGATCAGGAGAAACTGAAGAAGAAGCGACAGGGCGAAGGCGAGCAGAGTAAGGCGTCCATTTTGCCCATGGGCGCGAAAGCCCGAAAGGAGAGTCTGGGCAATTTGGTGACCGGGAATCTTGACCCATTGCTGGTGCCAATTTTGGGGCAAGCGATGAAACGGGAACGATAGGAGCAGGAAAATCGCTCCGAGAGCGACTAGAAAAAGCACCATGAGCAGGACCGCAAAGATACGGGTTTCATCGTTTTCCCAAAGGACTCGGGCTTGCCAGGGCAGGACCAATAAGCCCAGACCAAGCAAACTCATCAGGCCAACGGCCCGGTCCATGATGACCGAGAGGATGGCCCGGGTTTTGTGCTCGGGATGTTCGCGGGCGATGTAGTACCATTTGGAAATATCTCCTCCGGTGCTGCCGAGGAAAAAGGCATTAAAAAAGATTCCGATAAAGGTCAGGGTGAAGGCCCTTTTGATTGAGAGGGACAGTTCCTGGACGCCAAGAAGGAGTCGCCAGCGCATGGCTGAAATGCCTAAACCAACAAGGGTGATAACGACCCCCAGGGCATAATAGCCCATCGATAAGCCTGCGAACTCCTCGCGCAGCAAGGCCCAATCCAGATCCCGGAAAAGATAGGCGAGAACCCCGGCAGTGATGCCGAATTTGATTCCCCAAACCCAGTGACGAGAGAGCTTCATGGGTCAAGGAAGCTTTACGTCCGAATCAGCCCTCATTGAGAAGCGGCAAGTCCCGCTGCGGGTCGGTATCGGCTTCGTAATCAACTCCGGGTAAGCCAAATCCGAAAAGTTTTAGAAAGTTCTCCCGATACCCAGCCAAGTCGGAGAGTTTCTCGATATTTTCGGTGGTCACCTTTGGCCAGAGGGCGGCAACTTCGTTCTGAATTTCTTTTTTCATTTCCCAATCGTCGATGCGCACCAGACCTTTTTCGTCAAAGAGTAGGGCCCGGTCGTTGTACATCTGATCGGTGAACAGGCGGGTGATTTGTTGAATGCAGTCCTCATGAAGATTTTTCTCTTTCATTACTTTAAACAGCAACGAGATATAGAGGGGCACTACCGGGATGGCCGAGCTGGCTTGGGTGACTACAGCTTTGTTCACTGAGACAAAGGCGCGGCCTTGGGTCATTTTGAGGAGAGCATCGATTTTATTGGCGGTCTTTTCCAGATGTTCCTTGGCTTTTCCGATGGTTCCTTTCCGGTAGATGGGCCAGGTCACCTCGGGGCCGATATACGAGTACGCCATGCTGGTGGCTCCGGGTGCGAGGAGGTTTTCGCGGTGCAGTGCTTCTATCCACATTTCCCAGTCCTCACCGCCCATTACCGTGACGGTGTCCTCAATTTCCTTTTCCGAAGCTGGTTCCAGTTCAACTTCGGAGACGATTCCCTTATCGGTATCCACTGTTTTGTTGCGAAAGGTCTGGCCGATTGGTTTGAGGGTCGAGCGATGGGTTTCTCCGGTAATCGGGTGGGTCCGCCTGGGACTGGCCAGGCTGTAAACGACCAGGTCCACCTGGCCCAGATGTTTGCGAACGGCCTCAATGGTGGTTTCGCGGATTTCATTGGAAAAGGCATCGCCATTGATATGGCCGGCGTAGACACCTTCTTCGCGGGCGAATTTATCAAAGGCGACGGTATTGTACCAACCCGGGGTCCCGAGTTTGCCGTCTCTGGGGGCTCTTTCAAAGAAAACTCCGATCGAGTCCGCCTTGGCGCCAAAGGTGGCGGCAATACGGGAAGCCAGGCCATAGCCGGTTGATGAACCAATCACCAAAACTTTGCGCGGACCGTCTTTTACCGGTCCATTCTTGCGAATATGCTCAATCTGTTCCTTTACGTGAGCCTCACAGCCATCGGGGTGGGCGGTGATGCAAACAAAGCCGCGAATTCTGGGTTTAATAATCATAGGTAAGAGTGGTTAGGGAAAGGGATCGGTATAGGCAAACCTTTTGGCTCCTTCGGGTCAATGAAGCATTTCTCAAAATAAGCCCCCTTTTATTTTGGGCTGGCCAGTTGGCGAAAGGTTTTTTTGAGTGAGGGGATACATTTACCTATGGAACCCTCATCAAACCAACCGAACCCCGGAAAAACCCGGGAACTCAACCTTCAACGGACCGCCGAGCAATTTATGGCTGGCATTCAAAAGCATTTTGACATGCTCGCCTTCAATCTGGCTTCGCGTCAGAAGGTGACCGAGGAGGCCTACTTGGAGAAGGTCAGCGCTGCCGGAATGATCCCGGTTCAGAAAGCTCATCAAAATTTCGAACAAATGCAGGCCTATGCGCGGGATCTTATGACGGCGCAGGTGATGAATGATAACCTCAATCTGGCGGTTTCCTGCATGCATCAGGTGCATTTTTTCCTGATCCTGATTCGTACGCAGAAGCAAGAAGGGAAATTGTCCCCCGAGTTGCAGAAGGCGGCGCAGCAGGAACACCAAAAATTTATGCAAACCCCGATCGATCAAAAGTTCAACCTTCTGGAAGAGCAATTTGGGGTTATGGCAGAACTCGAAGACGGGATTATGGCGTTGGCGCATGCCATGCAAGCCATGAGTCGGCAGCGTGGGGTAGTGCAAGAAGCCCAACTCGATGAATCAAAAGCGCTGACGCTGGAATTAAAGAAAGTCCCTTCCTTTTCCTCGGCCCCGAATCTCGGTGGGCGGTTGCGCGAAATGGAAACGGTGACGAAGGTTTTTCGGGAAGGGGAGAAAATTACGCTTTCCGACCAGGAAATGCATCAACTGCTCTTTGCGACTGCCGCCTTTGCCCACCAGATGTTCTCCCATGTTGCCCGTTTTGCCAAAGACGCCGGAGCGGGGAAATAAAGGAAGAAGGATGAGGGAGGATGCTGAAAAGCTAAAATGCTGATCCTTCTTCGCTTGGTTTGCGCTGCGAGGTGCGTTTTTGCTGGGCGTTCATTCACCAGGCGGGTGCCGTGTGAGAACCATGGGTCCGGTTGTCGCGCGAAAGCTCAGAGGGATCACCGCTGAGTGGGACACGCCTTCGCCCTCCCGGTGGGGTGGGTGCGTTTCCTGGGAGGGCGAGGGTCTCTCCAAGCTCGGGTGGTTAGGTCGAGGTGCGGCTTCTTGCTTCCTTTTCCCGGACTTGTAAAAATCGGTCAAGCTCACTATGATGTTTCCATGAGTGACGACCATTTTGAAGCCGTGCAGAAAAATATTCGGCTACGAAACCTGAAAAAAAAGGATTATAAGGAACTTATCCGGATGCAGCAGGAATGCTTTCCGGGGATGGAGGTTTGGTCGAAGGCGCAATACCGTAGCCAGTTGGAGCGCTTCCCGGAAGGGCAATTCTGTATCGAGTACGAAGGGCAAATTGCCGCCTCCTGCTCCAGTTTGATCATTGACTTTGATCCTTACACCGAGCGGCGGAGTTGGGCGGAGATTTGCGACCACGGCTATATTCGCAATCACAATCCTGAAGGGGACAGTTTATATGGAATCGAAATTATGGTTTCTCCCCGGTTTCGGGGAATGAAACTGGCGCGCCGTCTCTATGAAGCCCGCAAGGAATTGGCGCGGGAGAAAAATCTTATGCGAATCGTGATTGGCGGGCGCTTGCCCGGGTATGCCAAGTATCAGGATGAAATGACGGTGCGCGAGTATGTCGAGAAGGTGCAGACCAAGTCGCTGTACGATCCGGTGCTAACGGCGCAGTTGGCCAATGCGTTTACGCTGAAGCGTATTATCAAAAACTATCTCGGCGAGGATAAGGCTTCGGCGGGCTATGCCACCTTTCTTGAATGGACCAACCTGGATTATGCTCCCGCGCCGGAGAAACGGTATCTGGCCAGTCGGGCGGTGCGGATTTGTACGGTCCAGTATGGTCTGCGCACGATTACCGACTTCGATGATTTTGCCCGGCAGGTCGAGTATTTCGTCAACGTTGCCAGTGAAAAAAAGAGCGACTACGTTTTGTTTCCCGAGTTGGTCACCAGTCAGATGCTATCCTTTTTAAAAGCCGGTCGTCCCGAACAAAGCGCCCGGGAGTTGGCGAAGTACACGCCCCAGTACCTGGAGCTGTTTTCGGGGTTGGCGATTCGTTACTACATAAACATCATTGTGGGGGGGACTTTTGTTGGCTAATAAGAGCGACTGTATAACGTGGCCTTCCTTTTTGAGCGCAACGGTTCGGTGCAACGACAGTACAAACTCCACATCACTCCGGATGAGAAGCGATGGTGGGGCGTCGAGGGAGGCGATGATTTGCGGGTGTTTTCCACTGATCGCGGGCGCATCTGCCTGTTGCCCGGTTACGATATCGAATTTCCCGAACTCGGACGCTTGGCGGTGGAGAAAGGAGCCCGGTTGTTTTTCGTACCTTTCTGTGCGGACGAGCGGCAGGACTTTCTCCGCCTTTCTTTTTGTGCCCGCGCCCGGGCGGTGGAGAACGAAGTGTACGTCGTTACCGCCGGCACCGTGGGCAATTTGCCCCACGTGGAGAATATGGATATTCAGTATGCCGAGTCGGCGATTTACACTCCCTCGGATTATGGGTTTGCTCGTGATGGGGTCGCGGCGCAATGCACGCCTGAGGCGGAAACGGTAGCGATTCAGGACCTTGACCTGGAAGCCTTGAACCGACACCGTCAGGAAGGGACCACGACCAACTGGAACGATCGCCGCCTGGACTTGTACAGTCTTCGGGAAAAGGTGAAAAAGAGAAAGAAGGGGAGTGGTGGAGTAGTGGAGTAGTGGAGAGGTGGAGAGGGGGAGAGGGAGACCTGTGGTAGGGCTTGCGCTTGCGCAACGCCGTCGCGGAGAGGACGTTGGAACGCTGTGATGAGGAACGCCTTTCCCGATGGCCGACGGAAACCTTTGGGCGGAAGGGCAGATCTTCACGGGCGGCGCTTCGCAAGCGAAGGCCCTACCGAATACCGGTGGAGTGGTGATGATTGCTGGTCGAAGATCGCCGCTTGGCGGGATTAAAACAGCGGAGGATTTTAGAAGGGAACTGTCGGGAAGTGATGGAAGGCGTTGGCGTTGGGAGCCAAGATGCTGTTACGTATCGTTACTTCGAACCGCGGCTGAAGGGCGCTGCTGCTTCGGTTATGGCCGCTGGTAGGAATGTTTGAAATTTTTCTGAAAGGGGGATTTAAAGCTTTACTTGCCCTTTGGTGTAGATAAACTTACTGCACTTATTTGTATGACTTATGGCGATGATTTAAATAGATTTTAGAAATTATAAAAATCCTTTTTCGCATGAATGGTCGGTTTGTTGTTTTTGTCTGGTGGTTGGTTTTGATCGGCCTGGGGGTTGTTTCTATAGAGGGAAGCGTGGATATCGACTTCGGCGATCCGACAATTCCGGTCCAAACGGCGTTGGTGGATTCGGACGATCCGGATGTAGCCCCATTTTTGGAACGGCATGGATTGCGGACGGAGAACGAGGTGGACTTTTCGGTTTCCAGTGGAACGCATACCGGTGAATACCGGTTGCGGGTGCTTATTGAAACGGCGGCGGGAGTAGTGGTTCCGGTGGAGGCGGGGACCGAATACAGTGATAGCTTTCCGGTAAACTTGGATGCCGATACTCCCGGACAGGAGAGTGTGACCTTATCCTTTGTGGCGGCCCCGGTGCCTGACGGGTTGGTTTTGGATACCAATCGACAATACCGAACGGTGGCTACTTTGCAGCGTTATGATGGTGGGGGCTGGACGGATCTGGACACCGGGACCACCGACGCGGTTTTTGTCCCGCATTTTACCAGCTTGGATCCCGCTGCCCCGGAATTGCAGGTGCTCGGGACGCTGGGCGACTTGGACGAACCTGTGCGGGAGTGGTTGTTGACGACTTCCTCCGCGGATTATGGGATTCCAGTGGAAATCCCGGTCACCTTGGTGCGTTATGATGCCTGGGATCAGTCGGTGCCGGACAGCGATATCGTGAATTATCGGGTGCGTTTTGAGATGGAGACCATGGCGGGCAATCCCGTTCCCTTGTTGGATGATGGGATTTTTGCGGGGACGGTGGAACTGGATGAATTCGGGGATCCCGCTCTAGGTGAACTGCCCGCGCCAGTTTGGCAATCTTTTGTGGTTACGACTCAGTTGGTGCCTCTGAGTAATCTGGATTCCGTCAATGGGGAATACCGCATTCGGGCGGTTTTGGAGCATGTTGAGCTCCCGTCCGATCCGAATGATTGGACGGAAAACGCTGATCGCGAGATCGCGGATCTGCAGTTTTTGCATTTCAACGGAGAGTTGACGGCTCTGGACGATCCCGACTTTTTGGCTACGTTCGACAGTATTGTCAGCAATCCTACCCGTCCGGGCACTTATTCCGGGACCATTCCGCTGACGTTGGAAATTCCGGCAAGTAATGCCACGATCCCTGATTCACCCGGGTTGTCTTTTGGCGGTGATGTGAATATTGAATTACTACCTTCCGGGGAGGCGCGTATCGAATCTGGCGTTTATGCGGTGGTTTTAGCGGACTTTTCCTGGGAGGTCATTCCGATCCCAGATATGGGGTTAAATTTACGGGCTGATAGTTATGAGGTCACAAACGAAGGGCTTCGCGCGAATGGTCTTCGTCTCGAATTTCCCCAGGGTCTGGGTTTGCTCACTGGAAATAGTCGGGTGGGGCAAAGCGAGATCGCCGCGCCTTCTTCGATCACCCCGGTGCAAACGGACCGTCTGCCCCGCGATCCTTTGGTTTTCTCGGCTCCTTCCGGCAGCCGTCTTTTTGACGAAGCTATGGCGCTGTTGCTGCCCATCAGTCAACTGACGCTGGATATCGATGCCGAGGTTTTTGAAGCTGCGGTCGCGCCCAATGCCCCCGAATGGGTGCAGGCGGATGCGTATCAACATGACAGCACTCATGGCTTTCAACCCCGGGCCTCCAATGACGGGTATCTTGATCATTTGGCCCCCATTGCCGTGGGCGGTCCGATTGAATTGACGGTGGCCAGTGATGGCTCGGTGCGCAGTAGTTTTTCGGTGGATGTGGATGACGGCGAATTTACGCCCCATTTTCCCCGTATCGAGGATGCGCTCAGTTGGGGCACCGCCAGTTCATTTATCATTGAAGACAGCCGCATCGTGGCTGGTACGAGTTTTTCCGACAGTGGTTTGCTGGAAATAGTTTATCCGGGAAATTGCCCGGACGACGACTGTATTGACGATAGTGCTGGTGGCGTTCTTTTGGGGATCCTGGGGCAATCGGCGGGCTTTGCCGTGAGTCCCCAGGGCGGGCTGGCCAAGAGCGGTCCGGTCAGCGATTCAGACGGCTCTATAGATTTGGAATGGGGGTATCGCGAGGGAGGCAGCGGCATGGTGGCCACCCATATGGTCGAAGGTTTTACCGAGGGCAGCTTCTTTATGCCCGGCAACAATCTTCTCGCCGAAGACAACCCCCTGTGGTCCAGTCAACCGACCCTGGCCGGAAAACTCGGCCCGGGTAGTCTGTTGCTGGGCGGGTACGATACGAACGATGAGGTGGCCGCCCTCTATGGCTCAGGGGATTATGTAGACGGGGTGGGGGCCTATGCCGGGCTGAATTTCACGGTTGGCGGCACTCCGGTTCAAGAGGGATTCAGCCGTATCGGGGACAACGAAATACCTTGGGAGTACGAGATGATGGCCGAGGTGTCCAAGTACTATGTGCGCCCTTCCGGGGTCAGTGGTCGGCACGCGCCCGACCAAAACTCCTTTGATCCCGGGCTGGAAATTTACGGGTATGATTTTGTCTTCAGTTCCTATCAGTTGACCTACCTCTCCAATCTCATGGAGGAGAGCTGGATTCACGGGCAGTTGGCGATTGGGGAAGCGGGTGATCCGGATTACTACACCGCCTTTACGCAAGATTTTCTGGGGCTGGAACTGGATTGCACAGGGCAACTCGAAGGTGCGGAAATTGATCCGACGGACAACGGACCCAAGCCACTGACCTACTGGTTGGGCGAATTTACGCCCCTGGCTCTTTCCTTTAAGGCAGTGGGGGAACCGGCGGCCTGTCCGGTACCGTCACGGCGGGCCGTATTTGGGGTAGCTCTGGAGGTGGCGCAGGTGCCCAATACGCTCTACGGCCTGCTCGGCTTTTCCCCTGAGGATGCGAACATTCTGCGCGAAGCCGACAATGTGGCAGAGGTTTACGGCGAAATTCCTCTGCCCGGACAGATCACCTTGCCGGGCCCCCAGAACGAGGTGTACCGCGTAACGCCAACCACCGCTTTGCGCTTCAACAATCCCAGCGAGGATGATCAACCCCCGGTTGGCTTGGTTAACTTCGGGGCGACCGTACGGGTGCCTTTTTTCCGCGACTTGCGCACCCATGTGATCACTTCCGCGCAAGCTTCCAGTACCAATCTCTTTTTGGCGGCCGGATGGGAGGAAGCGGGAGAGACGCTTTTCACCCATAGCCGTTTTGATCCGGACCACAAATCCTGGCCTGGCCTGGGCAGCGGGTTGGATTTGGAGGAATACCGCAAACCCACGGAAGAGACCGATCCGGATTATATCATTCACGCGGAGCAAACCCTTTTGGGCATCATAGACCTGAGTTATCCGGTGCTCTGGCAGGCTCCCGGCGCGTATTTCCGGTCGATCCCCAACGATCCGCAGGGGTTGTTGGTGATTGAGATCGAACACCATCTGGATTACCTCAGTGCCCGCTATGCGGAGTTAAATTTTGGTTTGCGTTGGGATGGACTGCCCAAGCTCAACCTGGCCAACATGCTGGTCGATGCGGCCGATCAACAACTCGGCGCGGCCCGGGCTTTTGTCGATGCGGGGCTCGACCACGTGCGGGATACCTTGGGTGGGGGCATTGATGCCGCCGGGGACCTTTTGGCCGACAGCATGGAGAATCTCTTTAATGAGGTCTTTGATCACATTGCCGATGAAGTGTACGATCCCCTTTATGGTAATGTGAAGCACTGGGTTGATACGATAGCCACTGACACTTCAACGGTTCAGGACTTGCGGAACATACTGCAAGACGAGATGGATGTTTACCTCGTTCATAGTACGGCGAGTATTCAGTCCCAGCTCGAGGAGGAACTGGCGAAACTCAAGGAATTAAACGAACAAGGCATCAGTATTGTTGATCGGGTGGATGAGGAACTGACCCGGATGATTCTGATGATCGACGCGCTGGTAGGTGAATTTCGCCTGATCGATGGCGAAGCCTTTCTGGATGCCCCGGAATTCAGTAGCGGGGATCTGGTGCGGGGCTTGCTGGCCGAGAACGAGTTTGGCGACCGGGATTTGGGTATTGATCTGATCGTCAACCTTATCATCGACATGGTGGGTTCGGAAATCGACGGCTTGGTGCAACCCCTGGCCAATGAGTTGACGGCCGAGTTGAATGAGCTCTTGGCGGAACTCTGGGAAAAGTCCGAACCGACCTTGGAGAGGGTGGAGGAGATATTGCTGGAAATTCGCGAACGGCTGGTTTTCCTGCACGAGGAATTAGTGGAACCCACTGGGGAATTTCTCGGGAAAATCGAAGCCATTATCGAAAAAGCCGAGAGCCTCAATGTCTTTGGGGATATTGGCGCCCAAATTTCTGCGGAAGCGGAGGCCATTCTCGATCGGATTTTTCTCACCTACGCCTTGGAGGATACCGACCTTTTGGGAGATTATCCGAATCTATTTCTGGAACTCGACAAGGAGGAATTCAAGGAATTGCTCCGTGATGAACTGCGTGATGCGGTTCTGAATACTCAGTTTGTTGAGGAAATCAAGCAGGAACTGAAACAACGCCTTTACGACGTGGATCTGGCGGTCCGTTCGGCCATTGATGGCGTTTTTGCGGAAATCAGTGGACTGATTAAAGTTGCTATTCAGGATACGGTGGGGGCTTTGGAGGATGAGATTAACCCGATGTTGGGTGATGTCTCCAAGTACGTGGGCACGGGGGATATCTCCGGTTATGTTCAGTTTGAGGGTGATTCGGTGCGGCGCCTCCGGCTTGACGGTGAATTCGAATTCCAGGTGCCGGATGAGATGAGTTTATCCGCTTTTCTGGAAATTTTTGTCTATCGCTCCGGGGAGGATTTCGATGAGTCCGCCTGTTTGAAGCCGGGAGAAACCGCCTTGGAAGCAACGGTGGGGGCGAACAGTGTGCCATTGGATTGGCTCAGTCCGGATCTCAAGGCGGACCTGGCGGTGAAGCTTTCCTTCACTGATGGATTGCCGACCGGGATTGCCGGGAATGTGAAGACCATTGGAGAAATTGAATTTCAGAAGTTCACCATCACCAAGCTGAATGGAGGAGTTGCGGTAGGCACTCGTGACAGTTACCTGGCGCTGGCTGCGGGGATGATTTTTTCCGACTACGATATATCCGGGAATATTTTCTTTGGCCGCACCTGCTCCCTTGCTCCGCTGGAAATGCTGGACGAGGATGTGGCCGAAATTGTCGGCTCCCCACCGTTTACGGGAGGCTATGTTTATGGCGAAATCTGGCTCCCGATCTCGGAAACTCTTTTGGGCATTCCGGCGACCTGTATGTTTAAAATCAGCGCCGGGGTAGGGGCGGGAGCCTTCTATTTTGTGGAGGGGCCCACCTACGGCGGTCAATTGTTGCTGGGGGCCACCGGAGAAGCTCTCTGTTTGGTCACGGTGGAGGGCGAAATCAAAATGATCGGCGTGGTCCGCTCCGGTGACCTGGCCTTCTCCGGCACCGGTCGAATTGCCGGGGAAGTGGGGGCCTGTCCCATTTGCACAGGCTTCGATAAAAGCGTGAAAATCATCTACGAGAACGACCAGTGGTCGGTGGATCTTTGATTGGTAAGAGTTGAGTTTATGAACAGATTTACGATAAAAACATTGGCTTTCCTGACTCTATCAATGGCTCTTGCGGGGTCGTTGGCCGGAGAGTTTAACCGGGAGGCGCTGGTCACTTCGGTGGGGCAGATCGTAGAGGTGGACGGAGAGGATTATGCCTATCTGCTCTGGCAACCCGGTGATCCCCAGTCCGCCTTGGCCAATGACTATGGCGTGTATGTAAAGGAGGGGCAACCGGAAGATTCGGGGGACTTTACGCTGCTTGGGCGGACCACCCTGCAAAGCAGTCACCAGACCACTCTTTCGCTCCTCCGGCTGGGGCATTTGGTTGATGCCCACGGTTCGCTATTGGGCCCACGGGTCGATGCCCTTTTTCGTGAAGCCATCGCGCAACCCGGTGCGGAGCCGGTTCTTCGCCCCGAGGGGCCGACGGTTGGTCCCGGCGAACCCGATCTCGATATCGCCGAAAAGCTGCAATATTTGATTTGGGCGGCCATCAATCGACCGGATTCCCTGAACCAACTCTTTTTCTTTGGTCGTACTCATCCCGGAGTGATGATGACCCTGGGGCATGCGTACACGGTGCCGATGCCCTATCCGGTCAGCACTTTTGAAATCCGACTTCTCAATCCCGCCGGGGTACCCATACGGGTGGTGGGACGGGTGACTTTGGACGTGAACAATCCTCCCCAACTCCCGCCCCCTGGTCCGCCGGTGCAGGTGCTGCACAATACGCAAATCGGTCATGCCGTGACCAGTGCGAAGGACCATTTGGTGGCCCGGATGCGTTGGTCCATGGATGACGATCTGCGGCGCGAATTGCCTGCCGCCAACGGCTATGACATCTTTCGCATTCCCGAGGCCACGGCGGATAGCCTCGGGTTTACCGGATCGACAGGACCTGCCACGGGGGATTTGCTGGCGGCGGTCGAAGCCGGGCAGGCGCATCAGGTCAACCGCCTTCCCATTTATGCTTCGCCTTTATTGAGTGAGGTTCAGGCGGCGAATCTCGACGACCGGGATACCTTTCACTATGCCGATGACAACGATCTGGCCGGGGGAGGGGATCCGTTTCAGGATGGTGATCGCTTTTATTATTATGTTGCGGCACGGGATGTCAGTGGGCGTCCGGGCGCGATTTCCCCGGGCACCTTGTTTGTGATTTCCCATCGTTTGCCACCTTTGCCACCCGACAACATCGAAGTGCGAAATCATTACACTGCGCCTGATTACGCCAATGGGGAAACGCTGGAAGATGCCTTGCAGCACCTCGAAGTGGTTATTACCCAACACCCTGATTTTCCCGAGATCAATGGCAGTCCCGACCCCCGGCAGATTTCCGCTTATCACATCTATCGTTGGGAATCTCCTCGGGACTATCTCAGCGAAGGGGGCAATCCGGCCACTAATCTTGTCGGGACCGTGCCGCATGTGGTCGGGGAGAAATTTGCCGTTTTTGTGGACGATGGTCCCGGCGCGCCCGAATCCCCGGCTGATTTTGGGAGAACCTGGTATTATACCGTTCGTGCGGTGGACAGTGCTTCCGTGACCCCCAATTGGAGTGCCCATAGTGGCCCGGCGTTCGGAGTGATCCGGGACCGGCGGAGTCCTGAAGGTCCCGATAACGCTGAAATCTTCGCTACCCAAACAACCGTCGAGGCAACGTTTCCCGATAGAGAATTTGAGATGTATTTTGATGAACTGGGGCTTACGGAGCAACCGCCGCATGGGATTGGCTTTTCTGTGCAAATTACCCGGGAAGATTCCGGGGTGACGGACTGGAGGGTGGAAATTCTGGAATCCTCCGGGGACGTTCGGGAGATTCGACAAGGAGTCTTTCCGTCGGGTCAAAATATGATACGGGAATATTTTGCCGAGCCCTTGGCAGACAGCCTTCAAGCCCGCGTTTCCGGCCGGGCCTTGCCGGGTGATTTTGGTTCGACGGTGACCGGTAATGTTCCGGTGCAATCCCTTTCCGACCCGGATAAGGTGTGGGTACTCCCTTTTGAATTGGAAACTCAGCTGGTACCGGTGCCCACGGACCCGACCAGTCCTTGGAATTTTCATCTTGTGACGCAGCCCGATGGCGGAATTGTGCCGGTCACGGGAAGTCTGGATTTTCCTCCCGATACCTATTCCTGGCGCATTTACCGTCGGGTACGCCCCGGGGGCGAGCCTGATCTGGTCGCTTCCGGGCATGGTGAGCCCTTGCCGCCGAGCGTGGACTGGCAGGATGATAATCCACCTCTCCAGCCAGGGATGACCGTTTGTTATTATGTCCAGATTTTTGATATGCACGGCAATGCCAGTTCGATGCAGCGGATAGGGGAGTGCTTAACGATGCAAAAACCAGCGGGGCAGCTCCCCACGCCGGTGATCATTTCCGCCGAAAGTCTGGAAGCCGATCTGGATGGCAATCCCCGGGTGCGCCTTTCCTGGTTCAGTGAACGGGTGAACGTGGAGCGCTTCGAACTCGCCATATCGACCGGCAGCGGCAACAGTCCAGAGGCTCAGGGTGAACACTTTGGCCCCATTGCCAACACCGGCGTCTTCTTTCCGGTGGGTGACGGGGAAATCGCCTCCTATCGCCGTTACCAGACCATTCGGGCGGTGGCGCTGAGTGAGGATGGACGCTTTGAGGTGGAGTTGACCCTTTTGCCGGACCAAGCCTATTCCTTTGCCGTGCGGGCGGTGGGGCCCGGCGAACCTGATCTGGACCCCGACAGCACGCCCAGTCCGTTAACCCGGGCCGCCAGCCCCTGGACGGATGTGGTGAGCGTGACCTGGCAAGAACCCGATCCCACCCCCGGTTCGGTCATCCCCTGGCCCGCGCGCCCGCTTCCTCCCTTGCTCAACCCTTCGGTACCGGTGGCCGGATTTCCGGCGGGAACCGGTCCCTACCATGCCACCCGCCTGTATTGGGCCGTTGGTGATGGAGGCGGAGACGGCGACGGCGATGGGGATGGCGGC
>JAFIGF010000145.1 GCA_020831535.1 Opitutales bacterium | reverse complement strand
CCCGCCCCCCAGGAACAAATCAACCACTCGTAGCGAAGCGGAGATCACGCCAAAGCCCGCAGGGCGACGGCGGACACTCCAACACTCCACTTCTTCCTTCTGATTCTCCCTTCCCCAGATTCGGACTTGCCTTTTCCGTCAAAATTCCTCTAAGTTTTCCAACTCCTTCTTTTATTGTTCTGCCGCCCGAAAAGGACGGGGCAACCGGCAGACCTAAAATCCCGGGCTTTTACGCCCGAGGATTCTTCGTATGCAGAACCTTCGGGCTCTGTTCATTCCGTTATCCATGCATTTACCTAAACCTACCCAAATCTTTCGCTTCCCGGCTCACTTTGTGATCCTGGTCGGCTGGTTCGTTTTGGCAGTTTCCGGAAAAGCCGACGAATCTTTGCCCGACGCAGGCATTATCCATGGGGGCCATTTGGTCACCGAAGACCAGATTGAAGATCAGGAAGACCCTTATTACGTCCTGTCCTGGACCCTGAGCGACGGCTTTGAAAGCGCCGATGCCCCTGGGTTTTGGTCCCAATGGTGGGCCGCCATTACCGATTGGAGCCTCTCCCCCAACGAGGAAACTCCCGATCACGACTGGCAATTTCAGGTCCAACGGGATACCGATCCGGCTTTTCCAGACCCACGCAATGTGTACCTCGGTCCCGACACCACCTCCTACATTTCCGGCATGGGCGAGGAAACTCACTACTTCCGGGTGCGTACCGTTTCCCCGGACGGCGACCGTTACAGCGAATGGTCCCCCTCTCTGGCCCTGGTGGTTAACTACCCCTCGCAAATTCGCGCCTTTGCCCTTTTCGGCGTCGGCGCAATTGTCACGACCGCCACCATTGCCATGATTTTGATCGGTTCTGCCCGCACCCGCCGGGAAGCTGAACTGGAAGAAAGAAAAAACCGCCAACGGGACGGGGAGGCCCCTAATTCCTAACGATGGATCACCGCAGTGCTGTTCTCCCC
Source organism: Opitutales bacterium (assembly GCA_020831535.1). Taxonomy (GTDB): domain Bacteria; phylum Verrucomicrobiota; class Verrucomicrobiia; order Opitutales; family T3Sed10-336; genus JAIUMY01. The sequence continues at coordinate 12,875 of JAFIGF010000145.1, read as the reverse complement.
GCCGAATACGGCTGGATTTTACTCGCCATCTTCAGTGTTCTCTGGATTTTCCTAGGCTGGCTCTGGGGACGCAAAGCCAAAAATATGGACGGCTTTATGGTCGCCGGGCGAAACGTCGGCCTGGCCCTTGGAATGGCCACCGCGATGGCTACCTGGGTCACGTCCAACACCACCATGGTGGCCCCCGAATTTGCCTTGCGCTTTGGGGTTATCGGGATGATCGCCTACTCCTCCGCCGCCCTTGGCCTGGTCTTTTTCGCTCCCATGGCGACGCGCATCCGCCAACTTATGCCCCATGGGTACACTGCCGGAGATTTCATCCGCCTGCGCTACGGAAAAATTGCCTGGGTGCTTTTCCTCATCATTTCGCTCTTTTACTGTCTGACCTGGCTGATAAGTATGACCATGGCCGGCGGGCTCTTCCTCAATGCGATTGCCGGAATCCCCTACCAACACGGCATGACTATCATTCTGGCGGTTTGCGTGATCTACACCATCTTCGGCGGTCTGTATGCGGTTATCGGAACCGACTATATCCAGAGTTTGATCATCCTCATTGGAGTCGTCATACTTGGCTTTATTGTCTTCAACCGGATCGATTTCGATGCCACCTACAATGAACTGGCGGAATTTCAACCCGCTCTGCTGATGCTGATCGCCCCCGCTGCGGTCATGGCTTTTTTCAATAACCTGCTCTTCGGTTTCGGGGAGATTTTCCACAACAATGTCTGGTGGTCACGGGCTTTTGCCATGCGCAAAGGGGTTCCCGGAAAAGCCTTTCTCTTTGGTGGTTTGTTCTGGCTGCCGATCCCCGTCGCGGTAGGCTTCATCGCCCTGTCCGCCGGAGTGTTGGACATCAACATCCCCGACCCCAACCAAGCCGGGCCCATCATTGCCGCTGAACTACTGGGAGTCGGAGGCGCGATTGTCGTCTTCATCGTGATTTTCTGTTCCATCGCCTCGAGTATCGACAGCCTTCTGGCCGCCACCTCGGACCTGATTACCGAGGATGTGTACCGGAAAGGGTTCTGCAGCAAGGCTACCGATGGCCAGCTGCGGAGGGCCTCCATCAGCATCATCCTTTTGCTGGGGCTGTTCGCCTGGTTCATTGCCCTCCCCAATGTCGGCACCTTGGCCACTACTCTGTTCTACGCCGGCCCGTTGGTGGGTAGCGCTATCTGGCCCGTCGTCGCCGGTCTGTACTGGCGCCAAACCAATCCCTGGGCGGTCGTTGCCGCCATGGTTTTTGGTTCCATCCTCGGATTGATTGCTTATGAATATTGGGCATGGTATGTTGCCTCCGTTGTCGGGGCCGCTATTTCCATGACCATTACCATCGTCGGCACCTGGCTCTTCCCTCGTGATTTTGATTGGTCCGAACTCGCCGAACCGGATCTCGCCATCAAAGAGAAATAAAAATTCTTCAACGCAATGATTCCTCAGGCCATAGTTCACTTCCTGATCCTCGGATCGCTCATTTTTACCTCGATTGGCGCACTGGTTCTCATAACCTTGGTCGTCAAAGACTTTCTCGAGCGCAAAATCTGGTAAGCTACAATTAGAATCCCGAAACCCTGCATGGGTCTCACCAACCTTCCTCATTTTTCATGACTAAGGAAACATCCTCCCATTCCAAAGAAAACGACGAGCAGCCTCTGCCGCCCAACCAAATCACCAAACCCCTGAATCCTCCCGATCACACCGACACCTTGCGGCCCAATCCCAAGGAACTCCTCAATGGAGCCCCCCTCAGTTTGGCCCGGTTGAAAAAATTCGCGGGGCAGAATATTCTCTCAGTGGACGACTTCACCCGAGAAGATGTCATCGAATTTGCACGCTTCGCCGCCTTCCTCGAAGCCGTCGAAATCGCCCCCTACCATCCCCTGGACGGCAAAATCGTCATCACCGCCTTTTTCGAAGCCAGTACCCGCACCCGGACCTCCTTCGAAAGCGCCACCCTCCGGCTGGATGGCAAAATCATCAGCATTCCCGACGCCGCCATCACAGGCGTCAAAAAAGGAGAATCAATCGGGGATATCGGCGAGATGTTCAATGCCTACGGCGATGCCGTGATCATGCGCCACACCGAAACCGAGGCCCTGAAGGAGATTTTGGGCAATCTGCGCATTCCTCTAATCAACGCGGGCAATGGCTCCGGCGAACACCCCACCCAAGCGCTAACCGACTGGTATGCTCTGCTCAAGTGGCGTCCCGCGCTGGCCCATCCCTTCAAAGGCGACCCCGCGGAACGCCTCCACCTGGGCATAATGGGAACCCCCGGCACCATGCGGGCGGTCAAAAGTTTCCTCCTCATGTCCCTCCTCTTTAAGGACCATCTGCGGAAAATTACCATCGTCTCCGAAATGGCGGATCCGCTGGGACCGGAACTGAAGAATGCGATTGCCGCCTCAGGCATTGAGTTCGAAGTACAAGCCGACATGAGCACCATCGTAAACGATCTCGATGTGGTTTACATGAATTCCATTGCCTTACTCGGGGATAGCTATCGCACCATGGACAGCAAGTACAAGCTGAACGCCCAAAGCGATCTGAAGCCCAGTGCGGTGATTCTCCACCCCCTCGCCCGCTTGGACGAACTGGACAAAAGTCTCGATGCAACGGCTCACAACCTGTACTTCACCCAAGCCCACGGATCGGTCTTTGTCCGGCAAGCCCTCCTGGTGGCCGTCCTGGACCGGTTTCACCGCCTTCCCGAAAATTCACCCCTGCAATAATCAACGCCCCACCATTCTCTCTCACCTAACTTCATCACTGAACACCACTACTTATGTGCGGAATTACCGGTTTCTGGAAACCTAAACAATTGCCCGATCAGGCCGAGGCCGATCTCAAAAAAATGGTCGACGCCATCCACCACCGCGGACCGGATGGCCAGGGGTTTCACCTGGACGACAAGAGCGGCGTCGGCATGGGACATTCCCGCCTAACCATTATTGACCTGGTCACCGGACACCAACCCCTCTGCGGAATCGGACAGGACATTGTCCTCTGCGTAAACGGAGAATTTTACGACTACAAACGCCACCGCACCGAACTCATGACCGATGGCGTGCGGTTCCGCACCCGCTCCGACAGCGAAATCGCCCTGCACTACTACGAGCGCATGGGCATGGAAATGATGGACCACCTGCGCGGGGAATTTGCCTTCGCCCTCTTTGATAAACCAGCCAACCGCTTCATTCTGGCCCGCGACCGGTTCGGTATTCGCCCGCTGTTTTACACCATCCACAACGGCTGCCTCTACTACGGCTCGGAAGTAAAGGCCCTCCTCGCCAACCCGAACATACCGCGTCGCCTGGATCGCCGACAAGCCATCCACCAGATGATGCAAACCACCATCCCGGGTCACAGCGCTTTCGAAAACATCAAATCCGTACGCCCCGGGCATTTTCTGACCTTCACCCCTGACCAGTCCGGTGGTTTCACGGTGGAGGAACAATGCTACTGGGACATCGATTTCCCCACCCTTTCCGACCGTCGCGATGAGGGTTCCCCGGAGGAATATATACAGTTGATCCGCGACAAATTGATCGAATCCGTCACCTTCCGCCTCGAAGCGGATGTTCCCGTCGGCTGCTACCTCTCCGGCGGCATCGATTCCTGCTCCATTCTGGGAATGGCTTCGGGGGCTCAGCAATCCCCCGTCAAGGCCTTTACCATCAGCTTCGACCACGACTCCTACGATGAATCCGGCATCGCCCGGGAAATGGCCCAAAGCATGAACGCCGAACAGGAGGTCATCAACCTCAAGGCCGACGATCTCTACGGCCAAAATTACCTGCGCACCATGTGGTTTGCCGAGCGAACCTTCTATAACACCCTCGGCGTCGCCAAATACTGCATGAGCCGACGGGTCCGCGAATGCGGCTACAAATCCGTGATCACCGGCGAGGGCGCCGACGAACTCTTTGGCGGCTACCCCTCCTTCAAACGCGACATGTTCCTCCACGGGATCAAAGACGAGCCCGAGGAGGTGGTCAAATCCTACCACGAGGCCCTGGAGAAAACCAACCGGATCTTCAAGGGCGCCATCCTCGCCGAGGATATGCGCGACCACCCGGCCTTCAACGAACTTTGCGGCTTCACCCCCTCCTGGATTCAACCCTGGATGGCCACCCTGGATATCGCCCGCCCCTTGCTCAGCAAAGAGGCCCGGGAGGAAACCGCCGACTACGATCCCATCGGAGCCATCGCCGAAAGCTTCAATCCCCGGCGCATTCAAGGACGCCACCCCCTCGACATCTCCCAATACACCTGGTCCCGAACCATGCTGGAGGGGCAAATCCTCAACTGGGGCGGCGATCGCGTCGATATGGCCAATTCCATGGAATCCCGCCCCGCCTTCCTCGACCATTACGTCGCCGAGGCGGCCTTTAAAGTCCCCCCCAAATACCGGATCAAGGGCAATATCGAGAAATGGGTTCTCCGCGAGGCCATGAAGGGCATTTTGCCCGAGGTTCTCTACAAACGGGAGAAATTTGCTTTCATGGCCCCTCCGGGCCACACCGAGAAAAACAAAAAGACCGCCCTGTCAGAGCTTCTCGATACCTACCTCAGCCCCGAAAAAGTGGCTGAAGCCGGGGTTCTGGACCCCACCGCAGTCTCCCGTTTCCTGCACGAATACGAGAAGGACACCGACCCCGTATCCCTCACCCGAAAGGATGCGCTGATCAATCACTTACTGGGTCTCCAGATACTTCATGATCAATGTATTGCCGGAAACAAGCCGGATCTCGACCCGGTCGAAGCCGGATCCCTCTGAGGACTCTCATGCCACCCAATTTTTCCTTTGCGCCCGGGACAAAAAAACATTGTCCCGGGCGTTCTTTTTCGAGAGTATAACCCTTTGACAATTTTCAATCTATGGACGATCAGGAACTTCCCACCCCCAAACCCTCACCGGATAACCAGCAAAAAGGCGATTACAACGCCTCCCAAATCCAAAAACTGGAGGGTCTCGAAGGCGTCCGCAAACGCCCTGATATGTATATCGGTGACACCGGCGAGCGTGGTCTGCACCACTGCGTTTTTGAAGTTGTCGACAACTCCATCGACGAAGCGCTGGCCGGACATTGCTCGAAAATCACGGTAACCATCCACCTCGATGGTTCCTGCTCGGTAGAGGACGATGGCCGCGGCATCCCGGTCGATATTCACCAAAAATACAATATGCCCGCCCTGGAGTTGGTTCTCACCAATCTGCACGCCGGCGGTAAATTCGGCAAAGGCGCCTACATGGTCTCCGGGGGATTGCATGGCGTCGGAGCCAAATGTGTCAATGCCGTTTCCGAATGGTTTGAAGCCGAAGTCCGGCGGGAAAACAAAGTCCATCACATGCGCTTTGCCCGCGGAAAGACCACCGAAAGCCTCTCCGTTATCGGAGAAACCAAGCGCACCGGCACCAAGATTACCTTTAAACCGGACCACGAGATTTTCTCTACCCTGGAGTTTTCCTACGATATCCTCGCCAAACGCCTCCGTGAGCTAGCCTTCCTGAATGCGGGCATCAATGTCGACCTCGTCGACGAACGCACCCAGAAAAAAGAAAACTTCCTCTTCCGCGACGGGATCGCCGAGTTTGTTGCCTACCTCAACCGCAACAAAGCCGTCCAGCACCCCGATCCCATTACTTTCAGCGGCAAGGTTCTGACCAATCCCGATGATGAGGACACCGCCATCATCGTTGATGTGTCGATGCAGTACAACGACTCCTACAACGACCAGATCTTCGCCTACGCAAATTCAATTTTCAATATCGAGGGCGGCACCCACCTCTCCGGTTTCCGTACCGCCCTTACCCGCGTCATCAACGCCTATGCCAAAGCCAACGGCCTGCTTAAGGACAAAGATCCCTCCATCAGCGGGGACGATACACGTGAAGGCTTGACCGCCGTCATTTCGGTAAAAATCCCCGAACCCCGCTTCGAAGGCCAAACCAAGACCAAGCTCTCCAATGGCGAAGTGGACGGTATTGTGCAGAAAATCGTCGGTGAGGAACTTAAACTCACCTTCGAAAAAGCCCCCCAAATCGCCCGTCGCATCATCGACAAGGCCATCCACGCCGCCCGTGCCCGCGAGGCCGCCCGCAAGGCCCGGGAGACCGTCCGCAAAGGCGCTCTGGGCTCCGGCGGTTTGCCCGGCAAACTGGCCGACTGCTCCTCCCGCGACCCCTCCCTTACCGAACTCTACATCGTGGAGGGCGATTCCGCCGGTGGTTCCGCCAAACAAGGTCGCGATCGCCGTACCCAGGCGATCCTCCCCCTACGCGGTAAATTGATCAATGTCGAGAAAGCCCGCCTCGATAAAGTCCTTTCCAATGAGGAAATTCGCACCCTGATTACCGCCGTCGGCACCGGGATCGGGGACCACGAAGGCGAAGGCAGCTTCGATATTGCCAAAGCCCGCTACCACAAAATCATCATCATGACCGATGCGGATGTCGATGGCTCCCATATCCGAACCCTCCTCCTCACCTTCCTTTTCCGCCAAATGCGCGGCCTCATTGAACAGGGCTACGTTTACATCGCCCAACCTCCCCTCTACAAAATCAAGCGCCGCCGCCGGGAACAGTACATCGACAACGATGACCAACTGAATCGCATCCTCCTCGAACTGGGCTCAGAGGATGTCATCCTCACCCGCTTGCGCGACAAACACCAGTTCCAACCTGATCAGGTCGAAAAAATTGTCGGTCTCCTCCAACAACTGGAACGACTGGGCGGAGGCGTCACCCGCTACGGAGCCGCGTTGGAAGAATACCTCGACAAACGGGATAAGGAATCCAACCTGCTCCCCCGTTTTATTGCCCGTATCCGCGAAGGCAATGATGAGCGCTTCGAGTACCTCCGGAGTGAGGATGAACTCAAGGGCTTTGCCGAAAAATATGATATTCACGGCGATCCTCTGGACGCTCCCGACCAACAGGTTTTCGAAACCGACGACGGCTTCAAAATCAATCGCCGGATTTCTCTCCATGAGATTTACGAAGCGCAGCAGATGGCCAAACTTCTCCAAGAAATCGAAAACATCGGTCTCGACATCTCCCGCTTCACTCCCACCGACGAACCTCGCTATACCCTGACCGAAAACGTCGGGCAAAAAAGCGAGAACACCATCGAGATGCACACCATTTTGGAAATCATCAACCAAATCCGCGTATCCGGTCGCAAAGGCCTCTCTATTCAACGGTACAAAGGTTTGGGTGAAATGAACCCCAAACAACTCTACGAAACAACCATGGATCCGGATAAACGGAAATTGCTCAAGGTCGACATAACCGATGCCGCCCGCGCCGACGAACTCTTCACCATTCTCATGGGTGAAGAAGTCGAACCTCGCCGCAATTTCATTGAGGACAATGCCCTCAATGTCTCCTACCTCGATGTGTAATTTCCCCCTGAACGGATAAATATCCCCCTTTTACTGACTACTCATGGCCCAGGATTTTCAAACCAACACCAATATCACCGAGATTATGCAGACCGCATACATCGATTATTCGATGTCGGTCATCATCAGCCGTGCCCTTCCCGATGTGCGCGACGGTCTCAAACCGGTCCAGCGCCGGATCCTTTACGCCATGATGCAGGAAGGCCTCCTGCACAACCGCCCCTTTGACAAATGTGCCGGGGTCGTCGGAGAGGTTTTGAAAAACTATCACCCCCACGGTGATAGTTCCGTTTACGACACCCTCGTCCGCCTGGCCCAACACTGGGTCATGCGCTACCCCCTCATCGAGCCTCAGGGCAACTTCGGTTCTGTCGATGGCGACCCCCCCGCCGCCTACCGTTATACCGAGTGTCGCCTCCGCAATATCGCCGAGGAATTGTTGAACAACATCGACGAGGATACCGTCGACTTCGTCCCCAACTACAAGGAAAGCAGCACCGAGCCCTCGGTCCTGCCCGCCTCCCTGCCCAATCTCCTGCTCAATGGCTCCACTGGTATCGCCGTGGGGATGACCACCAACATCCCACCGCATAATATCGACGAGTTGATCGACGGCCTTTGCCTGCTCATCGAGAACCCCTCCGTTCCCATCGATGACCTCATGGATGTCATCAAAGGGCCGGACTTTCCCACCGGGGGCATGATCCTGGGAACCAAAGGGATTGAGTCCTACATGCGAACCGGCCGCGGCATCGTCAAAACCCGCGCCCGCCTCTCCGTTGAGGAAACCCCCAACGGGCGCGAACAAATCATCATCACCGAAATCCCCTACAACGTAAACCGGAACACCCTGGTCAAAAAGATGGCCGACCTGGTGGGGGAAAAAGTTCTCGATGGCGTTTCCGATCTACGCGATGAATCGGACGAAAATACCCGTATCGTCATCGACCTGAAAAAAGGTGAGGTAGCCCGGGTAACGATCAACAAACTTTACAAGCATACCGCCCTCGAATCTTCTTTCGGCGTTATCTTGCTGGCCCTCGACAAGCGGCGCCCGAAGCAGATGAACATCAAGGAAATGCTCGAATGTTACCTTGAGCATCGCCGTGAAGTCATCTACCGCCGCACCCAATACCAGCTTCGCAAAGCCGAAGACCGGGCCCACATCCTCGAAGGCTACCGCATCGCCCTCGACAACATGGACGAGATCGTTCGCATCATCCGCGCCTCCAGTAGCCGCGATGAAGCGAAGGAATCCCTCATGGACAAGTTTCCGCTGAGTGAAAGGCAAACCAACGCCATTCTGGACCTTCGCCTGTACCAACTTACCGGCCTCGAACGCCAAAAAATTGAAGAAGAGTACGCCCAGGTTATCCAAACCATCGAGCGCCTGCGCGCCATTTTGGACAACGAATCGATCCTCCTCGAAGTTATCAAAAAAGAACTTCTCGAGCTGAAGGAAAAATACTCCAGCCCACGTAAAAGTGAAATCGTTCCCTGGGAAGGCGAAATGCGTATGGAGGATATCATTGCCAAGGAAGGCTGTATCGTCACCGTATCCGAGCAAAACTTCATCAAACGCACCTCTCTCAACGAATACCGCTCACAAAAACGCGGGGGTCGGGGAATTATCGGCGGCAATGCCTATGAGAAAGACTTCGTCCGCCACCTCTTTACCGCCAGCACCCACGACACCATCCTGTTCTTTATGAACAATGGTCGGCTCTACATCCAAAAAGCCTACGAAATCCCCGAAGGAGGCCGGACCTCCAAAGGCCGTTCCATCGCTAATATGCTGGAACTTCAGGAAGATGAACGCGTGGCCGCCATGATTTGTATCGAGGATTTCCGCGATGACCAATACCTCGTCTTCGCCACCCGCCAGGGACTCATTAAGAAGACCCGCCTCGACGCCTACAAAAACATCCGTCGCGTCGGCCTTAAGGGGATTCTCCTTCGCGACGAAGACGACCTTATCGGCGTCCGCCTCACCACTGGCGACGACCATATCATGCTCGTCACCAAAGCCGGCATGGCCATTCGCTTCCACGAATCGGAAATCCGCGATATGGGCCGCGTCAGCTCCGGAAACCGGGGCATTCGCCTCCGCGACGGCGATGCCGTCGAATCCCTCGAAATTGTCCAGCCAGAAGCCAACCTGCTCATCGCCGGCGAAAATGGAATGGGCAAACGTACCTCCTTCGACGAGTTTCGCGACCAAAAACGAGGCGGCTATGGTCTCACCGCAATCAAGACCGATTCCACCGTCTGTGCCGCCCTCTCGGTCGACGATACCGATGAGATCATTATGCTCACCGCCTCCGGCCAAACCGTCCGCTGCCCCATCGAAGGCATTCGTATCATCGGACGCTCCACCAAAGGTGTCCGCCTCGTCAATCTCAACGATAAAGACCGCCTCATCCGCATCGCCCGCGTCATCGACGCCGACGAAAACGCAGAAGGCCTTGAAGACGAGGAAAGCGACGAAACCGCGGACGGCGAATCAGTGGAACTCATCGATTCCCCCTCGGAAGCCTCCGCCCCGGAGTCACCCGACCCCCTCGACCTCCCCGAGAGCAACCCTGACGAAGACGACGAAAACCGTTCCTGACAGCGGCCTTCCTCTTACTCTCCCCCTGGGCTCGTTGCAACCCGGCCTTTATCCAAAATTCCGAAGTATAAGGACTCGATCCTGTCCCTACACCATGGCGCTCTATTTGACGGCGAAGGCGTCGTTTGGACTGCGGGAGCTTGCGTGTCGCTTCACGTGAGGTAGCCTACCTTCCACAAGCGGGCCACATGCCGCTCAACAGCGACTTTATGTTTCCTGCGCGCAACACTCCCCAAAGCCCAGAAAAACCCTGGCCTACCCCAAAACCACCGTCAAAAAATTTCACGAGAAAGTTGGCCATCCCGACGATTAGTGTTAAACTACTATAACAAATTTCGACTATGACGATCTACGCCAACGACAAGCCTTTTAACCCCAAAGATCAAGTCACCCTCCCCGAGTTTCTTGCCAATCTAGGTTATACCCCCGGCCAAGTTGTCGTCGAACTCAATGGACAGGCCTTGACCCCCGGCGAGCTGAAAGAAACCCGTCTAGCCGACCAAGATCGACTCGAAGTTGTGCAAATTGTCGCGGGAGGCTGACTTGAATTTTCTCTTATGACTTCCCCTGCCACCATCCTACCCGGCTTGAAAGCAACTATCGACCGAGTTGTTTACCACTATGGCGGACTCACTATGCCACCGGGCTACCCCCATGCTTTTGTTTATTTCATAACCATTCACAATAACTCCTCCAAATGTGTGATTCTTCAAGGAAGAAAATGGATTATCACCGAGTTCAACGGCGAAACCACCGTTGTTGAAGGGGAAAAAATTGTCGGCCAGACCCCACGCATTCACCCTGGAGATTCCTGGTCTTACAACAGCTATCACGTGACCAAAGGCAACGCCGAGGTTCACGGTTCCTTTTACGGCCAGGATTGCTCGGGAAGCCTCATCCGTATTCCCGTTTCCAGTTTCTCCCTGGAAGTTCCCTCGCAAGGCAGTTGACCCCGCGCCCGCTTTCGCTTTTGCTCGCTAGCACATGAAAGTTTTAGACCTTAACCGTGACGGGGGGATCGGCGCCAATTGCCTCTCTCTGGAAATCGGACCCTTCCATATTGTTGTTGATGCCGGGCTTCACCCAAAAAAAGCCGGGCGCGAAGCCATGCCGGATTTTTCCAAAATCGACGGCAAGGCCATCGACTTCTTCATCCTCACCCATTGCCACCTGGATCATCTGGGCGCGCTTCCGGTGATTCTGCGCGAACATCCGGAATCTCCGGTGTTGATGTCGATCCCAAGCACCACGCTGGCCCCCCGGATGCTGCACAACTCCTGCAATGTCATGAAACGGCAAGGCAAGGAACAGGACATCGCCGAGTACCCCTTGTTTACCCATGGGGAAATTGATTTTCTTCAAGCACAATTCAAGGGAATGCCGTACGGACACACCCAGCACTTCACCAAAGGCGAGGAAGAAATTCTCATCACTTTTTACTCCGCGGGCCACGTCGTCGGTGCCGGCGCCGTTTTGCTGGAATACAAACACCGCAAAATCTTTCTCACCGGCGATGTGCTTTTCCACCGGCAGCGTATTCTGAATGCCGCCGATTTCCCTGAAGACACATTCGACACGGTTATTCTGGAAACCACCCGCGGGGAAACTCCGGGGGATCCGAATCTGACCCGGGAAGGTGAAGTCAAGCGCCTCCTCGAAACGGTCAACCACACCCTCATCCACGGAGGGTCCGTCCTCATTCCGGTTTTTGCCCTGGGACGAATGCAGGAAATTCTCACCCTGATCCGTGACGCCCAAGCCTCCGGCGACCTCATCAAAAGCCCCGTCTTTTGCTCCGGCCTGGGCATGGATCTGGCGAACTATTTTGACGCCATCCATCGCAAAACCGGACTCGTCGATTTCCAACGAAAAGTCCTTAAGGACCTCAACCTCCGCCCCTTGCCCCGCAAACTGAAACCCGGACAAAACCCCGGAGAAAGTGGACTCTATGTGGTGAGCAGTGGCATGTTGGTGGAAAACACCCCTTCTTACACCGTCGCCAGCTGCGTTCTGGGCAATAGTCACAACACCATCTGCTATGTCGGTTACTGCGATCCCGACACCCCCGGCGGGAAAATGCTCGCCCAGGACAGCAACACCGATTTTATTTTTGAAAAGCTCGACCTCGTGGTTCCCATGAAAGCCCGGGTCGAACGCTTCGAGTTGAGCGGACATGCGGACCGCGAGGAGATTTTTGACTTCACCCTCAAAGCTCAACCCCGGGCCGTTGTCTTAACCCATGGTGATCCCGCCGCCCGCGATTGGTTCGCCGGAGCTTTCCGCGAAGCCCGCCCCGAAATCAAGGTCTTCGACCCGACCCCGGGCAAAGTTTATACCGTCTGAACCAGGCCTCGCGCCCGATTTAAAGCTGAAGCGGGCCTCCTCTTTGCAGAGGAGACCCAAACTCCAGCCGTTACGATTATGACAGGAAAGTTTACCCTCCGACCCCGAGGACCATCGCCTTGGCCAACACTACCCCAAGGGGCGCAAACGTTTTCTGAAGAGCCGGACGAATCATCGGAGCCTTCAGCCAAACACCCCACAAAAACCTCGTCAATATTAATGATAATGATTTTTCATTTTCATTATTGAAAGAATCACCTACTTGTGTGAGTCTAAGCTTTTGCCGAGGCCTCCGGAGTGTTGCGAGAAGGGGCGACTATTTCCGTTTTCCGAAGCATTGCGCGCCGGGGCACACGGCCCCCTTTCGGTTTTTGGCCCCACGCGGGGGCCTTGGGCCCCTGCGCGGAGTGCTTCAAGCCAGGGACATAAAGCACCCCCCACATCCCCGCGCGGCCGCTTTCCCTGTCGCGCCGTAGCTTTAGCGAAGGCGGAAGCGGCTGCGCGGAACACT
>JAFIGF010000144.1 GCA_020831535.1 Opitutales bacterium | reverse complement strand
TTTCGCAAATTGGTGTAGTCCTGGGCCAAAGGGAAAGGTTTGCAGGGGCGGAAGGTCGAATCATCGCTCGGTGGACGAGGCCGATTCGGCAAGTTCAGGCCGGGACAGAGCTCGTCCCTCCAAGGGAGAGGGAGGGGATCGGGACAGGAGTTTGTGAGGGCAACCACGGCCCTTTCCTCTCTGCTGTCTCGGTTCCTCCTGTGTAGACAATTGATGTTTGGGGCAGGGGTGAGGTAAGCAAGACGTGCATTATTTTGCATTCAGGCCAAGTCGTTCCGCCCGGGTATGGATCAGGTTTGCGTAAGCTTGTTTTTTTTCCGCCGAGCAGAAACTCCTGGCCAATTCTTCGAGGGCGGAGGGGAGGCTATTGGCGAAGCGTGTGTACGTATTTTGGATCTGTTTGGGGGAGAGTTTTAAGGCTTCGCCGAAGGCCGCGAAGTCGCGCTGTTGCAAGCGGCGTTTGCGGCCGTTTAGGGTTAAGGCCGTTTCCGCCTGATCTTCGGGAAGCAGCAAAACGGTGGGGACCAGATCGTAGGCGGGGGAAAGCTGAATCTCGCCACCCAGGGGGTAGAGTAAGGAAAAATTCTTCAAATGCATATCCGCATTTCCAGTAAGAAAGCAAAAGAGGGTCAGCTCGAAGAACCGCAAGGCATCAAACAAAGGGTTCTGGCAATGGCGCAGAATGATTTTGCCGACTTGTTCCAGGGAGCCGCGATACTTTTCTTCGGTTAGCCGGTCGGTCAGTTGGCACATATCCTCCATGTGCAACTTGGTGGTTCCTTCGCGATCCATCCGACGGGTAATAAAGCAGTGCTGTCCGCCTTCCATAGGGATCAATCCGCATTCGGCCGTGGAAAGGCCAAAACACCGTGCCATGCGCATGGTGACGTGCTCCAATTCGGGCATTTCCGGGAAACGTTCCACGGGGGGCTTGAGAATGAATCCACCGTCCAGTGCCACCAAGGTAAAGCGGGCTGGCTGATTGAGTTTGGTTTTCTCCAAGTGAAGCGAAAGTTTGGGCTGAACCCCGGGTACGGTCACCTTCTGACGCAGTACCTGCTCGGCCATTTGGTTCAGTTCCTGCCACTGATAAGGAAACAAAGGCGGGTGCCTGGAATCGAATAGCTTCTGACTGCATTTCGGATGATAGTGCCCGGCAGAACCTTCAAGGGGATGGAGGCAGATCTTGCAGTGGTGGTCATTCATGGTCGTCGCCCTCCACGGCAATGATTGAGACCGCGCCGATGCAATCCCGGCAGCAGGCCAGAAGGAGCCCCATGCGGTCGCGTGAATTTAATTTCCAAGTCTGCTCGGCAATGTCGAGCAGCCAACCTTCCGGTATCAACCCATCAAAAAAGGGGAAAAGCCGTTTGTCGGTGTAGCTCTCTGCCTGCAAAGGCAAGGATAGGCTGATCGGCACCGCATGCTCACTGTTCAAATACGACTGGTCGTACGTGAAGGCGTATCCGATATCCCGCTCTTCCAGAATTCCCGCAAGGCGACCTCTCAGATGGACTTCAGCTTTCCTCATCTTTTACCTCCATACGGAATGGGGTGGGCTCCATCCGGTGTCCGAAAAGAGCCAAAACCTGATTTACCTTGTCCAAGCGCAGGGAAGGTTTTCCTTGTTCCAGTTCCCGGATAAAGCGTAATCCAACGCCCGCACGGCTGGCGAGGGCTTCCTGCGTCAAGGCCAACGCCCGGCGACGTTGTTTAATAAAACGGGATAAGGGATCGTTCATAGTATACCTGATCGGGTGCAAATGATTTACTCAACTAGTAAAATGCACCTTTTCGGGTATAGCAAGCGGTAATTTCCTCTTTTTTGCACCCGAAAGGGTATATGTTTTGCAAGGAGTGGGCATGACCCAAGGACATAGGTTACCTATCAATGTCACATATACCTTGAAAAAAACGAACCTATAAACGAACGAGAACTTCTCTGCTCGTCAGATGGTTCGTGTCCGAAATCTTTCGCAAATTGGTTGTTTCCCTAGGCCAAAGGGAAAGGCTTTGAAAGGGTGACGCCACTCGACGGTTTGGGCTGCTTGAGTGTAACAGCTATGTGGCGGGATTACCCCTTACGCCCTGTTTCCTCTATGGCTGTAAAAGGTGCCTCCGAGTCCAAGGGCGACGAGAACGATGCCCCCGATAAGCATCCAGATTGCCTTGTCCGTGGGTGAGCCGGTGAAGAAGTTCGAAACATCGGAACTGAAGGAGTCGGCGGCACTGATACCAAAGATGATCAGAACAACCCCTCCGACGATAAGAGCAAGTGAGATTATAGTATTCATGGGTTTTCTTTCTAAACTCTCCGTCTTCCCTGCAATAGGGAAAACACCACAACGACGATGGCAAGGACCAGTAGAATGTGTAGCGCGCCACCCATGGTGGTGCTGGTGATTAGGCCGAGGGCCCAGAGGACGACTAGAATGATGGCGATTGTTAGTAGCATAATAATTTTTCTCCGTTTTTGGGTTTCATAGACTGCACTTTATCCGCAAAACAAGATTGTCGCTATGGGGTGTAATCCTACGTTTTCTTTTTTTAGCTTTGTGGCTTTGGTTTTCGGGGCTGAGTCGCCTCAGCAATCTCTGCAAGGGCGGCTTAATCCCGGTGGGAGGGGAGAGTGGACTTGGTTGCATGAACAGGGCAGGGGCGGTGCGTTTGGTAGGTAAGCGCAAGGCATTGCCGATAGTCATGTGGTGGTTGCCAGCCGATTCGTTGGTGCAGCTTTGCATTAGGGAATCGCGCGGACTTGAACCGGGCCTGATAGCGAATGGGCACAAGCACTGCAGGCAGCCGTCCGCCCTTGCCGAAAAGGATTTTGCTGGTGAGCTTGGCCAAGCCAGCGAGGGCCGAGCCGAAGAAGCCGGGCATTGGCATGCGCCACGCCCGGCGGGCGCTTTGTCGGAGGTAATCGCCAGCGAACTGCCAGGCGCGGATACGATCACTGTCGATCACGTTGAACGTCTGGCCGACCGCCGCGGGATGCTCGGTGGCTGCCGCAAAACAGTCGGCGCAGTTATCCACGTGGGTCAATGGCAGACGACGCAGGGGACCGTTGATAATTAGACGGCGACCGGTATCGAGTCCGGCCCCGGCCACCAACGGCAGCTTTTTGCCCCAAATGTAGCCCGGGCGTAAGATCGTTAACTGCCCGCCCACGCGTTCGGCCCACTGGCGCACGATCCGCTCCTGCCAGGTTTTGGCAATGGCGTAGGCATCGCGCTCGTAGAGCCGGTCTTCAAGTGGGCTTTCCTCGTCAAGCGTGCCGCTCACCCGATGCCAGGCATAAACCGATAGGGTGCCGGCGAGCACCAGACGCTTCGCGCCCACGCGATCCATCGCCTTTAGTAAATTCTCTGTCGCCGTGACCGAGGCCACGAGTTGATCTTCCAGACTGCCGGAGGTGCCTGCTGCCAGATGCACCACGGCATCAACGTTGCGTAAAGCTTCGTCCAGTGTTTTTCCCGGTCGCCGGAGGTCTTCACAGACTAATTCGACATCGTGGATCCACGGCAGGAGAGTTCGGTCAATGGCCGGCCGCACAACCGCGTGGACGGAGTGTCCGCGCTGGAGAAAGGCCTTGACGGTTTGCTGTCCAAGAAAGCCGCTGGCCCCGGTGATCAGAACTCTCATGGCCGAGCCTCCACCGTTGCCTTTGGCTGGTGCGGATTCGCCTGGGCCGCGAGAGCAAACACCAGTCGATTGGCCGCGTCGATTTGCGTGACCGTCACCGAGGTTCGCCGTCCGTTGACAGGGCCTCGTAGAGGCGTTTCACCAGCTCATGGAGCCCTTCATACACATCCGGCCCACCCGATAATTTAGCCTGAAGATTGGTTGCCGCTGCCTGCCAAATGTATGCGCCCTCGGTAAGGCGTTTGCGCAGCGTCTGGCCCCCCTGGGCAAAGGTCAGTCGGTGTTCGAAGTAGTTCACGCGGGCCATCGCCCGCGTTCCGTAAACGGTTAGCCAGTAACCCGGTGGTGAGGTGTGGGAACTGAAGCCGATCGTCGCTGTGCTGCGGTTCGCTTCGATTATCGCGCGAAATTCATCGTGCGGCAGGACTGAATGGGGTTCGCGCTTTTGCCAAATCGTCTGGACCGATCGCATCGGCCCGACGAACAAGGTGACAAGATAGGCCAGATGCGGCAGAAAATCATGTATCGCCCCGCCGGGCAATGCCAGCGTCGGATGGGCCAGGTTGGGGTCGGCAAAAGCGCTGCCGTTGCCGTGAATGTTGACACAATAGAATGCATCGACGTGGGTCACCTCACCAAAGCTACCGTCTCCGATGGCCGCGAGAATGCGTTGAGTCGGACGGTTATACTGATAGTCGTGATCTTCCAGCACCCATCGCCCGCATTGTCGGGCATGCTCACGGAGTTCAACCCATTGGTCCCAAGATTCGGTGATCGGCTTTTCCACCAGCACGTGGGCTCCGGCATCCAGGGCGTCACGGGCAATCGACAGGTGTGAGTGTGCTGGTGTCGCGACATGGACGACATCCGGGCGAATCTCTTTCAAGAGCTTACGGTAGTCCGTATCCCATCGTTCGATACCATATTGTTCCGCGGCACACGCCGCCAGCCCAGGCGATAGATCGCAAACGGCGGCGCAGGTTGCGCCCCCGGATGCCTGTATCGCCGCTATGTGTTGGCGGGCGATCATCCCTGCACCGATGACCATCGCGTTGCTCATCGGCGCGCGGTACTCGTTGTGGTGAGAAAGGGGATGCTTCGGGGTAGCATGAAGAAGTTGCGAATGACAGAATGTATAATTCTTTTGATTATAGGTTTAGGAGCGGAATCGAGGTCGCGGGGTGAAGTCAGGGCTCACCCTTTTTAGGTAGCACCAATATAGCCGAAAGAAATCTGCGGACTATGGGGTATAATCCTACTTTTGCTTTGCCGCTTTGTTCTTCGGGGTGTCCAATCAAGGGCGGAAAGGGCGGGCGAATGGCTTGGATAGCGAGATACAGCAAGGTTCGGGGGCTCTTTTGTGGCTTGGGTCTGTTGTGAAAAGTTCGCATATTGTTTAAGCAAAGCATAAAACCTCACATAACTTTTACTTTAAGTTTGCAAGTAATTCATGCTGAACATCTTGTAGGATAAACGCCGACATGTTTTTCAGCGTTGCGCTGATATTATGATTCCGCGGAAAAGGTTAACTTGGGAGCATGAAAAAACCTATTATCCCTATCTGCCTCACCCTTGTTCTTTTTCTCGCCGGAGTTTTCGCCTCGGCGGCAGAGGAAGTTCCTAACGATGAAACAACGATCTGGTTCAACGACGGATTGCCGAGAGGCGCGGTCGGTTCGGGCTGGAACTGGGTGGGGGATAACCCCGCTCCTTATTCGGGTGCACTGTCGCACCGTAGTCAGTTGGCTGCCGGTCAGCACGAAGCCACTTTTAATTGGGCGTGGGACACTCTGGCGGTGAAAACCGGGGAGAGTCTCTTCGCCTATGTCTATCTTGATCCAGTGAACCCACCCTCCCAGATTATGATCAGTTTGAATTCGGGCAACTGGGAACACCGGGCCTACTGGGGCGAAAACCTGATCAACCAGGGGAGGGACGGTACCGCCAGTCGCCGCCACCTGGGTGATTTGCCTGCGGTCGGTGGTTGGAAACTCCTGGAAATTCCCGCCGATCAGGTTGATCTTGAAGGTCGGACGGTGCGGGGCATGACTTTTAGTCTTTTCGATGGACGGGCTTCACTTGATTCCGTTGGCAAGGGACTCACCGGGATGATGCCTGATATCCGACCCGGTGGACCGGAAACCGAACCCCCCCCACTTGTTCCGGTGGTTACGGTTGCCACCACCGATGCCTTCGCCACCATTGGCGACCCTTCGGATACTGCCTCGATTGAATTCACCCGTAACGGTGATACCACCAATGCGCTCACGGTTCATTTCACCCTCGGGGGTACCGCGGTGAAATGGTTCGATTATCGTCGCGTCGAAGGCGATATTCCGGTCGAAGCGGTGATTCCCGCTGGAGCCACTTCAACGACTTTCAACATCCTGGCCCGAGACAACGTCACTGATGTCGATCCGGCCACGGTAACCTTTACGCTGAAGGCGGACGAGTCCTATGACATTGGAAGCGCTGCCAGTGCGATGATTACGTTGCTTGCGGAAGGCTCCTCCGGGGACGGCGATGGCAATGATCCGGATGAAGAAGATCCTACGGATCCTGAAGATCCGGATGAGGGAGACCCTACCGAGCCGGGTGACGGCGATACGAATGATGGCGAGGTGGTTGAGACTACGACGTGGTTCAATGCCGGATTACCCGAAGGCGCGGTCGGTTCGGGCTGGAACTGGGTGGGGAGCAATCCCGCTCCTTATTCGGGTGCGCTGTCGCACCGCAGTCAACTGGCCGCCGGTCAGCACGAAGCGACTTTCAATTGGGCGTGGGACACTCTGGCGGTGGAAGCCGGAGAGAGTCTCTTCGCCTATGTCTATCTTGATGTCGCGAACCCGCCCTCCCAAATTCTGATCAGCTTGAATTCGGGCAATTGGGAACACCGGGCCTACTGGGGCGAAAACCGGATCAATCAAGGGATCGACGGCACCGCCAGTCGCCGCCACTTGGGCGATCTGCCCGCGGCCGGTGGTTGGGTGCGTCTGGAAATCCCCGCCGATCAAGTTGATCTTGAAGGACGGACGGTACGGGGCATGACCTTCAGTCTCTTTAATGGAAGGGCTTCGCTTGATTCCGTTGGCAAGGGGATCGCTGGTGAAGTGACCGACCCCGGGACCGAACCCGGTGGACCTGGAACCGAGCCACCCCCACTTGTTCCGGTGATTACGGTTGCCACCACCGACGCCTTCGCCACCATTGGCGACCCTTCGGACACTGCCTCGATTGAATTCACTCGTAACGGTGATACCACCAATGCGCTCACGGTTCATTTCACCCTCGGGGGTACCGCGGTGAAATGGTTTGATTACCGTCGCGTCGAAGGCGATATTCCGGTCGAAGCGGTGATTCCCGCTGGAGCCACTTCAACGACTTTCAACATTCTGGCCCGAGACAACGTCACTGATGTCGATCCGGCCACGGTAACCTTTACGCTGAAGGCGAACGAGTCCTATGACATTGGAAGCGCTGCCAGTGCGATGATTACGTTGCTTGCGGAAGGCTCCTCCGGGGACGGCGATGGCAACGATCCGGATGAAGAAGATCCTACGGATCCTGAAGATCCGGATGAGGGAGACCCCACCGACCCCGAGGATGGCGACGACGGCGACTCTACCGGTCCTGGGACTGGGGATGGGATTGAATTGCCCCCCTATACAAGGATGGATTCGCTGACCCTGGAGCAGCCGAGAGTGGGAGACAATGCCTTGAGTATTCTTTCCCCAACGGTTCTCGAACTGCGTCGTATCAACACCCAACCGGCTGGTTCGTCGGTGGATAGTTGGAATTTCGTCAATTCCAGTGGCGGGTTGAACGCCCCCGACAGCTCCCGCTTTGTGGTCTCGGTGAACGGGCAGACCGTTGCCGTGACTGCAGTGGGTTTCAAGCGCCGGGCACTCTATGCTCCGCTGAAGGTACGGGACCTGCGGATTGACAATGCGCTTTACCTGCACTTGGCCACGCCTCTTCCCGAGGGAGCCCAGGTGGAGGTGACCAACCCGAGTACGAGTCTCTGGCCCACAAGCATGAAATTTGCGGCGGTCAAGAATCCGTTGCGCTACAGCCCGGCCATTCACGTCAATCAGGAAGGTTACCTTCCGGCTTTAGCCAAGAAGGCGCAGGTGGGCTTCTATCTCGGTAATCTCGGGGAGATGGACATTCCTCTGGCGGATGGCTTTGCGCTGATCGATGCCAGGAGCGGTGACGTTGTTTTCACCGGGGAACTCAAGCGCCGGGCGGACGTTGGCTTCACCATCGATCCGGTTCCTTATCAAGAGGTCTATGAAGCGGATTTCACTTCCTTTAGCAACCCCGGGCAGTACCTGTTACGGGTTGCGGGGTTGGGAGTCTCCTTGCCTTTCCGTATCAATGAGGGTGCGGCGATGAACTTCACCCGAACCTATGCGCTCGGGCTCTACCATCAGCGCAGCGGGGCGCCCAATGAGATGCCCTATACGCGGTTCACCCACCGGGGTGGCCACATGGATGCTGCCGCCGTGCCGACCAACAATACTCAATTTGAGTTTACCTGGAAAACGGTAGCCAGTGAAGCGAATAAGATAAATTCGAATAACCCTCCCCAGATCGCTCCGCGTCTGACCAGTCCGGAAAATCAATTGTATCCTTTTATCAATACGGGTCCTGTTGATGTATCCGGTGGACACCATGATGCCGGGGACTACAGTAAATATACCACCAACAGCGCGGCCTTGGTCCATGAACTGATCTTCAGTGTGGATTCACTGCCCGGGGTGGCTGATCTGGACAACCTGGGGTTACCGGAAAGTGGTGACGGAATCTCCGATATTTTGCAGTTGGCCAAATGGGAAGCAGACTTCCTGGCCAAGATGCAGGATGCCGATGGAGGCTTCTACTTCCTGGTGTATCCCCGGGAACGCCGTTACGAGAGCAATGTGCTGCCGGATGCGGGTGACCCGCAGGTCGTCTGGCCCAAGACCACTGCCGCTACGGCGGCGGCGGTAGGCGCTCTGGCGGAGATCGGTTCCTCCCCACGCTTTATCGCGGCCTATCCGGAGGAAGCTGCTCACTACAGGGCGGTGGCCCAAAAGGGCTGGGACTTCCTGATGGAAGCGATTGCCAAACACGGCAAAGCGGGGGCCTACCAGAAGATCTCGCATTATGGGGATAATTTCACCCATGATGATGAGTTGGCCTGGGCGGCGGCGGCGATGTTCGTGGCGACGGGTGATCAGTCGATCCATGCGACGCTTCAGTCTTGGTATGAGCCTTCCGATCCGGCGACAAGACGCTGGGGCTGGTGGCGGGCCAATGGTGGTTGGGGCAATGCCCTGCGGGCCTACGCCTTTGCCGAACAAAGTGGACGGCTGAGTCGGGCTGACCTCGATGAGGGCTACCTGGCCCGCAGTACGGAGGAACTGATTGCTGCCGGGGAGGATGCCCTGCGCTGGTCCAATGATAGCGCTTACGGGACCAGCTTTCCTGACAACACCAAGCGGATGCGGAGCGCGGGCTGGTATTTTTCCATCCCCCAGGCCTTCGACATCACGGTGGCTCATCAACTCGCGCCGAAACCGGCTTTTGTCGATGCGATGGTTGCGAACATCAACTATGAACTGGGGAGTAATCCGCTGAACATGGTTTACCTGACAGGTCTGGGGCGGAAGCGCCAGCACGAGATTGTGCACCAGTATTCGCAGAACGACCGGCGTATCCTGCCGCTTTCGGGAATTCCCCAGGGGGCCCTGCAGACTGGACCGGTTTACACGCCGACCTACGGAACGGAATTGGCCAACCTGTCCTTTCCCCGCGACAATTCGAATACCAATCCTTTTGCCCTATATGATCGGTGGACGGACACCTTCAACGTGGCGACCGAGTTTGTCGTGACGGATCAGGCACGCGGTTTGGCAACCCTGGCCTTCCTCGCCGCTCAGACCTCACTGAAAAACCAGTCATGGAAGAGCGGGACGATGGAGATCACCGGTTTGCCGGAGAATTTGCCGACGAACGCCGAGGTTACGTTGGGGCTGAGTGCTCCTGGCTTTAACCTGGACGAAGCGACGATCGTGTGGGAATCAGCCGGGCAGCAGGCAGCTTTTGGGCAGACCTATACCCTTCTGCCGATTTCTTACGAAAACCGTTGGGTCGAAGCGGAGGCCACCTGGCCGGATGGACGGCGATTGTTCGCGGTGACGAATCTCTACACCGAGACTGTCCTGCCCTTTGTTTCCGTGGTGGCGACCGATCCCTATGCGACCATTGGTAGCTCGACGGATTTCGCCACCTTCACCTTCACTCGAACGGGTGAAACGACCGAGGCGTTGACCATTCAGTTCTCCCTCGAAGGGAGTGCGGTGAAATGGACTGACTATCGCCGTCCGGAAGGCGATATTCCGCAAATTCTGACCATTCCTGCCGGAGCCAGTACCTTGATCATGAACATCCGGGCGCTGGGCAATGTCGGGGGTGCGGATCCTTTGACCGTGGATGTGGTGGTGAACTCAACTGCGGACTATCTTGCGGGTTCGCCGCGACTTGCGACCGCTACGTTGCTCCCGGAATCGTCCTCATCGATGGAAGTCTTGGCCGATCCTTTTGATGACGGTGAAGAGGAAATCATGATCAGTTATATGGTCTATGAGGAGCCCGAGAGTGAGACCAACCTTGAGATCACGGGGACTTCGGGAACGCAGTCCTATGAATCCGACAGTGGAACCATCGATTCGTTAGGTGAGCTCTACCCAGACATGGCGTGGGAGGAGTGGTTACACAGCAAAGAAAGCGGATGGCTCTATATTTACAATATGACGACACATGAAGCGTTGTATTGGAATTTTGAAACCGCTGGAACGGATGCCTCCGAAGGACTTGTCTTCGTCTTGTTGGACAGCTACCCCTACCTCTATCTCGAGGGATCCGGTTGGTTGTTTTATGATGTGGATGCGGCAGACGAGGACACCCGGGTGTTCTATGATGTGGAGGATGGTGAGTGGCTCATCATCTATCACGACTCCGCACCTTCCCAGATGGAGTAGCCGGGACGCTCCCACGCTCGCCTGAAGGTGGCGGGCGTGGGGCAATCCGGGGAGTAGGCCGCCCTCTTAGGGCTGTTGTTGTGTATCCATAAGCCCAGGGCGTTGCCCTGGGCTTTTTTGTGTCGGGGTTTTAGGTGTTCGCCTTCGGCAGGGCGAAGGTGGGAGCAAGGGTTTAGGGGGACAGGACGGGGGTGGGGAGGGCGAGGGTTTCTCCGAGCTCGAGTGGTCGGGTTGGGGTGCGGGTTCTTGGCCTGTTTTGAAGCACTTCGCGCAGGGACACGAGGCCCCCGCTTGGGAGACTACAGTGATCGTTAGCCCTGCAAAGGTGGACGAGGCGGAGCTCGTCGAACGACCTTGACCACGAGAACCCGAAAAGGTACGAACCTCAAACAACCATTGGATGGACTTTGACCCCACCCATAGCCCCCGTCATTTCTCGTGCCGCAGGCACCTTGGACTGCGGCAAGCTCTTGCCGCTTTCTCCAGCCGCAGCCTGCTGCGGCGTTACCGAACCTAACGGTTCGCCAGCAGGGCTGGCTCATGGACTGCGCCAGCAAGCTACCGCCGTCACCTAGAGAACCATCACTCCAATCCCCAAGGACAGGACGGGAATGGGGAGGGCGAGGGTCTCTCCGAGCTCGAGTGGTCAGGTTGGGGGGCGGGTTCTTAGCGAACGTTCATCGACCAGGCAGGTCCGTCTGGGAATACCGAATAGGCCACCGCGCGAAAGCTCAGAGGGACCACCGCTCAGCGGGACACGCCTTCGCCCTCCCGGCGGAGCGGGTGCGTTTCTGGGAGGGCGAGGGTCTCTCCGAGCTCGAGTGGTCGGATTGGGGTAGCGGGTTCTTAGCCTGGCTTGAAGCACTTCGCGCAGGGACACGAGGTCCCCGCTTGGGAGACTACAGCGATCGTTAGCCCTGCAAAGGTGGACGAGGCGGAGCTCGTCCCTCCAGGGGAGGGGGTCTGTGTTTGTTCATGGTCGCAAAACGTCTTTGGCCGGAGGGTAGCACTACACCCCATAGGAGAATGAGGTGATCGGTGTATGGTGGGGAAATGGATATTCCTGTTCATAAAAAGAACTTCGATGAGAAATTGTTCCAAGTAAAGGGTCTGGCGGGAGAACTCCGGGGATAGAGTGGACTATTGTTGATGAGTGGAGAGCATACACCGACGCAATTGCCGTTGCCCGTTTATCTGCGGGCGTTCTATATTCTAGCCCTTGGCAGTATCATTTATCTGATTCTCAGACTGGGCGCCAATTTGCTCATTCCCCTGACTTTGGCCGCGCTGCTTTCCATGCTGCTTACGCCGTTAACCGGATGGCTGGAAAAAAAACACCTGGGCCGTCTGCTAGGGGCTGCCTTACCGGTCTTGTTGATCATTGCTTTCTTTTTTGTTCTCTCGGGTCTTGCGGTCAGGCAGATTATGCACATCGGAGAAAGTCTGGCCGACGCTCCCGACCGATTGAGTGAGAGCTATCGGCGGGTGGATGATTTTTTGATTTGGCATTTAGGGCTTGAGGAGTCACCGATGCCGGAGTTTGAGGAAGAGCGCATCACCATGTTTTTGGGGGAATACAGTGGGGAGCTTCTTAGTTTTATGGGAGGCTTCGCCGGGCTGGCCTTTGGGGCGATTTTGATTCCGGCTTTCACCTTCTTCCTCCTGTTTTACCGACATCATTTGCAGGGGTTTGTGGTTCGCTTGTTCAGTCGGTCGCCGGAGCATCTTGTGCAGCAGCACACCGAAGAGATGCGCTCGGTTGCCCAGAAATACCTGGTTGGCGTTATTACAGTGTCGGCCATTCTGGCGGTTCTGAACTCGACCGCGTTGTTCCTGATCGGAGTCGAACACGCGATTTTTTTCGGAGTCTTTGCGGGGCTCTTGAATATCGTACCTTTTTTTGGGCCCTTTTTTGGCGCGATTCTACCGGTCCTGTATGTTTATTTGATGCGCGACAGTCTCCTCTATCCACTGGTGGTAGTGGGGGCTTTCATCGTTATTCAGTTGATGGAAAGTTACTTCCTCACGCCAAAAATCATTGGCAGTAACGTCCATCTCAATCCCCTGGTAATTTTCTTCGGTTTGTTGGTGGGGGCTTTGGTTTGGGGGGTTATCGGGATGATTATTATTATTCCAGTGCTCTCTATCGTAATGCAATTTTTCAAACTAAGTCCTATGACCGAGCCCTTTGCTTTTCTTCTGGGCCCGTCCTGCAAAAAACCAAAAGCCGGAGAGGAGACCTAACGGTGGATTGCGGTGGGGTTTTACCCTATAGCATCGAGTAGGTGTTTGGCGTAGTTTTGTGGCGTGACAGCAATAGGCATTGGTTAGCCGGACCTGGTTGACGTGATGCCCTAACAAACGATGCAAAAACAGCATGTTCAAGGCCTCAAGCGGGTAGGCCCTGGGCACCAACAACAAACACCTGCAACCACAAAAACAAACATGAAAACAAGTAAATTAAAAATCATTGGAATGGTCTTATTCTCAATGCTTCCGGCCGCTATGGCTCAGGGGCAGGGGGATTTTAGTTTAGATAAAGGAGACCGAACCTTTACGATCGGCGGCAGCGGATCAAGCGACAAAAAATTCGATGCCAACGCGGCCTCTGTCGAGTTGGGACTCAGCTGGTTCATTGCCGACAACATCGCCGTTGTGGGTCGTCAGGGCGTAAGCTTTGCCGACGTTTCAGGCAATTCTGATTGGAATGGTTCCACCCGGGTCGGGATGGACTTCTATTTCGACCTTAATCGCGTGAAGCCTTATCTGGGTGCGGGGCTTGGGTATGTTTATGGGGATACCATAAAGAATCAATTCATTGCCGGTCCGAATACGGGGCTTTTGGTTTTCGTGAATGACACCACGTTTGTCAATGTCGGGGTTGAGTACCAATTCCTGTTCCGGAATACGGATGAAATCAGCGACGTTTATGATGATGGTCGTTTTGTTTATTCAGTCGGTATGGGTGTTAAGTGGTAGTTGTTTATTCCGACTACTGTTCAAAATGAACCTGGGAAAGCCGTAAAAAGCTTTCTCAGGTTTTTTGTTTGATTGGGTCCGACTTTGGCCAATACGAATTCTTTGCCAGCCTTTGATGGGTCAGCTTTGGGTATTCCGCATACGAAAAGAGACCTCACCGTCTTTATCGACGATGAGGTCTTTGGTGCTAGGGGAAACGTAGCGCTCGCGGGAATGCGAGGAGTTTTATTTGTTCCGGGGGTGGCCCCCACCGGAAGAACTTATTTCGCTGCCCCTTGGATGGCTTCCCCTACGGCTTCGGTGTCCTCACCAACTCCGTGCACAGTGTTGCAACCGGAAATACTCATCGCACCAATTAAGGTTGCGAGGATGAATAGAGAACGAAGGGTGAGAGATCTTTTATTGGTGTTTTTCATAGACTGTAGAATACCTGAAAGGGGCTTCCTGGGGAATAGGGCCTAACCCTGTACTTGGGTCATGTTTCGCAGGGGTGAGTTTCTGTAGTTCATCTCATGACAAGCTATGGGGTAGGGTATGACCCCATTTTCTGTCCCTCTCTATTGCGGTACTTTTACCCTCGTCAGAGTCTTCGTTCAATCCCTCTATTCGTATCGGTTTTCGCTATCATGATCCTTTCTCACGCAAAGATTTCTCCGCGCCTTAGGACCTTTCATTCCGGCGGCGAGGCTCCGGTGGATCCGGCGGCGCTCAAGGTGAGGCGAACCCGTCTGTTTCTTGTGGAGGACGAAAAGCATCTTCGCGGGATTCTCGTCAGGTGGTTAACCGGCAGGGGTTACGATGTCCGGAGTGCGGAAAACGGCGAAGCTGCCTGGCAAAGTCTCCGGGGCGAACCTTTTGATCTTCTCATCACCGACCTGGAAATGCCCCAACTCAACGGAATCGGGTTGCTGCGCCGCCTGCGAAACGCTTCCTTTTTTCAACCCGCGATCTTGATTTCCGGGAATTTGCCCGCGATTACTCCGGAAAAGGAGAAATGGGTTTTTCCCGGTACCATCGTGGCCAAACCATTTCCCTTTAGCGTTTTGATTATCGCCATTGAAGCAATGCTGGTCTCGGCAAGTCATTGGCATCCCATCAGGAAGCGGTCTGGCGTCTAAAGCCGCCAAGTGTTGTCGCCCGATTCCACGATACGGACCTCAAAATAAGCCAGGGCCTGCCTGGTGCCTTTTCTTTGGGGCAGCGCCGAGGAGTCGCCCCGAGGGGACTCCTGGAACGAAAGCGTTAAACTGAACTCCCGGTATTAAAATTCTCCAACCACGAAAACAGATTGTTGAGGCAGGGTTTGCGCAGAGAGTAGAGAACTTGTTGGTCCCGGTGCTCATCGACAATAATTTCGGCCTTTAGCAAAACGGTAAGGTGATCCGCTACGGTAGACTTTTTCAAGCCGACCAAGGTAGCGATTTTAGCGATGCCGTAGGGGGCATGGGTTAAGGCATGAAAGATCAAGAGCCAATTCGAATCGCTCAGGGTCTTGTGCGAAGCCGAGGGTTCC
>JAFIGF010000012.1 GCA_020831535.1 Opitutales bacterium | reverse complement strand
AAGGCCCGCCCCCATCCCAGCCTGGGGCGCAGCCCCAGGAAACAATGCCCCTACCTACGTAGAGGGCAGAAGGCCCGACCTATTTCGGCCGCATCCAAAGTCATTGCGGTGCGGATTCTAAGCCTGGCTTGAAGCACTTCGCGCAGGGACACGAGGACCCCGCTTGGGAGACTACAGCGATCATTAGCCCTGCAAAGGTGGACGAGACGGTGCCTATTCGGAAAACTCTCCCACCAATCAGGTCGCCTGACCGGCTCCCCAAGGACAGGACGGAGGCGGAGCCGGAGAGGGCGAAGCAATGTCCTTGCTCCTTATGGGGGACGCTTCAGGGACCACTCCGTGGACGAGACGGAGCTCGTCCCCCCAGGGGGTTACTCGGTTTTCTCGTACCGTAGGCACCTTGGACTGCGGCAAGCTTCCCGACTGCGCTTCGCTGGTTTCCCTCGCGTTGCTCCTCCTTTGCCAAGGCTTCGGCGGACAGGTCGGCGGGATTTCACTGTGGCTCAACTTGCCGCTTTCTCCAGCCGCAGCCTGCTGCGGCGTTACCGAACCTAACGGTTCGCCAGCAGGCTGGCGCAGTCCAAAGACGGCTCCGCCGTCACCTGGAGAACCATCACTCCAATCCCCAAGGACAGGACGGAGGTCGGGAATAACCCTTGCCAGCAATGCTCCGTCACGTTAGCATTCCATCTAAGCAGTTGGCTGAACAAACCGCCTTGCTCTTGGCCCGCCAACCACACCCCCAAAACCCTCTCTCTGGCCAAAGGCCTACGCTGATATTATCCATGACAAAACCTAAGAAGAAAACTCAGCAAAAGAGGAAATCCTTACCGAAAAATAAGCAAGGACAGCCATCATCGGCCAAGACCAAAGCAAAAACCCCATCGAGGGTCGTGGGTATCGGTGCCTCCGCCGGCGGATTGGCCGCACTCAAGGATTTGTTGCCGCAGATCCCGGGAAATACCAATGCCTGCTTTGTCATTGTGATGCACCTCTCGTCGGACCACGAAAGTCACCTCGCGGATCTACTCCAGGCATCCACTCCCCTTCCTATCCGACAGATCTCCGGAACCACGACCCTGGAAGCGAATCAGATCTATGTCATTCCGCCAGGGGCCAATATTGAAGCCATCGACGGGAGCCTCCACCTTTCCGAAATGGAAGAACGCCGCCAAAAGCGCGCTCCCATTGACCATTTTTTCCGAACTCTGGCAACCGCCCACCACGAGAAGGCGGTGGGCATCATCCTGACCGGAACCGGTTCGGATGGAACCTCGGGCCTTCGCTTTATCCGCGAGGCCGGCGGATTGACCATCGTCCAGACTCCCGAAGAAGCCGAATACGATTCGATGCCACGCAGTGCCATCGCAGCCGGCGTCGCAGACTTGGTTCTTCCCCTCAAACAAATCCCTGCCCAGATCCTCAAAATCGCCACCTCCATACCAGCGAAGGATTTAAGAGCGGACACCCACCCCAACAACGATCCGGAAGAAATTCTTCGGCAGATCCTGGGCCTCCTGCAGGAACAAACCGGCCATGACTTCAGCCAATACAAGCGGGCCACCATCAACCGTCGCCTGAGACGCCGGATGCAATTACACCGCACCGATGACCTGAATACCTATCTGAAATTTTTGCAGACCGAAGAAAAGGAAGTCGCGCTGTTGTTTGAAGACCTGCTGATTACCGTTACCGAGTTTTTCCGCGATCCTCCCGTTTTTGCCCACCTTGGGGAAACCATCATTCCGCAAATGTTCGCCAAAAACCCAGCCGCGGGACGCACCCGGGTTTGGTCGGTCGGTTGTGCGACCGGGGAGGAAGCGTATTCGCTCTGCATACTGCTCTTGGAGGCCTTGCCCAAGGAGTTATTCAACACGCATCAAATACAGATCTTTGCCACCGATCTGCACGAACCATCCCTGACCCGGGCGCGCGAGGGAATTTTCCCAAAATCCATCGAAGCGGATGTTTCCAGAACGCGGTTGGATCAATTTTTCACCAGCAATGAGCACCATTACCGGGTGAAACGAAAGGTTCGCGAACAGGTTGTATTCGCTCTGCACAACGTCTTACAGGATCCCCCTTTTTCCCACCTCCACCTCATCAGCTGCCGCAATGTGCTCATTTACCTGCAACGGGAAGTACAACTCCATTTGATTTCCCTGTTTCACTACGCCTTGGAAGAGGACGGCTATCTCCTGGTGGGCTCCGCCGACAGTGTCGAAAGCGATCTCTTTACCTGCGAGAATAAAAAACTCGGGCTCTATCGGCGGCGGTCGGTGCCCACTCCCGGTCTCAGGCCTTCCAGCTATCCACTAACCTCAAGCCAGCCGTCGAACAAACCCTCCAAATTCACCCCCCCGGCCAGCTTCGGCAAGCTGCACGAACAGGCCGTTGAACTCTATGCCCCTCCCAGCCTTTTGATGGATACCCGGGGCGAAATGGTCCATTATTCCGCCCGCGCCGGGGATTTTCTCCAATTTCCCGGGGGCACTCCGACCAGAAATGTATTCCAACTCCTCCCCGAAACCCTGCGTTACGAATTAAGAGCCGCCCTTCATGCGACCCGCGGAGACCAAAACACCTACCGTTCAGCGCTGATCAAGACCACGGTCAATGGGCGTGAGATGGAATTGATAGTGAGTGTTCAGTCCATCCAACAGCCGCAAATGCAAGGTTTTTATCTCGTCATCTTCGATGAGATTAAAGCTGACCCGGCGACGAATCCGGGTGAAAGGAAGGGCGACATTTTGCCCCAAATCCCCGAGCTGCAAACCGAGTTGAGCAAGGCAAGGAGCCAGATGCAATTGATGTCCGAGGATCACGAGGAAACCCTTGAGCGGATGCAGGCATACAACGAGGAATTGGAAAGCAGCAACGAGGAATTGCGCTCAGCCATGGAGGAATTGGAAACATCCAAGGAAGAAATGGAGAGCATCAACGAGGAACTCAATTCCCTCAATCAGGAAAATCTGCAAAAAGTCGAGGAGTTGAACAAACTTTCCAGCGACTTGAACAACCTGCTCAAGGCGACCCATATTGCCACGGTTTTCCTCGACCGCGAAATGCATATCATGCGCTTCACCCCCAACGCATCGGAGCTATTTAATTTGCGCTCCATTGACCTGGGCCGATCCCTCGCCGACATCACCCACCAACTCAAATACGACAAACTCTGTGAGGATATCCGTAGTGTCTTGAAGAGCCA
Source organism: Opitutales bacterium (assembly GCA_020831535.1). Classification (GTDB taxonomy): domain Bacteria; phylum Verrucomicrobiota; class Verrucomicrobiia; order Opitutales; family T3Sed10-336; genus JAIUMY01. The sequence goes on along the minus strand of JAFIGF010000012.1, from coordinate 8,941 downwards.
CCGGGAATTGGAACGCGAAGTCGAGGACGCTAAAGGCCATCACTACCTCGCCCGCTTACAGTGTTACCGGACCGATGATGACAACGTTGAAGGCATCGTCATCACCTTTATCGACATCTCGGAACGCAAGGCGGGGGAAAAGCTCATTCGTGAAGCGAAGGAACTGGCCGAAAAAACCATCGAAACGGTGGGCACGCCCATGCTGGTTCTGGAACAAGATTTACATATGCGTTCCGCCAATGAAGCCTTTTGCGCCTGCTTCCGGTGCGACACCTCAAAGAAGATCAAAGGGATCCCCCTCGACCAACTCAAGAAAGTCCAATGGGACCTGCCGGCCCTTCGTCAGCGGCTCGAACGCATTATTCCCGAAGCCGCCCCAATGGTTGATTTTGAAATGGATATTGCCTTTGACCACAAGGACTCCCGCTCTTTCCTCATCAATGCCGCCCAAATTGACCGGGCCGAGTTGATCCTGATGTCCCTCGAGGATGTCACCGACCGAAAACGCATTCGGTTGGAACTTGAGGATTCACGAAGGAAACTTGAGGATCTGGTCACCGAGCGCACCATGGAACTCCACCAAAAAACGGAGCGTTTGCAAAGCATGGTGCATGAGCTGAGCACCGCCGAGCAGCGCGAACGTAAGCGGATGGCCTCTATTCTCCACGATGACCTGCAACAATTGCTTGTCGCCGCCAAAATGCAGCTTGAAATGGGTCAACGGGATTCGGCCACAGGGAAATTTCCTGATTGCTTAAAGCGGGCCATCAGCCATATCGACGATGCGCTCGAAACCACCTACACGCTGGTCCGTCAGGCCAACCCCCGGATTTTGTATGAAAGAGGCCTCTTTCCCGCCATCGAATCACTCTGCGGAGAGATGCTGAAGAAACACGGCCTGACCGTACACTATGACTTCCCCGAGGAAGCCTTCGACCTGGAAAATGAAATCAAAATCCTCCTCTACGAGAGCCTGCGGGAATTGTTTTTCAACATCGTAAAGCATGCCCGGGTAAACCAAGCCCAATTGCATTTTGAGGTTGCCCCGGAAAGCTTGTCCGTCCGGGTTTCCGATGAGGGTGTCGGCTTCGACGTGGAATCCAAATCAGGCAAAAAGAACCTCAGTGAATTTGGTTTGTTTTCAGTATGTGCCCGTATCGAGGCAATGGATGAATCGTGCACCATCACTTCGGCGCCAGGCGAAGGTACAACCGTGGCCATGCGGTTCACCTTACGGCCCCCGAGAGGGGCCCGACTCTCCTCCCAAAGACCCGCTAAAAAGAAAAAACAAAACCGCCCCCTGCCCGTTCGCGTGGTGGTCGTGGACGATCATGTTCTGGTCCGGGAAGGGATCGTCAAAATCCTTAATCTCGACTCCCGGATTCAGGTGGTGGGTGAGGCCAATGATGGCCGGGAAGCAATATCCATCATCGCGGACACCCATCCCGACATCGTATTGATGGACATCAACATGCCCCGGATGAACGGCATCGCCGCCACCCGCAAGATCCTTCGCCGATGGCCAGAAATAAGAGTTTTGGCCTTATCAATGCAAGATTCGGGGAGCAACGAAGCCCGCTCCATCGCCGCCGCCGGGGCGGTGGGGTTCTTGCGGAAATCAGATGATTCGGGGAAAATGATTTCCACCTTAGTGGCGGCGATGAAGACCTGATCCCGAACGCCCCCGGATTCCCCACCGCAAAGCCCCCCGGGGGCGACATCGAAAACTCCAAGCCCTGAAAGGGTGGCCTAACCCCAGGGAAACACAACAAACCCAAAGATTAGACCGCCCTTTCAGGGCTCGTTTCAGTGAAAACCACCGTTGTTCCTACCGTTCATGTTGGGCCAGTAAGCGAATCGTTTTTATCAGAATTTCCGGGGATTCCATTTTACGAACATAGGCTTTTGCCCCGGCTTCCATGGCCTGGCTCATCCACAAATGTTTATCATGCATGGTGTAAATAAAAATGCCTATTTCCGGATTGTACGCATGGATGCGACTGACCAAATCGATACCGCTTTCCCCCGCCAAAGTGATATCCACGGAAACGGCATCCGGTTGGCAAATTTCAATCAACTTCATGGCCTGCGCAATCGTAGCCGCCTCCCCGCATACTTCTATATCCGCTTCCCGACGGAGGATCCCGGCAATGCCCACCCGGATCAATGGGTGGTCGTCCACCAGAAAAAGTCGAATCTTCTCAAGGGGAATGCTCGGTTTTCTTGCTTTTCGTTTCGGTGTGTCCAGGGTTTGCATAAGTCTCGTTGTTTCATCGGTTGGTTTTGAGTCGATTGACGACTTTCAGGACAGGTAGGATAACTCCCGATTTGCTTGGGCTCTATCAGGTGTATGCCCCATTTGTCGCTGCAGAAACTACCGAAACCTTCGCCAAAGACACTCATAGGCATCGATAAAGCACTCGGCTTTGCCCAGACCAATATATAACTGTTCTTGCAAAAGCAGTTGCATAGGTTCGCCGGGAGCTTCAACCCTCTCCCATAAAAGCACCGGAAGGGCGCGCAACATTCGTTCGCGGGGATAACGAAACCGGGAATCGGAGAGAACCCCGGCAACTCCGAACTGCTGTAGGTTGATAAGAAAGTTTCGCAGAGGGTTGCGTTGGTGGCATTTGTTGTCTTCGGCCAAAGCATAATCAGCGAAACTGTTGAATTTTCGCTCCAGCCGAAGTTCTTCCAGCCATAGCCAAACGTTCCCGGCCAGTTCGGAGAGCGCATGGAAATCCTGGTGAAGCTCTTTCTGCGAGACCGTGCTTCGAGACGGATGCAACTTGAATTCCATGCCTTTCTGATGTTCATGCCGAACGGCGTCCAACCATGGACCGCATGTGTTCCGGCGGATTTTTTTCAGTCTTCGGGAACGTTCGCGACAACTCCAATGATACTGACCGTAGAAGCCGAGGACGACATCCCCTATGGCAAGTCTCAGCTTAGCGAGATTGCGAGCCACAAAATCGGCATCGTCAGGCGAGAAATCGGTATCCTCCAGTCGCTGTTTGGCAAACAACAGTCCACTGCAGCGGTTCATCAGCAAACGCGTGAGCTCCGGAGAAGGGATTTTCCGGGCATTGCGATGATGACCACAGTGCTCAAACAGCGTTTTACTTCCCAGAACAATACGATGCCCCATGGCCAGATCATAGGAGAACATGGATACCCGGTCCTTTTGCGTTTGCTTTAGGGATTGCAGCTTGAACTCCACCTCGATTCCCGCCTTGGCCGATACTTCGTGTTCGAGCGCACCCAACTTCGCTCTATAGCGAAATTCATTGAGATGAGAATTGCCCCTCAGATACACATAAAACTCCATATCATTGTAAGGCCGATCACCATCCTTCTCTCGCAAGACCCCACCTTCGCCCCGGCCATAACCACCGCCCAGTACGACCGCCTCCAGCTTCCCGGCAGGCAGCCGTTGCCCGAGCCCGTCACACACCCAATCACAGATGGTTGCCAATTCTTTTTCCAGGGCGGCGTCGCCATCCAGAGTAAATCGTGGCGCTAGAATCGCGGAAACCTGGCCTGAGCGCGAAAGTTCTCCCCCTGCTTCGGGTGAAGTACCATTGGTTGAGTGCTTGCTTTTCATTCCTTTGCCCCTCCTTTATTGGCCGATGAACAGAATGGTGGAAGAACGGTGCTTCTTTTGTCGGCTTGTCGAAAAGTCCTCCATCCCTCCCGAAAACCCTGTAAGCGGGCCCGCCGCTGGCACCACCGTATGCGTACCGCATGCGGCCACTCCAGGAGACGTCGGCGGCGGAAGCAAAAGGCCAAATCCCGCCGGGCATCATTCAGCAGGCCCAACCCAACCGTTCGGGCAAAGTTGAAATGTGAGGGATCACCCTCCCACACCATCGCCAACGCGCGGGCTTCGCCAGCCTGGCGTCGGGCCGCTTCAGAGGGCGTGTAATTATGGGAATGAGTAACACAGGAAGCGGGGACGTATTGGAATTGATACCCCATTCCACGACACCAGCGCGTGTATTCATCATCCTCCGAATATTGCATTTTTTCGTTAAACCCCCTCAGCGCCCATATATCCTTGCGAATGCCACTGTTGACCATGCTGAAAAAATGGGGCCAAGCGGGGGCGGCCCGATGGGGCCCGAAACACCGGTCATAGTCAGCGGCATACACCGCCCGGCAATCCGCGCGAGGCACCTGACAGCCAAATACAGCGGCCACCCGGGGATCTTTGAGTGGCCGCACAAGAGGGGCCAACCAATTCGCATTGAGGGGAGTCGCATCCGCATTGAGAAACACCACATAATTCGAACTGGCAAGCCGCATGCCATGATTCATAACCCGGGACGGATTATAGGTTCCCGGCTTGTTTTGAATAAAGTGCTTCGGCTTTGCCGCCCGAATCAGATCGGCAGAGTTGTCGGTGGAGCCACTATCCAGGACGATCAATTCCCAATTGTGATAGGTTTGTTCTGCCAACGCCCCCAGGGTCTCCGGCAAGGCCCAGGCCTCGTTATAAGAACGTATGACAATGCTTACGAGCGGATCATCGGGATCGCCGGAACCGTCACCAGACTGAAGGTCAAAGGGAGAATTCGTTTTTTCCATGAATCCAGAATAGCCTGCTTCGCAACCAAAACGTATGGGGTGATCGCCCCGTACGATTGGGGCCGAGACCCCATCCCGAAAAGTGACCGGAAAGGATACCATGGCGACCTAATGATCCAGATAAACCCAAACCATGAAGGCCCCGTACATCCGGCCCTGCCTATTTTCGTTTCTATCGGAATCATGGCCCGCAACGAGGCAGATTCCATCCACCACACCATCGCTTCGCTCTTTGCCCAAAGTGTTTTTCGTGAAATGGCCGCCCATGGAAGTTGTCTGGAAATCACCTGCGTGGTCAACGGGAGTACTGACGGAACGGCCGAAGTGGTCAAAAATCTCTTTGCCGAGGCATCCGAGAATCATCCGCAGCGCAATCATTTCAAAGCCCGCGTGCACACCGTGCAGGAATCAGGAAAGCCCAATGCGTGCAACCAATTCATCCACGCCTGCTCGGGCAAGGAAGCCCGTTACCTCGTCCTCATGGATGCCGACATCATTTTTGTTCATCAGACCGCTATCTGGAAACTCCTGGAAGGATTAGAGAACAACAAATACGCTATGGTCACTGTCGGAACTCCCCTCAAAAGCCTGGACCCGGACAAAAGTTTGACCCTTCGTGAAAAACTTTCCCTCGCCACCTCCCGCATGACCCAAAGCGCTCCCGGGCAACTTACCGGTCAGCTTTACTGTATTCGCACCGGCACGGCCCGCCACATCCACTTTCCCCGCGCCCTCCCCTCTTGCGACGATGGCTACGTGAAAAGTTTGGTTTGCACGAACTTTGGGCAGACCAAACTGCAAAACAATCGCATCCGCACCGTCCTGCACGCGGCCCACAAATTTGATCCCTACCTCCCCTTTTCACATATCCTTAAGAATCAAAAGCGTCAGATGATGGGACAGACCTTTCTGCATGTTTTACTCGATCAGTTTATCCCTGGACTACAACCCGCCGAACGCGCCGATCTCGGCCGGGTTATTCGCCATCTGGAAGAAAACCAACCAACCTGGCTCGCCGGATTAATGTCCCAACATTTACTCGCCACTCGCTATTTCTGGCGTTTGTTTCCCGGGTTCCTGACCTTTCGTTTCCAGCGCCTGAAAGCCTTTCCGCTCCGCCAGCGGATACAATTCCTGCCGGCAACTCTAGCCGGGTTCCTGGTTACTCTGATCGCCGGATGGTTGGCCGCACGGTCACTGCGCCAGGGAAATTCACACTATTGGCCGGAACTACGCCGCCCGAAAAATTGCCCCGACCAACAGACCACGCCCTCCCCATAATTTTCTTTCTACCTATATCATGGACTTTCCCATCGCATTTGAAACCAAAGACTTTATCGGACTTGCTCTTTTGATTCCGGCCTTCCTGGCCGTAACCATCGCCTTGTTTCTTTTACCCAAGCTACGAGAAGCCACCATTTTTCTTATCGTTATCGGACCCATTCTCCCCTTGGGCCTCGATATTCACTTCTACGGAGCCGACTGGTACCGTGGAACCATTCGGGGCTTTGAAATAACCTATGTTGACGTACTGGCAAGCGGTCTCCTTACCTGCGTGTTGTTGGACCCGCGGGAGAAAAAGCTCTATTGGCCCGCGGGCCTGGCCCCGCTGTTGGTGTTTAGCCTATGGGCGCTGATCACCATTGTGGTGATGGAACCAAGAATCTTTGGTTCCTACGAACTGTCCAAAATGTTGCGTGGCTTTCTTCTTTTGCTTGTCGCCGCATTTTCCATTCGGACTGAACGACGGATATTCATTGCCATCGCAGGTTTGGCGGCAGCGGTTTCGCTGCAATCCCTTTGGGGCCTCTATCAATGGTTTTCCGGTACCTTCCGGATCACCGGCACACTCGAACATGCCAATATCTTATCCACCTACCTTTGTCTTATTACGCCGGTCGTGGCCGCCGCCGCAGCCTCTAAACATCCGCCTATACTACTTCGGGCGATTTGCTGGATTGCCGTTATTGCGGCCGTTCCGGTCATTCTCCTGACCTTATCCCGCACGGGTATGCCGGTTTTTGCTTTCGTGGTTTCGGCTTCCATCGTCACCTGCATTTCCTGGCGGCCGAACCCCGTCAAAGTTGGCTTTGCCTTGCTCGGCCTCCTATTGGTAAGCGGATTGGTGGCACGCTCATGGGAGCAGGTTTCATTGCGGTATGGCGAAGCTACCCTGGCCGGCGAATATTTTGATGAGGAAAGTGAAGGACGCGGGTATTATTTCCGTCAGGCCAAAGCCATTCTTCACAACCGCCCTTTCGGAGTTGGTTTAAATAATTGGTCTTATATTGTCAGCAAGGAATTTACCACCGAAAGAGGCTTGCGCTACGCCAACTACGATGACCTCACCGCCTTCCGAACCAGAAATGAAGAGATCTATTCCGGAGCTTATGCCCCTCCCGCTCATAATCTTGGCCTGATTACCCTGGGCGAAATGGGGTGGGTCGGGCTCTTTCTCTTCGTCGTGGCCTGGTTTCGGTGGTTCCACATTGCCCTCGTCAACCAATTCGGAAAGCTGCAACGAGAGTTCCGTTTCCTGTCCATCGGGATCCTTTTCGGATTACTCGGCCTTTTTCTGCAAAACCTCACCGAATGGACCTTTCGTCAGAGCGAGGTGTTTATGACCTTCAGTTTGCTCCTAGGCATTCTCGCGGCCCTGCACCAAGCACACAAACAACCCCTTGCGCCAGGAGAGGAAGACGAACCCGAAGAAAAGGAAACGGAAGAGAGAATCGGCAACGCATGAAATCCGCCCACATCCTGCGCAAGTACGTTCCCACGGAGTGGGGCGGCACCGAAACCGCTATGCAACATCTGGCCACCGGTCTTTCGAACCGGGAGGTAAAATCCATTGTCTTCTGCCCGGAGCCCCAAGGCGTAGCAAACGGCTCCCCTTCGCCCAACCCTCAAACCGATGCTCCCGACCCGCTGACCGCCGCCGGTTGTGAATTGAGACGGTATCGCGCCTGCATGCCGGTATGGGGATTGTCCAAGGCGAAACGTCAACAAGTCCTTTCTCTCGGAGGCAATTTGCACTCTTTTGACTTAGCGGGCAAACTTACCCGTGAGCCGAACCTGGAGGTCATCCATTCTCACGTGACCGGACGTTTGGGCGGGATCGCCCGAACCATCGCGCGTCGCCGGAACATCCCCTTTGTCCTGACCATTCATGGCGGGGCCCTGGACCTCTCCGAGCAAGTCCGTCAATCCTTGCAAACCCCTTCCCGGAGAACCCTGGAATGGGGTCGGATTTTCGGCTGGTGGTGGGGGGCGCGGCATGTTCTCTCCGACGCGGATTTGGTCATTACCTGCAACGTCAACGAAGCCGACTTAATAAAGGAAAGGTATCCCGGCCTCCGGGTTATCACCCATGCCCACGGAATCGACTTCACCAAATTCCAGGAAGATCACCGGGCGCTGGCCCGCGCGGCCTTTCCCCAAATTATCGGGCGACAGATGTTATTGTGTGTCGCCCGCATTGACGTTGTCAAAAACCAGTCCTGGCTGGTTACACAGATGGCGGAAATCACTAAGAAACATCCCGAAGCCCTACTGGTGCTGGCGGGAGCAGCCACCAACCAAACCTACCGCGAAACTCTTCACCAAACCATCAAAGCCGCCGGACTGGAAAACGCGGTGCTCTTGACCGGAGGACTCCCGCCAGGGGATCCCCGTCTACTGGGACTGCTGCAGGAGGCCCGCGCCATGATCCTCCCCTCCAAAGCGGAACCCTTTGGCCTGGTCATCCTGGAAGCATGGGCTGCTGGCGCCCCCGTCCTCGCAACCAACACTTCCGGAGCCCGATCCCTCATTGAGGATGGAAAGAACGGCTGGTTATTCGACCTCGAAAACCCCGAAACCTTTCACGCCAAGCTCGACCGGACACTGGCCGATAGGGAACTGGCAACCTCCCTAACCACCGCCGCCACCAAACGGGTCCGCGAAAAATACGATGCCAACAAGCTCGCCGGGGAAATCAAGGATTTCTACGCCCAATTGATCGCCGATCGCCACCCCAAGGTTGCCCCCCAAAGCCCCGAAGGGGCTTAAAGGTAAAACAGGTTACGCGACGCCATCGACCAAAGGCACTTTGGTGGCCCCCGTCACGCTAAAGAGCAAGGACACGTGTCCTTGCCAAGCGGTGATTGCGTCGCCCTAAGACCCGACCTATTCTTCCCTAAACGGTCCACCCCGCCGGGAGGGCGAAGGTCCCTCTGAGCTTTCGCGCGGCAACCGGCCAATCGTTCCCAAACGGCACCGCCTGGTCGATGAGCGTCCGCCAAGAAGCCGCGCCTCACCCCGACCATTCGAGCTCGGAGAGACCCTCGCCCTCCCAGAAACGCACCACGCCGCT